>NZ_JBLLJM010000003.1:0-475678 GCF_053543495.1 Camelimonas sp. ID_303_24
ACGCGGCCGCCGATGCGGATACAGGTGTCCGTACCCGGAATGTAGAAGAAGCCGACGCCGTGCGTCGCGCAAACCTTCACATATTCAACCGGAGCGGACTTCATCATCGGAAGATCCGCAGCGTTCGCGAGCGACCCCGCCGCCAGAAATACAGCGGATCCTGACAGGGATTGCGCCCAACCCAACCTGAGACGACACCTGTAGCACCCCATCCTGCAGCCCCCCAAACGTCATCCTTCAAAACATGAATGTCATCACGCAAGGTAACGGTTATCATTAAATATTCGTTATCTTCAAATTACAACTTAAATCATCAAATTATTATTCGTGATTACAGAAAATCACACGGCCGACCATGCCCGCCGTCTGCGCCACGACGAAGCGCGCCGCATTGTCCGGCGCCCGACAGTATGTTTTGGTATCTCATATAACAATTGGATTTGGGCGCGCGATCGGGCCAAAAGCTCCGGTCAGTCGCGCCGCAGGAAGAACGCTTCAGGGGGAACGTCGCATGAAGGGCGAAACGCTTCACATTACGCGTCAGAAAACCGGCCGCCCGACGCGCGGCCCCAGCCGCCGGAGCATTGGCCGGCTGGCGCTGGCGCTGGCCATTGCCGGCGCCGCCTTGCCGGCCTTGGCCGATGGCGAACTGAAAATTGGCCAGTCGTCCGTCTACAGCGGCCCGGCCTCATCCTTCTCGACCATTCCCCGGCTGCACGCCGCTTATATGAAGATGATCAATGACACGGGCGGCGTCGGCGGCAGGAAGATTGTATTTCTGTCACTGGATGACGCCTTCACCCCGGCCAAGGCCATCGAGAACACGCGCAAGCTGGTGGAAGGCGAGAATGTGGCGTTGATGTTCGCCCACTTCGGCTCATCCCAGGGCCTGGCCGCCCGCAAATACATGAACGCGCGCAAGCTGCCGCAACTGTTCGTCTCAAGCGGCGCGGCGGCGTTTGGCAACTACAGGGAATTTCCCTGGACGATTGGCTGGCAGCCAACCCTGGTGACCGAGGGCAAGGCCATCGGCGCTTACATCGCCCAGAACCTGGCCGGCAAGAAAATCGGCGTGCTGTATGAGAACGCGGAGTTTGGCCGCGACTATGTCAAGGGGCTGAAGGAGGCGCTGGGGCCGGCAGCGGCCCATATCGTCCGGGAGCTGACCTATGAAAGCGGCGATCCGACCATCGATTCCCAGATCATCACGCTGAAGTCCGCCGGCGCGGAGGTGATTGTCGATGTCAGCACGCCCAAATACACGGCGCAGGCCATCCGCAAAATTCACGCGCTGAACTGGCAGCCGCCCCATTTCATCTATTCGGCCTCCGCCTCGATTGGCGCGGTGATTATCCCCGTGGGCGCGGAAAAAGCCGTCGGCGTCATGTCCGCCACCACCTACAAGGATCCCAACGATCCAAAGTGGAAGGACGATCCAGGCCTGAAGCGCTGGGTCGCGTTCATGGAGAAGTACTTCCCCGAGGGCGACCGTCGCGAGATTTATAACGTGATCGCCTATCTGCAGGCAGAAACGCTGCACAGGACGCTAGAGAAGTGCAACGGCGACTTCTCGGCGGAGAATATCATGAAGCAGGCGACCAGCCTTGATTACCAGCCGGACATGCTGCTGCCGGGCATCCGCGTCCAGACCGGCCCGCAGGACTATTATCCGATCAAGAAAATGAGCCTGACCCGGTTCGACGGCGAGCGCTTTGCGCCGTTTGGCGCGCTGGTTGGCGAGTAGGCGCGCCCCGGACGGCGGGCTTCCGGGTCCGCCCGTTTTCTGCAATGGGCCTGTGGCTATGGGGCGGCGCAATCGCCGCGTCCCGCCGGACGGGCCGTTGACAGCCCGGCCATGGCGGCGCGCACCCCGGCCGCCGGGGCCAGGGCGAGGCCGCGCATGGCGATGGCCTCGGCCATGCGCCGCGCCAACGCCGGATTGGAGAGGTCACAGCCGGTCGGCATGTCCTCCAGCCCCACCCGCACATGCGCGCCCATGGCCAGCGCTTCGGGCAGCAAGGTGAGTGTATCCACGCCGATGCCGCTGAGCATCACCGGCAATCCCGGGGCCAGATCCTCCAGCAGGCGTCGCCAGGCCTCGAAGGCGTATGGCGCGGGCGGGAAGCCAAAGGCGTATTGCGTCGAGAACATCAGCCGGAACACCGGCGGCGGGCAGGCCGGAAAACGGTCGAGCCAGGCGCGCGCCGCCCGGACGAAGCCCGGCTCGTAGATGGCGAAGGCGGGATGAAAACCCCAGCGCACCGCCAGCTCGAAACCGCGCCCGATGGTCGCCGGCGCGTTGGCGTAGACAAATCCCGGCGCGCCGGGACGCTCCGCCAGCGGGTCGATATTGACGCTGCCAGGATCGAGCACCGCCCATTCCAGCAGGCCGCGCCGGGCCAGTTGCTCGATCACCGCATAACGATCCGGCTCAGCCGCGATGGTCGGATAGACGATGGCGTCCACCTTTTCGCGAATGCCCTCGATAATGCGGGCGTATGTATCAGCGCAATCAATCTGCACGCCCGCATCGGGGTCCCAGGCGTGCACATGGACGATGGCGGCGCCCTCGTGCACGCAGGCGACGCCATCGGCGACAATCTCCGCCACCGAGAGCGGCGACAGCGGCTGCAATGCCCGGCCCCACGGACCATTCAGGGCAACTTCAAGCCAGACCCCATGCGTCATGCCCGCGCCCCCTGTCCACGTCGCGCCTTCGGGGAAAGCGCGTGGCCGCCATGCCTGATGCCGGCCGGGAGAAGGTAGGGCAAAAAGCCCGCCTGACGCCAGCGGGAACCACGCCCACGGCCTCACCAGACGCCAGGCAGCAGCCGGTAGCGCACCCGCAGCGCATAGGCCGCGTATCCATCCAGCCCGCCGCGCAACAGCGCATCCTCCCAGGCGGTGCGCACGACAAGAATGGCGCTGGCGATCCCCGCCGGGACCAGCGCCCAGTATGAGCCAAGGGCCAGCGCCAGACCGGCGAACACCATGAAAGCGCCGACGTAACCTGGGTGGCGGACAATCGCATAAGGCCCGGTGGAAATGACATGCTGGCCCCGCTCGCGCTGCAGCCGGACGCCAGGTTCGAAGAAACGGTTAACGGCCTGCGCCCATGCCGCAAGGGCAATGCCCGCCCCAAGCAGCGCATAACCCGAGGCAATAACCGCCGGCGGAGCCGGCGACCACATCATCCGCCCGGCGTCCAGCGTGGCGAGGGGGATTTCCAGCAGCATTGCCGGCAGCATGAACGCCAGCAGCGCCAGATCCCAGCGCTCCGTGCCAGGCTGGAAGCGGCTGCGGGCGCGGAAGATAACCGGGTTGACCCGCGCCAGCGCCAGCGCGGCCACGCCGTAAACAATGACGAGAAAAGCGATGAAGCGCCAACCGGGGGACCAGTCGAGACGCCCGACTGGCCCAAACACCAATGCGACCAGCGCCAGCGGCAGACCCACCGCATAGCCCAGCGCGACCGTGCGGGACATGGGCGGCGGTTCGGTGACCGACATCTGCGCCTCCCGAAAGCCCCCGCCCCTGCGCCGGACGCGCCGCGCCCGGCCGAATCAGGGAGAAAACGCCGTCGCCAGCCAGGTCGTTCCCAAGGTCGACGTTTATGGCCGGCGTTTTATGGCCGATGTTTTGGGATCGGGTCATGGGCGCGGGTCATGAGGGCCGCGGCTCCCCTGCCCGCGCCCGGTCACGATCGCCGTCATTCTCGGCCAGCAATTGGGCGCGGGCCTTCGCCATGGCGCGGCGCGCGGCGTCGTCGACAACCGGAAAATCCAGATCTAGCTTTTCGAGGGCGCCGATAATGGTCGCCGCCACGACGATCCGGGTGAACCATTTGTTGTCAGCCGGCGTCACGTGCCACGGCGCCCTGCTGGTCGCCGTATGGGCGATCATCTGCTGGTAGGCGTCCTGGTAGTCGTCCCAATACTGGCGTTCGGCCAGATCTGCCGCCGAGAATTTCCAGTTCTTGTCCGGCTCATCGATGCGCGCCAGCAGGCGCCGGCGTTGTTCATCCTTCGAGACGTTCAGGAAAAACTTCAGGATCACCGTGCCGTTGCGGGTCAGGTGTTTCTCGAATTCGCGGATGCTTTTGAAGCGCTGTTTCCAGATGTCCTTGCCCACCAGGTCTGGCGGCAGGCCCTCTGCCCGCAACATGGCCTCGTGAACGCGGACAACAAGCGTCTCCTCATAATAGGAGCGGTTGAAAATGCCGATGGCGCCGCGCTCCGGCAAGCGGCAGCCGCCCCGCCACAGAAAATCATGCGCCAGTTCCGCAGCGCTGGGCTGCTTGAACGAATGCACCATGCAGCCCTGCGGATTCACGCCGGACATGACGTGCTCGATCACGCCATCCTTGCCCGCCGTATCCATGGCCTGCAGGACAATCAGCACCGACCACTGCTTGCGGGCATAGAGCCGCTCCTGCAATGCGCGCAGCCGTTTGACGCCGGCCTGCAACAGCAGCTTCGCCTCATCCTTCTCGATGTCGAGGCCGCAGGTTTCGCCAGGGTCGAACTGTTTCAGGCGAAAGGCGTCGCCATCAGTGACCCGGAACCTGCCGACAATATCCCTCGTGCCCGTCATCATGCAGCGCCTCCGGACGCGACCATGCCTGATTGATGATACCAGAGCCTGTGGCGCGTCAGCGCAAGATACGATGCGCCAGAAAGTAAATTATCCGTCTGCCTGCGGCGGCGTCCTCCGCATCGTCTCCGGGCCGCCAACACGTCAACGATAGACATGATCCCGTGTTTTCGTTTCACTGGAGGCGACAGCGGTTCATGGCTCCAGAAAACCGGCCGGGTGGCGGACCGGTGTCCAGGCGAACGCGCGCGTCACATGGCCGGCGGAGGACCCCTTGGATCTGGCGATTTTCTCTGGCGCCATCACGCTCTGGAGCCTGGTGCAGGGCATAGCGCTCCTTTTGAGATGGCGGCGCTTTCCCGAGAGCCCGGACCTTTTCTGGTCGGGCCTCGGCGTGCTCACCATCGGAGTGGGGTCGGCCCTCTATGGCTCGCGCTACTTCGGATGGCCTCACTGGCTGTACGCGACAACCGCCAACCCTGTCATCGTCACGGGGCTGGCGTTCCTGGTCCAGGGCGTCCGGAGCGCGGACGGCCTCAGGTCCAATATATTTTTGCTGGTTTCACCAGCCTTCATCTGGCTCGTCGCCAGCTGTTTCGCGACCTTCCGCGCCACGCCCCTGTTTGCGGTGTGGCTGTTCGCGATCATCGGGTTCGCCTGGGCGGCCATTGCCGTCCGGCAGCTCACGCGCGGCGGCTTGCAGCTTCCCGGACGGCGGCTCCTGGCTGTTCTGTGGGTCTTTATTCTCGCCACCATGGGGGTCAGGGTGGTCGGCGCGGTTGCCATGCTCCCCAGCCTCAGTGACCGCTACGCGGGCACGGCCTGGCCTGTGGCGTTTCTGGCCATGACGGCGATCGCCATCATGGCCATTGGCTATGTCAATCTGATGCTTTCGGACGGGCTGCCGCGCACCACGGCGATAACGGCGGCGCTGAAACGCGGACTTGCCGATCGCCGGTCCGCCGCGCCCCGCGACGGCGCGCTGCTCTGGTCGTTCAGGATCGACCGCCTGCTCTCGGGCAATGCGCCGGCCAACTTCCAGAAAGCCGACATCGGCGATCTGCAGCAGGCCATCGTCATGTCCTGCCCACCAATTGCCGAAGTGCTGCCCTCCGGGCCAGACAGGGTGATCTGGCGAACCGCCCAGGGCGGACAGGCACATGCGCAGAGCTTGCGCGATCTCGCCGATCGCATGGCCGCCATTGTGCAACGCCACGGATTTCCCGGCGTCACCCTGAGTTGTGGCGTCGCCACCTTTAACGACGGCGACAACCCGGCCACTGTCGCGCTGGCCGCCGACCGGAACGCCCTGACGGCCAGCAATCAACGAACATCGTCGCGCATCCAGCAGCCGGATACAGCAGGACGTTGACCTGCCACCTCATCCGCTGCCCGCGTTCACTGGATGATGCACGCGCCAGGCCAGTCGCGGCATGACCGGCCCGCACAAGCCGTGAGGCTGACAGCCAGGAGAATCGCAACAACGATTTTGCTCATGGGCTCTCCGCGTCGCCGTGTTGTATCCGCATTGCATGGACTGGTTTGCGCCGATTTACAGCCACTGGAACTGTACGGCATTTTTTTCAGCGCACAGAAACGCAAAAACCCGCCAACATCGGGCGGGTTTGCGGCTCAGATACCAATTCCGTCATGGAAATTTTGGTAGCGAGGGAGGGACTCGAACCCCCGACACGCGGATTATGATTCCGCTGCTCTAACCAGCTGAGCTACCCCGCCGCAGCGACCTGACGACCTGTCCAGAGGACGCGGCCAGACCGAAGACAGGGCGGATATAGGGGGGCATCGCGCGCCCTGTCAAGGACACCGGTCAAGTTATCCTCATCGTGACGCGAAGGCGGCGGCGGGCGGCGCCAGACGCGAAGAACGCCAGCGCCTGGCGGCGGGGCTCAACCGGCCTTGCGCAACCGCACCAGCTTGAAGAAACCGAACGGCTTGAGCGACTGCACCGCGACCAGCGTGAAGTCACCGCGCCGGCGGGCCCAGTCATCAAGGCGCGACACCTTGAACGCGGAGCTCCAGCCCACTTTGCTGACCAGCGGCGCGATGGCCTCTTCCAGGCGCGCCTGCGCCCCCCCGTCGGCGCCGAAATGGTTGACGAGGATAATCTCGCCGCCAGGCCTCAGCACGCGCGCGAACTCATCCATGGCGCCTTCCGGGTCCGGCACCAGGGTAATCATCATCTGGGCGCTGACGGCGTCAAAGGAGCCATCAGGGAAGCCGAGATGGCAGCCGTCCATCACCACGACGCCCTTCACATGGCTGAGCGCCTTCTCGCGCACCTTGCGCATGGCGAGTTTCAGCATGTCCTCGGACAGGTCCGTGGCGACGACCGTGCAGTCGCCGGGATATTCCTCCAGCGACATGCCGGTGCCAGCGCCCACCTCCAGGATGGTGCGGCCGCAGGCAAGCCCGGCCTGCACCGCCGCCCGCCGGCCCGGCGCGGTGAGCCGCCGGTAGGTCAGATCATAAACGGGAGCCCAGCGAGCATACGCTTTCTTGATGGACGAAATGTCCGGCTGGTCAAAACCATGCCGGGACGCATCGTCGCCGTTGCCCGAAGTGGCGCCCATTCAAATCCCTCTTTCAGGAATGCCCGGAACACTGGCCCGGCGCCGCGGCGCAGCTTCGCGCTGCCCGCTCCGGAACCGGTCCAGGCCCGATCCGTCTCCGTGCACCGCGTCTGGAGAGCGATTTCCCCATCCGTGGAGCCGCTGTTCTGAAATATGTTCTGGCGCGACTGATAGCCGGCCCACGTTAAGAAAATGCGTCGGGCCGGCTTTCACCGCAAGCGCCCTTGCGTCAGGCGCCCATTCCCGTCCGCGCGCCGGCCTGGCGCGCGCCATTGAGCGCATCGCCCGGCGCCGCGCGCGGGGCGCGGTTGATGACGCCGCCGCCGAGCACCCGCGCCTCCGGCCCGGCGCTGTCGTAAATCACACAGGCCTGGCCGGGGGCCACGCCCTCCTCGCCCACCGCCAGTTCGACCTCGGCCTCGCCATCGCGGCAATGCAGCGCCGCGGGCGCGGGCGCGCGGGTGGAGCGGACGCGCACCGCCACCTCCAGGCCGCCGGCCGGCAGATCGCCCCAGGGGCCGTCGCCAATCCACGACATGTCGCGCAGCTTCACCCGGCGCGTCAGCAGCGCCTCGCGCGGGCCAACGATGACCTGGGCGCGGGGAGCATCCAGCGCCACCACATACAGCGGCTCGCCGCCGGAGAGGCCGAGACCACGACGCTGGCCAACGGTGAAGCGGATGATGCCGTCGTGGCGGCCGAGCACGCGGCCATCGACATGGACAATGTCACCGGGCGTCGCCGCCTCCGGCCGCAACTTGCGGATCAGGTCGGCGTAACCGCCATTTGGCACAAAACAGATATCCTGGCTCTCGCTTTTCTCGGCGACGGCCAGGCCGTAGTGGCGGGCCAGTTCGCGCGTCTGACTCTTGGTCATGCCGCCCAGCGGAAAGCGCAGCATGTCGAGCTGCGGCTGGGTGGTGGCGTAAAGAAAATAGGTCTGGTCCTTGTCCGGATCGGCGGCGCGGAACAGGCCCCTGCGGCCATCCGGCAGCAACCGGCTGGAGACATAATGGCCCGTCGCCAGCACATGGGCGCCAATGTCCACGGCGGTGCGCAAGAGATCGGCGAATTTCACCGTGCGGTTGCACTCAACGCAGGGGATCGGCGTCTCGCCGGCCAGATAGCTGTCAGCGAAACGGTCGATCACCGCCTCACGGAAGCGGTCCTCGTAATCGAGGACGTAATGGGGAATGCCCAGCCGGTCGGCGACGCGGCGGGCGTCGTGAATATCCTGGCCGGCGCAGCAGGCGCCCTTGCGATGCACTGCGGCGCCATGATCGTACAGCTGCAGGGTGACGCCGGTGACGTCATAGCCCTGGTCCTTCAGCAGGGCCGCGACCACGGACGAGTCAACGCCGCCGGACATGGCGACGACCACGCGGGTATCGCGCGGCGCCATGGGAAGATCGAGGCTGTTCAACGGCGTGGCGGACATCGGTTCCTGGCTCTTCAAACGTCGCGACGGTGGCCGCGCCCATGATGGCGGACGCAGGCGCCGGCGGCAAACGGCGCCCATCCGCCATTGCGCCGCATCATGCCGGCGGGTGGCGGCCGCGCCCGTGTGATAACCGCAAAGCCGGCCGGACGCCACCTGCCCGCGCCAGGGGCCCGGCGCAGCGCGGATGCGGGTCCCGGCGCGGCGCGGATGCTCATGCGGCCCGCATCCCGCGCCTTTCCCGGTCGCCTGCCCCCGTGCATGGCCGACGGCTGCGGAAAAAGTATGACCGAAGCGTTCCCACCGCCTCCCGCCAGAAGCCCCCGGCGTCCCGCCCCGGCACAGGCGGCGGCTGCAAGGTCATCTGGAGACATCGTTCCGGCGCGGGGTGGAAACACACTGTTCACCACGTTCCATCACGGGAATACCCAAGGTTTTGCTTTAGGCAATTCTTAAAACAGCGCGTGCCAGATTGCCCTCATCGACATGGATCATTGAGTGTATGAGCGTACCATGAGCGAAACCCACCGCCCGAGGGTCAAATACGTGATCGGGCCTGACGGCAGTCCGCTCACCATCGCGGACCTGCCGCCTCCGGACACACGACGCTGGGTTATCCGCCGCAAGGCGGAAGTGGTCGCCGCCGTTCGCGGCGGCCTCCTGAGCCTGGAAGAGGCCTGCAGCCGCTACACGCTGACGGTTGAGGAATTCCTCAGCTGGCAGATGTCGATCGACCAGCATGGCCTTGCCGGACTGCGCACCACGCGCATCCAGCTTTACAGGCAGTGAAACGGCGGTCCCCGCAGGTTCAGACCTGGCGGGGACAGCGCCGTTTCTGACGCTCAGGCCGCCGCAGGGCGGCTTTTTTTGCGCCCGCACCCGTGGCGCTGGCGCAGGAGATTGCGCTCAAGCCTCCCGGAGCCGTGGCCATCGCGCCTGCCATTGCCCGAGACGGACGCGCTCCCGACAGATGTCGCGCTTTCCGCTGGCGAAATGCGGGGTCGGCCGCAGCACGCCGTCCATCAGATCATCCAGGCCAAAGGGCGCGGCGATTTCGCAGCCGTCGCGTCCGGTGCGCCGGACGGCGACAGCCGTCGCCGTTTCGGGCCAGTGGCGCATGGCGTCCATGGTCGAGGCATAGGGTTGATCGCCATTGCGCAGGTGCATCCGCGCCTGGTTTTTGACTGACCAGCCGATGCCGGGAGCCATGGCCAGGAGCTGGCTTTCATATGCCAGGTCCAGCCCCTTGTCTTGCCGGGACGCATCGAACCAGACAACGTCCACGTCGCCATCAGACGGCGACGGCCTGCGACCGTGCGCCCAATCCCACACCGTGTTGCGAATGAAACCCGCGCCAATCCAGCAATCCGGCAGTTCGAGGTCGCGCACACACGCCAGCAGCCGCCAGCACAGCGGGACAGCCCGCAGAATGGCGACAAGGTCGTCGGCGCGGCCCATCTGATGCCCCTGCGTCATGGCAAGTGACCTGGAGTCAAGCGACCTGGAGCCATGTGAGCTGGAATCAGGTGAACGGGGTCACGTCAGGCCGGAAACGCTTGCCCCGCGAGCGGCGCCGCCGTTTTGCGCAACCACAGGCTGGTTTCCATCGCGCCCTCCGCCAGCGGCAGCCAGCCAACGGCGGCCTGGGTCTGGTCTGGCAGGTTGCGGCCAGCCCAGTGGCTGGCGAACACCAGTTCATACGCCCCGCCCTGCAACAGGGCGCCGACGACCGTCTGCTCATTGTAGCCGCGCCAGGTCCAGCTTTCGGGATAGGGCTCTGGCAGGAAGATATCGTGGATGTGGACGTAAACGCCCGCAGGCAGGCGCGGCAACACGTCAAGCAGCAACACGTCCACGTCAGAGCCGGGCATGGCAATGTGGCTGGAGTCGATGAACAGGATGTCGTTGGCGCCGAGGCCCGCAAACAGCTCCCGGTCAACATCCTCCGCCAGGGCCGCGACATGCCGGGCGCCGGTTTGGGCGAGGGTGGCGCGCGGCGCCGGATCAATGGCCAGCAATGTCGCCGGGTCAGCGTCCATGTCGGCGAGCGCCCGCGTCAGGAAACGGGTGGAATGGCCCGAGCCGATCTCGATGACGCGCGCCGGATGCAGGCGCCGCACCATGGCGTAGGCCGCCGCCGCGTCAAGGCGGGGAAACCAGCTCTGGCCCCAGCGCAGCCCAGGGCCCGAGGGCGGAATTGCGCGCAGGGCCGCGCGCAGCCGGGCGATGTCCTCAAGCAGCGCCGCCATGCGCGGCGCGGCCTCGCGGAATAACGGCTCCAGCGCCGGGTAGGCCGGCCGCAGATGCGGGCGGGCATGACGGTAGGGAATGAACCAGCCGCCGCCGGCCTGCCCGGACAGGGCCCGCAACCCCAGCCGCAGGCGGCGCAACCGCTTGCGGGCGCCGGCGCCGAACGGGCGCAACAGCTGGTCAGCGACCCGGGCGCGCCAGGCGCGCAGGATGAGGGCGCTGGCCGCCGCGCCTTCAACCGGATCGAAAGCTGGAGCCGGATCGCCACCTGACTTCGGCGCGGAATCGGGGCCGTTGCTCACCCGGCGGCGCCGTCATGGGAACTGCCCTGCTTGTCCTTGGCGGCTTCGGCCAGGCGTTCCTGCATGACCTTCGACAGGCGGGAGCGCTCGAACAGCACAACGACCACCAGCGAGAACGCCAGGGGGATCAGCAGGTAAAGCAGGCGGAACACCAGCAGCGCCGCCAGCACGTCGGCCTTGGGCACGCCGGGCATGGCCATGATGAACACCGCCTCCAGCACGCCGATGCCGCCAGGGGCATTGGAGGCCAGGGCGACGCAGAACGACGCCACGAACACGCCCAGCACGATGAAGAAGCCCGGATTGTAGGCGTCAGGCAGGGCGAAATAGATGATGCCGGCGGCGCCGATCAGCTCAAGCGGCGCCGCGAAAAGCTGGCGGATGACGATCGGCATGCGTGGATAGACGATCGAGAAATTGCCAATGCGCCAGGGCCGGAATTCCTTCCACGAGCCATAGACATACAGCGCCACCAGCAACAGCAGCGCGACGCCGGCGCCGAAAGCCCAACCCTGGGGGATATCGAAAAGCCGCTGGATGATGTGCGGCTCGCCCACCAGCACGAGGCCGCCCAGCAACACCGCGCCAAAACCGAAGGTGAAGGAGCACAGGGCCACCAGCACGCCCACTTCGGCAAGGCTCAGCCCCATGGCGCCATAGGCGCGCAGCCGGACCATGGCGCCAGAAAACACCGAGGCGCCGATATTGTGGGACAGGGCGTAAGTCGTGAAGGACACCAGCGAAATCACCGGCCAGGGCAGGCTCTTGCCCAGATGCAACAGGGCGATGCGATCGTACCAGGCCAGGGCGCCGTAAGCGACGACGGTGGCGAAAACCGCCCCTATCCAGTTTTTCAGCGGAATGGCGCCGATGGCGCCGGAAATCTCGGCAAGCGAGATCCCCGACAGCTCGCGATACAGCAGCCAGCCCGCGAACACGACCGCGCACAGGCCGACGACGGGCCAGATATAATCAGCGTACTTTCTCATTTGCCAGCCGGCCCGGGGTCATGCGCGCCGGAAGGAAAGTGCGCGCCATTGCAGGTGTGCCCCAGCGCCGGAGACGCCGCAAGCCAGAACTTCAGGTGGGAGGAAATGAGCCGGTTACAAGGCCCGGCGCGGGGTCGCGACGCCACGACGCACGTCATGCGGCGGCGCCGTGGCCTTGCCGCGCCGCCGGGCCCGCGTCTGAACGGATTTGAGCTTTGCATCGGGTTGCGCATGGCCCTGGCGGCAATGACAAAACGCACGCGCGTCATCCGGCATTGGCGCGGCGACGCGGATAGCCTCGGTGACGCCAATGCCAGAAGCCCCTGCCAGAATCAGGACCGGAACGGGCGGCCGGATCAGGCCCCGAGACGGGCGGCGCGGGCCGGACCGGGACGCCAGTCGTCAGCGGCGCGCTCGCGGTCATCCATCGCCTCGGCGGCCTTCAGGTCTTCCTGCGCCTCGTCCAGCTCGGCGCGGGCCTCGTGCAGCTGCGCCTTCAGTTCGCCAGCGGAGCGCAACAGATTGTCCCGTCGCGTGCGGGAGGCGGCGGCGTAGGTGGAATAGGCGAAATGCTCCGGATCGGCGATGCCGGTCCGCGCCTCCTCCTGACCAATCTCCCGCTCAAGTTCGGCGGCCATGCGCTCGAATTCTGCGGCCATGGTTTCAATCTGCATGACGCGACGGCGTTTGCCATCGGCCTGAAAGCGCTTGAGCCGCAACAATGTATCACGCGATTTCATGAGCGTCCCTGGCTCCCCGTCCAAGGCCGGCGACGTCCCCCGCAAGTCGCAGCCCTGGGGAAGGCGTGCGACGCGCCACCGGCTGTCACACCGGCGCCACGCAAGGCGGAGGCTTGCGCCGCTGGCGCCAAACCTTGGGCAACAATGCCTTGGGAAGGTTGAGCCTTCCTTACCGCCTGGCGGCCGCTGTCCACATGGCGCCCTGATTTTGGCGCCTGTTGGCAACATTTTGTTTACCATTGACGACCAGATTGGCATGACCGGCGCCGGGCGGCGGCAGATGCGCAGCCCGGAGTCGCCAGAATCACTTGCGTCGATTCGTTAATCCAGTTCATTAACTATTTTTCGGAACCTAAAAATCTGATTTTTCAACAGCATGGACACTTTCTTGTCACCATCTGACAGACGACCTTGCTAGCCTGAATCAGATTTTGTTAACCGTTAGTGGTTAGCGTTTCGAATCGGATCGACAGGGCGGCCAGCGCCGATGGCGGCAACGGCGGCCATGGAGGGCGCGTGCCCGTAACCGATACGACGTTGGGGAGCCGAGATGCGCGTTCTGCTCATTGAAGACGATAGCGCGACTGCGCAAAGCATCGAGCTGATGCTCAAGTCCGAGAGCTTCAATGTCTATGTCACCGATCTCGGTGAGGAAGGCGTCGACCTCGGCAAGCTGTATGACTACGACATTATCCTGCTGGACCTGAACCTGCCGGACATGTCGGGCTACGAGGTGCTGCGCTCGCTGCGCGTCGCCAAGGTCAAAACGCCGATCCTGATCCTGTCCGGCCTCGCCGGCACCGAGGACAAGGTGCGCGGTCTCGGCTTCGGCGCCGACGACTATCTGACCAAGCCGTTCCACAAGGACGAGCTGATCGCCCGCATTCACGCCATCGTCCGGCGCTCGAAGGGCCACGCCCAGTCGGTCATCATCACCGGCGACCTGGTGGTCAACCTTGACGCCAAGACGGTGGAAGTCAGCAGCCAGCGCGTGCATCTGACCGGCAAGGAATATCAGATGCTGGAGTTGCTCAGCCTGCGCAAGGGCACGACGCTCACCAAGGAGATGTTCCTGAACCATCTCTATGGCGGCATGGACGAGCCCGAGCTGAAGATCATCGACGTCTTCATCTGCAAGCTGCGCAAGAAGCTGGCCAACGCCTCCTACGGCAAGAATTACATCGAGACGGTCTGGGGCCGCGGCTACGTGCTGCGCGAGCCGGCCGGCGAGGAGCGGATCTCCGCCTGAGGCCGCGCGGCGCACCAGCTGCCCCATCACAGCAAGCGCGAAACGCGGGAGGCCCGGCCTCACCGCGTTTTTTGCTGTCCCGGATTTTGTTTTCCTGAATGCGTCCGGGACGCCTTCCCGGCCAGACGGAAGCGTCCGGCCGGTCAGAACGGAGCAGGCCTGCGGGCGCCATCGCCGGTCCAGGCTGACCGGAAGCGGCCCCATTGTCTGGCAAGGATGCCTGGTGAGACTGGAAGGCGCTGGCGCACGACCAGGCGCCCGCCCTTCGCCAGGCTTCAGCCGGCCTGCGTCACATTGATGATGACGACATCGGCATTGATGGCGAAGGCCACGGCCATGCCCGCCGCGCGGGCGATCAGTCCGGCGTAATAGGGCTGGATGGCATGGGCGTCGACGGAGCCACTGGCGGGCGCGCCGGCGATCAGCTCTTCCGCATGCGGCGGAATGCGGGCGTTAACGCCCTGGGCGCGCACGGTAAAGGCGCGACCTTCCGGGCCAACCTCAACATTCAGCTGACCGCCGCGCGGAATGGCGGTGGCGGCGATCAGCAGCACGTTCAGCAGCAGCTTCACCCGGTTCTTGGGCAGCAGCAGCCGGGGGCCCGCCCAGTCGAGCCGGGTCTTGTCATCAGAAAAGAAATTGCGCGCCACCTGCTCGGCGTCGCCAGTGTCGATCTCCGCGCCCGCCGAACCGGCGGCGCCGAAGGCGATGCGGCACAGTTGCAGGCGGGCCGAGGCCTGGCGCGCGCTCTTTGCGATCAGCTCCTGGGCGAACTCGCGCATGGACGGATCTTTTTCGTCCTCCAGAACCTCAAGGCCATTGACGATGGCGCCGACGGGGCTGATCACGTCGTGGCACACCCGGCTGCACAGCAGGGCGGCGAGGTCGAGCGCGTCGAGGCTCACAGGATTCATCTTGATCTCCGGCGCGGGCGGCGCCGGGCGCGGCTCCGCAGTACAAGAAGAAGGGGCGCGGGAAGCTGGCCGGCCGGATCGGCGCGAAAGCGCGGCCGACCCGCCATCCGGGCGCAGGCGCCCCTGCAGGCGCGAAGGGAAATCACGCCCGCAGCGAACCGGATGTGTTACATGGCGGCGCAGCGCTGGCAATCTGGCGCAAGGCCGGATCAGGACCTTCCGGCTTTGCGCGTTCACGTCAGGCGCACGTTTTACATAAGAATGTTTTGGTGCGGGGAAACACGATGGCAGCGATGGAACCGGAGATGGCGTTCACCGACACAGCTGGCAGGCTTCGTCTCGACGAGGCCGGACGCGACGCCATTGCCCGGGAGCTTGCCGGCGTCGCCATCGCCGCCGGCAAGCTGATTCGCGCCATCACCGCGCGCGGCGTCGTCACCAGCGAAAAGCCCGACGGTAGCGCCTGCACCGACGCCGACGTGGCGGCCGAGCAACTGATCGTCTCTGAACTGGCGCGGCGCTTCCCTGGCATCGCCCTGGTGGGCGAGGAAACGGCCGCGGCGGCCACAGGCCCCCTGCCGCCGCTGTTCTTTCTCGTCGATCCCATCGACGGCACCAGCGAGTTCGTCGCGGGGGGCGATGGCTACACCGTCAATATCGCGCTGATCCACGACGGCGCGCCCATCGCCGGGGTCATTTTCGCCCCGGCGCAGGATCGGGTGTGGGCCGGCGGCGCCGTCGCATGCACCGCCGACGCCGGCCTGACCACGCCCGCTGACGCGCTGGTCTGGCGCCCCCTGCATACGCGCCCCGCCCCGGAGGACGGCCTTGTCGCCCTGGCCAGCGCCCGCCACGGCGACGCCGACACCGAGGCATGGCTGGCCCGGATGCCGGTGAGCGCCCGGCGCAATGCCTCCTCGTCGCTGAAGTTCTGCGTCATCGCCGCGGGCGAGGCGGACGTTTACCCGCGCTTCGGCCGCACCATGGAATGGGACACCGCCGCCGGCCAGGCGGTGCTGACGGCGGCGGGCGGCGTGGTCACGGGCCCCGATGGCCTTGTGTTCCGCTATGGCGACTGGCGCGGCGGCTTCGCCAATGGTCCGTTCATCGCCTGGGGCGATCCACTGGCGGCACTGACCCACGCCGGACCAAAGGCATGAACATCGCCAACTTGACTCCCAGGCGCCCGCGGCCCATCAAGCGGCCATGAACAGCCCCTTCGCCATGATGCTTCGCAACTGGCGCCGCTCCACACACGGAGCGGCCGGACATTCATGATGCTTGCAACATGACGTTTGCAGCATGAGCGCCAGGCCGCCGCATCAGGCGGCCTTTTCTGTTTCTCCGTCTGTCGCGGCGCGCCGTTTCCAACGGAGAACAGCCAATGACGACGCCAACTGCCCGCCCGACTGCCCGCCAGATCGTCCTCACCGGCGACCGCGCCACCGGCCCGCTGCATCTGGGCCACTATGCCGGCTCGCTGCGCAACCGGCTCGCGTTGCAGGATGCGCACGACCAGTATCTGCTGCTGGCTGACGCCCAGGCGCTTACTGACAACGCCGGCAACATTCCGAAAGTGCGCGACGCGGTGCTGGAAATCGCCCTCGATTACCTCGCCGTCGGCATCGATCCGGAAAAGAGCGTTATCTGCCTGCAGTCGCAATTGCCGGCGCTGGCCGAACTGTCGATGCTGTATCTGAACTTCGTCACGGTGGCGCGGCTGGAGCGCAACCCCACCATCAAGGACGAGATCCGCGCGCGCGGCTTCGGCCGCGACATCCCCGCCGGCTTTCTTTGCTATCCGGCCGCCCAGGCGGCGGACATCACCGCCTTCCGCGCCACGTTGGTCCCGGTCGGCGCCGATCAGGCGCCGCTGGTCGAACAGTCGAACGAAATCGTCCGCCGCATCAATGCCACGGCGGGGAAAACCGTGTTGCCGGAAGCCCAAGCCCTGATCCCGGCGGCGGGACGACTGCCGGGCGTCGACGGCCGCAACAAGATGAGCAAATCCGCCGGCAACGCCATTGCCATCTCCGCCACGCCGGAGCAGATCGCGGCGGCGGTGCGGGCCATGTTCACCGATCCGCAGCATCTGCGCGCCGCCGATCCAGGTCGCGTCGACGGCAATGTGGTGTTCGCTTTTCTTGACGCCTTCGACCCGGACGCGGCGGAAGTGGCGCGGCTGAAGGAACACTACCAGCGCGGCGGCCTCGGCGACGCGCTGCTGAAGCGCCGGCTGGACGAACTGCTGCAAGCGTTGCTGGCGCCCATCCGCGCCCGCAGGACGGCGCTGGCCCGCGATCCCGGCCATGTCCGCGAAGTGATTCGCCGCGGCATACAGCGCGCCCGCGCCGTCACCGGGCAAACCCGCGATGATGTTTTCAGCGCCCTGGGGTTGTTTCAGCCCTGATGTGCCAGAATTGTCCGGGCTTGAGCGACTTTTTCTTCCCTTGGCAACGATTTCTACGCAAATCGCCAGGCATGCTGGGGCGGAACGGACACGTTTCGGCCAAGGATGGAAGGCAGGCTTCGCCCTGTCTTTCACGCCTGCGGCGCGGTGACGTCTGCGGGGTTTGGCCATGTCTCCAGTCGTGGAGAGATCTCCATTTCCGGGGCGTCCCTATCGGCCCCCGCCAGACGGCGGAGCCGGAAACGTCGTTGCACCCCCGACCCTGGCATGGCGGAGCCCCCGCTTCGCCATGTCCAAAACCGAGGCTGATTTCCATGAAAGCAACCCTGAGAGCCCTGCTGGTCTTGATGGCGGCGCTGCTGACGGCGCCCGCGTTCGCGCAGGGCCCACGGATCCAGCAACACGAAACATTCAAGCCCGAGGAACTCGTTCAGGCTGGCCACAGCTTCTTTGGCAGCGTGTCGCGCGGCATCGCGCTGACCGTTCAGGAAGCCTTCCGGCGCTGGGGAGCCCCCAATGGCTACATCCTTGGCCAGGAAGGATCCGGCGCCATCATCGGCGGACTGCGCTATGGCGAGGGCGTGCTCTACACCCGCAACGCCGGCCAGATGAAAGTGTTCTGGCAGGGGCCGACCGTTGGCTTCGACGTTGGCGGCGAAGGCGCCCGCACCATGATGCTGGTCTACAACCTTCCCTCAACCGATGGCGTTTTCCGGCGTTTCCTCGGCCTTGACGGCTCCGCGTACTTTATCGGCGGCTTTGGCCTGACGGCGGCGGTGGCGGACAATATGGTGGTGGTGCCCATCCGCTCCGGCGTCGGCGCCCGCCTCGGCGTCAACATCGGCTACCTGAAGTTCACGCCCACGGCGACCTGGAACCCGTTCTGACTTTTCGGCCGGAGCGCGGACACCGTCACGGGCGTGAAAGACGCCCGGTCTCACGTCTGTATGGTCAGGCTTGTATAGCAAGGCTTGCGCCAGCAATCTGGGCAGCATCCGGCAATAAAAGCAGAAGCTGAAGCGTATTGCAGCAGGCCGGATCCCGCATTGAGGCGTGGATCACGTTTGTTTGCGCGCGACGAATCTGGTTTTCTGAAGATCGTGATCGCGAAGGTCGTTCTGACAGGGAGACGTTGGTGGTCGAGCAATCGATGTTCTTCGCGCTTGGCTTTCTGGTCGCCGGGTTTATCGCCGTGCTGCTGACCTCGGCGCTGAACCAGCGGGCGGAGCGGCTGGCCAATCGCCGCATGCGGGCGATGTTTCCCGTTTCACTTGAGGAAGTGGCGGCGGAACGGGATCATCTGCGGGCGGAATTTGCCGTGGCCACGCGCACCATGGAGCGCAAGCAGGCCCGGTTGCGTGAAGAAAAGGCCGTGGCGCTGGGCGACGCCGGCAAGCAAATCTCCTTCGCCAGCGCGCTGAAACGCGAACTGGATGAAACACGGGCCAAACTGGCGACGCTTGAGGCAACGCACGCCGATCTCAGGACGGATCTTGCCGAGGCCCGCAAGCAGATCGGGACGGCAACCTCCGACCGGGAAGCGGTTGGGGCGGAGCTTGCCGCGGCGAGCGCCGAGAAGGAGCGCCTGGCGCGCGAGCAAAAGGAGGCTGCGAAGCGCGTTGAAGGCCAGCGCATGGCCATTGCCGAACTGGAGCAGCGGATCAGCGCCATTTCGGCGGCGGCCAGCGAACAGAAACGGCAGGCAGAACGACGCGGCGATGAACTGCTGGTTGAGCAGAACGCCGTGCGGACGCTTCAGGAAACCCTGGCCAGTCACCGGGCCAACGCCGCCCGTCTCGCTGACCGGGTCGCCGCCCTTGAGAAAACACGGGACGAAGCCCGCGCCGCCAGCGGCGCTGTCGGCAAGCTCGAAGCCGAAATCCGCTCCCTGCGCGAACGCCTCGCCCAGGCCCAGGGCGAGAACCAGATATTGCGTCACAAAATGGCAGCGGAAAACGCCACCCAGACCGCCACAACGCCCGCAGCGCCGAAAGCAGCCGCCAATCAGGAAGGGCAGGACGCTGTCATCGCCGACATCGCCAGGCTGCAGGCGGATCTGGCGCGCGCCACATCAGGCGGGCAGGCTCCTGGGGGGCAAATCCCTGGGGGACAGGTTCCGGCAGACGCTGCGGCGGCCTTGCGCAAACGTATCGTCGACGTCGCGGAGGCCATCATGGCGCGGCCAGAGGCTGACAGCCCGGCTGCCACCCCTTCCCCTCCTCCCCCCAGGCGGCGCGGCGGCCGGCCCGCCGGACAGGCCGACGCCGCGGTTCGTCAGGGCGCGACGCGCAAAAGCGCGCCCTGACAGGACGCGGCGCTCCCATCCGCTCCTGATCCTGCCTGGTGTCCGCGCCGCGCCCTGGCGCGAGGCGCCGGCCGCCATCCGCCTTGCAAGATACGGCAAGACATCCTGCAGGACATGACGCCGGTCGCGGGTGGAGCCGGGGCGCCAATGCGCTCCGGCTCCCTATCCCCGATGAGTCCCGGATGTCAGCGCCCGCTCAGGACATCGCGGCGGCGGGCGCCTCGATCACATGGCGCAGCTGCAATTTGTCGAGCTGCTGCCCCAGCTCGTCCAGCTTCGCCTGCTCCGCGCCGGCGATGCGCAGGGTGGCCAGCACGCCGTGTTTGGGATGGGGCGCCACTTCCACCTCGATATGTGCGCCTTCGCCCAGCACGGCCCGGGCCATGCGGCCCAGCGTGGTTTCGGCCGCCATCAGGCGCAGCTGGGGCTTGAAGATCTTGCCCACCGCCGTCACCGGCATCTGCGGCAGGATGAAGATTTCCGCCGGCACCGCAGCCCGTTCCGGGATCAGCGCCCGGATGAACTCGCGGATCTCTTCCGGATCGGCGTCGGCGCCAGCCTTGAGCTGGACAAAGCCCACCGGCATCTCGCCCGCATAGGCGTCCGGCCGGCCCACCGCCGCGCCGGCCTCAACCGCCGGGTGGGCGTGCAGCGCCTCCTCGATCACCACCGGATCAATATTGTGGCCGCTGCGGATGATGATGTCCTTGGCGCGGCCGGTGAGCCAGACGTAGCCATCCTCGTCGACCCGGCCGAGGTCGCCGGTGTCCAGCCAGCGACCGCCCTCGCTCCACGCCGGACGCTGCTCATCGTCCGCCGGCCGCACCCAGGCCTTCGCATCCTGCTCCGGGTCGGTGTAGCCGCCGAACACCTGCGGGCCGCGCACCAGCACGCTGCCGATCTCGTTGGGCGCGCAAACGCGGGCGACCTTGCCGCCGGCGATTTCCGCGACGATCACCTCACTGAAGGGCAGGCGCACGCCGATGGAGCCGAGACGGCATTCGCCGCCGCCCGGGTTCATGGTGGCGAAGCCGTGGGTCTCGGTCATGCCCCAGCCTTCCATCATCGGCACGCCAAGTTTCGCGCTCACCGCCCGCGCCACTTCCGGCGCGATGCCCGAACCGCCGCTCTGGGTAATCCGCAACGTGCTGACGTCATGGCCATCCACCGGCACGTTCAGGGCCGCGCCCCAACTGGTGGGAACCATGCCGACGCAGGTGGCGCCAAAGCGGGCGACATGGGCCCACAAATTCTGCACCACCAGCGGATTGCGGTAGCCGGCCGAGGTCATGATGACGAGGGTCGCGCCCTGGCTGAGCGGCGCCAGGCCCGCGCAGGTGGCTCCGCCCACATGGAAAGGCGGCAGGCCGTTCAGCAGCACCTGCTCATTGCCCGGGCCCACCAGAATGGCGAGCGCGTTGCTCCAGCTTTGCGTCAGCAGGCCGCGCTGGGTGTGGCGGGCCAGCTTCGGCGCGCTGGTGGTGCCGCCGGTGTGGAACAGCGAGGCGGTGTCGTCCGGCGATACGTCGCGGGTGAAATCCAGCCGCTCGCCATTGTAGCGCGCCAGCTCCGTATCGAAATGCAGCGCATCGACGCCGGGCCGCTCCGCCGGGCCGCCAATGCGCATCACCGCCTGCAACCCCGGAATCTCGTGGCGGATCTGCTCAATGCGATCCCAGACGCCGGGCAGCACGTCCGGGTCCGGCCCAATCAGCACCTTGCAGCCGGCGTTGCGCAGCAGGGCGACGAGGTGCTCCTTCTCCAGCATGAAGTTGATGGGATTGGCGATGCCGGCCGCCTGGGCGCCGAACATGGCTGTGAAGGTCTCGGGCCAGATCGGCATCAGCATGGAAACCGCATCCTGCGGCCCGACGCCCAGCGCGCGGAACATGTTGGCGGCCTGGGTAATCTGGCGGCCGAACTGCGCGTAGGAGATGTCCCGGGTCTCCTCGTCGGGACGGCCCTCGCGCAACAGGCGGAAGGCCAGCCGGTCGGGATTGCGGGCGCAGGCGTTCTGCAAACGCTCATAAACGCTGCGCTCCGGCACATACGAACTGAGCGGCGCGCGCTCCAGTTCCTCGACCTCGGCAAGGTTACGCAAGACCATGGAGCCCTCCAGAGATATTTGTTATCTGGCATTTCAAACTGGAAGATGAGCAGGGCCAGCGCCGGGAATCAAGTCGGCAATCGGTCTGATATGGCGCCATGGATCATGCCGCAGGTCATGTGGCGCGGGCCTTGTAGCGCAGGGCTTGTAACGCAGGTCTTGTGGCCCCGATCATGGCCGTTGCCCTGGGCCCGGCTTCCCTCTGGCGCAACCGCTTCCGCCGCATATGCTTCCGGACGGCGCCAGGAGCGCGCCGGGACAGGGCAAGATCATGGCCGGCAAAGGCGGCGTCCTGGATGGCGCGGACGGCCATTCGCGGCCTGTGCCTTCGTTGCCGCAGACCGCGCGACCACGGGCCGGCCTGTCCGCCAGGCGGTATCCATTCCGTGTGAA
Organism: Camelimonas sp. ID_303_24; assembly: GCF_053543495.1. Lineage (NCBI taxonomy): Bacteria > Pseudomonadati > Pseudomonadota > Alphaproteobacteria > Hyphomicrobiales > Chelatococcaceae > Camelimonas > Camelimonas sp. ID_303_24. Next base: position 22,282 of record NZ_JBLLJM010000003.1, read on the forward strand.
AATGCTTTATGAAAGAGCAACTCTCACGGGTCAGGAACAGTCATGTCACGCGCCACCGCCATCACCCGCCGCGCCGCCGTCAAAGCCGACCGCGTCGTCGACACCATCACGCTTGACCATCGCGCCCGCGACCTGCAGGCGGGCGACCAGGGCCCGCTGCGCGGCGACGGCGGCCTGGCCATCGAGCTGGCGTTGTCCGGCGCGACGCTGCTCAATGACGGCGACGCCCTGAAGCTGGAGGATGGCGGCCTGGTGCAGGTGCGGGCCGCCGGCGAGCGCGTGCTGGAAGTGCGGGCGGAAAACCCGGCCCGGCTGCTGCGCGCCGCCCTGCTGGCCGGCGCCGCCCATGCTTTGGCCCAGGTGGAGGCGGACGCGCTCTACATCCTGCCCGACGGCGCGCTGGCCGAAACAATTCGCGGCCTCGGCTGCGCGGTGACGCCGGTGGAGCGCCCCTTCAGCCCTGACCGCGCCGTCGCCCATGACTGCGGCCACGATCATGGCCACCATCATGACCATGACCATGGGCATGGGCATGGGCATGATCACGACCACCACGGCCACAAGCATGAGCACGGCCATGGTTGCGGCTGCGGCCATGACCACCATGATCACGATCATCATCACGACCATGGGCATGGCCACCATCACGGGCATGCGCACAAGTGAGACGGGAGCCGTCATGCATAACCTAAGGGCATGGCTGCCGCGATTTTGACTTGATGAGACCTGCGCCACAGGCATGATGGCGTCAGAACCCGCCGGATCGCGGCCATCGCGGACCGGCGGGCCGAAGAAAATGAAGAAGGCCGCGCGCCGCCGGGCGCCAGAACAGGCCGATCAGGGAGCAGACGACAGTGATGCGTGAGAGGGCAGCCAACGCGCCTCCAGCCGGAGGAATTGCGTCCAGGATCATGACGCCGGCGACCGGCGGATATCCGCCTGCGGGCAATGCGCGCCGCGCCGGATGCGGCAACCGCGCCAGAAGCGCCAGGAGCGACTGAGCTCGCCTGTCCTTCGCCCCTGCCTTCCCCTGCAAAGCCATTTGCGACGCGCCGGCCGGGCCGCAAGCCGGGCCCAGCCGCCGCGTCATTGCCAACCAACGGAAATGTCATGATCTCCCGCCTGCTGATCGCCAATCGTGGCGAAATCGCCATCCGCATCGCCCGCGCCGCCAGCGAACTGGGCGTCCATACGGTCGCCATCTATTCCACCGACGAGGAAACCGCCCTGCACGTGCGCAAGGCCGATGAGGCCGTGGCGCTGGAGGGGCGCGGCGCCCGCGCCTACCTCGACATCAATGCGGTGATCGCGGCGGCGAAAGCGGCCAGGTGCGATGGCCTGCACCCAGGCTACGGCTTCCTTTCCGAGAATGTCGATCTGGCCAGGGCCTGCGCCGACAATGGCATCGTCTTCGTCGGCCCCTCGGTGGGCGGGCTCGGCCTGTTCGGCGACAAGACCGCCGCGCGCGAGCTGGCGCAGAAAGTCGGCGTGCCGGTGATTCCAGGCACCTCCGGCGCAACGACGCTTGAGGAAACCACAGCGTTTTTCGACAGCCTCGGCGATGGCGCGGCGGTGATGATCAAGGCCGTGGCCGGCGGCGGCGGACGCGGCATGCGGCCGGTCACGGCGCGCGAGGATCTGGCGGAAGCCTATGCGCGCTGCCAGTCAGAAGCCAGGGCGGCGTTCGGCGATGGCGCGGTCTATGTCGAACGGCTGATGCGCAACGCCCGCCACATCGAGGTGCAGATCATCGGCGACCGCGCCGGCAATATCTCGCACCTGTATGAGCGCGAGTGCACCATCCAGCGCCGCAACCAGAAGGTGATCGAGATCGCCCCCAGCCCGGCGCTGACGCCGGCCTTGCGCGAACGCATCACCCTGGCCGCCCGCGAGCTGGCGGCGGCGGCGAAATACGACAACCTTGGCACCTTCGAATTCCTGCTCGACGCCACCCCGGGGGGCGCCGCGTCTGGGCAGGAGGAGCCGTTCTTCGCCTTCATCGAGGCCAACCCGCGCTTGCAGGTGGAGCATACGGTTACGGAAGAAGTGCTGGGCGTCGACCTGGTGCAGGCGCAATTGCGCGTCGCCGGCGGCGCCACGCTGGCCGAACTTGGCCTGCTGCAGACGCAGATCCCGGCGCCGCGCGGCTACGCCATCCAGTTGCGCGTCAACATGGAGGCCATTGACGCAAAGGGCAACGTCAAGCCCCAGGGCGGAACCCTGGCGGTGTTCGAGCCGCCCTCCGGCCCCGGCGTTCGCGTCGATACCTTTGGCTACGCCGGCTATCGCACCAGCTCGGCCTTCGACTCGCTGCTCGCCAAGCTGATCGTGCACAGCAACGCCCCGGATTATGCAGGGGCGGTCGCCAAGGCCTACCGGGCGGCGCGCGAGTTCCGCATCGAAGGCGTCGGAACCAACCTGCCCTTCCTGAAGGCGCTGCTGTGCAACGACGCCGTGCGGCGCAATGAGGTGACGACGAAATTCCTCGAGGAGAACGTCGCCGAACTGGTCGCCGGCGCCGGGGCCGACCAGCACCGCGACCTGTTCTTCGCGGCGAAGACCGAAGCGGCCGGCGCTGCCGCCAAGACAGAGCCCAAAGCGCCGGAAGGCACGCAGCCGACGGCTGTGCCCATGCAGGGCACCATCGTCTCGATTGATGTGGCTGTCGGCGATCTGGTGCGGCCTGGCCAGCAGGTCGCCGTTCTGGAAGCCATGAAGATGGAGCACCTGATCGCAGCCAGCCATGGCGGCGTGGTGCGGGCCATCGCCGCCGGCGCCGGCGACACGCTGATGGCCGGCGAGCCGGTGCTGCATATCGAGCCGCAGGAGGTCGCGGGCGCCGACGCCCAGGCGGATGAGGCCATTGACCTCGACCACATCCGCGCCGACCTCGCCCATGTGCTGGAGCGCCAGGGCAATCTGCTGGACGAAAACCGGCCGCAGTCGGTGGAGCGCCGCCGCAAGACCAACCAGCGCACGGCGCGCGAGAACATCGAGCAACTGGTCGACGCCGGCACCTTCATGGAATATGGCGGCCTCGCCATCGCCGCCCAGTCGCGCCGCCGCTCACTCGATGATCTCATCATCAACACCCCGGCGGACGGTCTGATCGTCGGCACCGCGTCGATCAATGGCCGGCACTTCGGCGCCGACGTCTCCCGCGCCATGGTGGTGTCCTACGACTACACCGTGCTGGCCGGCACCCAGGGCAAGCGCAACCACAAGAAACTCGACCGCGCCATGCACCTGGCCCAGCAATGGTCGCTGCCGCTGGTGCTGTATGCGGAAGGCGGCGGCGGTCGCCCTGGCGACACCGACTCCGGCGGCCTGACCGGGCTCGACACCACCAGCTTCGTGGAGTTCGCCCGTCTCTCCGGCCAGGTGCCGGTGGTTGGCGTGGTCTCCGGCTACTGCTTCGCCGGCAACGCCGCGCTGCTTGGCTGCTGCGACGTCATCATCGCCACGAAGAATTCGTCCATCGGCATGGGCGGCCCGGCGATGATCGAGGGCGGCGGTCTTGGCGTCTACCACCCGGCCGAGGTCGGCCCGGTGTCGGTGCAGGTGCCCAACGGCGTCATCGACGTGCTGGTGGAGGACGAGATCGAGGCGACCGACGTCGCCAAAAAATATCTCTCCTATTTCCAGGGTGAGATCAGCGAGTGGGAAGCTGAGGACCAGCGCCTGCTGCGCCGCGTCATCCCGGAAAACCGCCTGCGCGTTTATGAGGTGCGCGACGTCATCCGCCTGATGGCCGACAAGGATTCCGTGCTGGAGCTGCGGCCGGAGTTCGGCGTCGGCATCATCACCGCCTTCGTGCGCATCGAGGGCAAGCCGTTCGGTCTCATCGCCAATAACCCCAAGCACCTTGGCGGCGCCATCGACGCGCCGGCCGGCGACAAGGCGGCGCGGTTCATCCAGCTCTGCGACGCTTTCGACCTGCCGGTGATCTCGCTGTGCGACACCCCCGGCTTCATGGTGGGACCGGAGGCGGAGAAGACGGGCGTTGTGCGTCACGTCTCGCGCATGTTCCTCGCCGGCGCCAACGCCAGCGTGCCGGTGTTCACCGTGGTGCTGCGCAAGGGCTATGGCCTCGGCGCCCAGGGCATGGCGGCGGGCGGCTTCCAGGCGCCGTTCTTCACCATCGCGTGGCCGACCGGCGAGTTCGGCGGCATGGGCCTTGAGGGTTATGTGCGCCTTGGCTTCCGCAAGGAGATGGAAGCGATCGAGGACCCGGCCGAGCGTCAGGCCTATTACGAGAAAATGGTCGCGAAGAAGTATGAGGAGGGCAAGGCGACCTCCATCGCTTCGGTGCTCGAAATCGACAATGTCATCGATCCGGCCGAGACGCGCACATGGATCCTGCGCGGCCTCGCCTCGGCCCCGCCGCGCAAGACCCCGGCCGGCGGCAAGCGGGCCTATATCGACGCGTTCTGAGACCGCAAGTCAGCCGATGCAGCCTCCGGCAGGCCTCCGTTTTGACGGGGGCCTGTCTTTTTTTGCCCGTGCGCGTGAACCGGATTGGGAGGGCCTACGACCTATGGTTACAGGTAAAACAATTTGGCCCCGGATGTCTGGCGGTTCACATTTGGTTAGGTTGAACTGACGCAAACTTGAAAAAACAGGGGACGGTGAGAAGGAGACACAACATGACCGGCATGCGTTTACGCGACCTCATGCTGGCGGCCGGCGTCATGGTCCTGGTGGTCGCTTCCATTTCATTCCAGCTCTCCATGGCTGGCCAGATGATGAAGGGCGGCGGAAGAAGCGCGGCGACGATCGCCGCCGTGGCTGACTGAGCATCGCCGTCCCGTTATCACGGGACGCACCGGCGCCTGGACGCGCCGGCCTTCAGGCGAGGGTGAGGCAAGGCGAGGCGAGAACAGCCCCGCCTGCCGCTTTGGGATTGACGCCCGGGCGCTTTCACGCCAACCGGTACGCTCACCCTGGACCGGACCGATCCGCGAGGCCATCGTCGCGCCCATGACCAACCGCAAGGCCCAACGGACCAGCGCTGACAACGCCAGCACGCCCGATGCTCCCCTGCGCGATGCTCCCAAATCTGACGCTCCCGCGCCGCGCGCGCTCTTGCCTGAAGCGCCTTTGCCTGAAGCACCTTTGCCGTCCCCCCCCCGCTCCGGCGATCTGCCCGAACGCAATGTGCTCGTCGATCTGGTGGCGGTGGTGGTCGCCGTCAGCCATGACGAGCCGCGCGTGCTGACCCTGGACAGCGGCGCCAGCCTGCCGGCGGGCCCGTTTGGTTCCGACGCGCGCTCGTTGCAGACCGGCCTGCGCGACTGGGTGGAGCGCCAGACCCATCATCCGCTCGGCTATGTGGAGCAGCTTTACACCTTCGCCGACCGCGACCGCGCCGGCGCCGACGGCCAGCGCGTCATGTCGATCAGCTATCTGGCCCTCACCCGCGAGCAGGCGGAGCCGCGCGCCCGGGCGGAAGGGACATGGTTGAGCTGGTACGCCTGCTTTCCCTGGGAGGACTGGCGCGATGGCCAGCCGGCCGTGGTGCGCGAGATTCTCGCCCCGGCCCTGGCGCAATGGGCCGCCGCGGCTCCCACGCCCCCGGCGCGCGAGCAGCGCCGCCGCCGGGCCAGCGCCGCATTCGGCCTCGACGGCGCGCCATGGCACGACGAAATGGTGTTGCAGCGCTATGAGCTGCTGCATGAAGCCCGCCTGACGCCGGAATCCCTGCGCAATGTTCCGGAAGCGGAGCGCCCGGCGGTGATCGCCCCTGGCCACGCCATGACCGGCGACCACCGGCGCATCCTGGCCACCGGCGTGGCCCGGCTGCGCGGCAAGATCAGATATCGTCCCGTGGTGTTCGAGCTGATGCCGGAAACCTTCACCCTGCTCGACCTGCAAAAGGCCGTGGAAGCGCTGGCCGGACGTCGCACCCACAAGCAGAATTTCCGCCGCCTCGTCGAACAGCAGGAACTGGTTGAGGAGACCAGCGAAATGTCGACGACGCGGGTGGGGCGACCGGCCCGGTTGTTCCGGTTTCGCGAGGAAGTGCTGCTGGAGCGCGCCATCGCCGGCACCAAGCCGGCGGGCTGACCCCAGGGACGCGCGGACAGCGGCTCGCAGAGGGCGCGCCCCCCGGACGGCTTGCAGTCGGAACGCCGGTTTTTCGACATGCCCGCCATGCGCGCGCATGGGCCGGCTTTGACGCAGGTCTTGGCGCCGTTTTTTGTTACGGCAATGAAATCGCCATCCATCATACTGATTTAACAATATTTTTATCCGCGCCACCGCCATCCGCCGGACTGGCGCGCTGCTTCATTGCGACTTGACAACGCTTATACTCAGTTTAAGCATATGTCCGAATTATACTCATTCGGAGCATATAAAATGCCCTCAATCGCCCTTGCCTCCGCCGGCGCAGCCGCCCCGTCCGCAGCGCTCTACGAGCGGGTCCGCCGGGTGATCCCGCCCATGGAATGGGCCAGTTTCGCCGATGATGTGGACGCCATTCTCGAGCTGAAGCGCCGCAAGAACGCGGTGATCCTGGCGCACAATTACCAGACGCCGGAGATCTTCCACTGCGTCGCCGATATCGTCGGTGATTCGCTGGCCCTGGCCCGTGAGGCGACCCGCGTCGACGCCGACGTCATCGTGCTGGCCGGCGTGCACTTCATGGCCGAGACCGCCAAGATGCTGAACCCGGACAAGACGGTGCTGATCCCCGACATGGACGCCGGCTGCTCGCTGGCCGATTCCATCACCCCGGAGGACGTGCGCCTGATCCGCCAGCGCCATCCCGGCCTGCCGATCATCACCTACGTCAACACCTCGGCGGCGGTGAAGGCGGAGTCGGACATCTGCTGTACCTCCGGCAACGCCCTGAAGATCGTTGAATCCTTCGGACTGCCCGAAGTCATCATGATTCCGGACGAATATCTGGCCCGCAACATCGCCGCCGAAACCGCCGTGAAGATCATCGCCTGGAAGGGCCATTGCGAGGTGCACGAGCGCTTCACCCCGGCCGACGTCCAGGAGATGCGCCGCAACTGGCCAGGCGTGGTGGTGCTGGCCCACCCGGAATGCCCGCCGGAAGTGGTCGCCGAAGCCGATTTCTCCGGCTCAACCGCCCGCATGTCGGACTATGTCGGCGACATGAAGCCGTCCCGCGTCGTGCTGCTGACCGAGTGCTCCATGAGCGACAACGTCGCCGTCAATCACCCGGACGTGGAGTTCGTGCGCCCGTGCAACCTGTGCCCGCACATGAAGCGCATCACCCTCGCCAACATCCGCCGCTGCCTGGAGGATGGCGCGCATGAGGTGACCATCCCCGCCGACATCCTGGAGCGGGCGCGGCTTCCCGTCGAACGCATGCTGGCGATCTGAGGCCGGCCGATGCGCGCCCGCCCCTCCCTTGCCAGCCTGGCTGGCCGGCCGGTGATCATTGGCGCCGGCGCGGCCGGCCTGATGACCGCCCTGCGGCTGGCCCCCATGCCCTGCGTGCTGGTCAGCGCCGGTCCGCTTGGCGCAACCAGCTCCAGCATCCTCGCCCAGGGCGGTCTCGCCGCCGCCATTGGCCCCGATGACGACGTCGCCCTGCATCTGGCTGACACCCTGGTCGCCGGCGATGGCTACTGCGACGCAGCGGCGGCGGCGGCGATCATCGGCGGCGCGCCAGAGGCCATCGCCGATCTGCTGCGCCTTGGCGCCCGCTTCGACCGGAACGACGGCCGCCATCCGGGAACCGCCACGGACGCAATGCCGGGCGCAAAAGTGGGGACCACTTTTGCTGGAACTGGGGAACTTTCCACGCTGGACGCAATTCCGGACGCAAAAGTGGGGGCCACTTTTGCTGGAATTGGGGAACTTTCCACGCTGGACGCAATTCCGGACGCAAAAGTGGGGGCCACTTTTGCTGGAATTGCTTTGGGGCTCGAGGCCGCGCACAGCCGGCGGCGCATCCTGCACGCCAATGGCGATTCCAGCGGCGCCGAGGTGGTGCGCGCCCTCGCCGCCGTCGTCCGGGCGGCTGCGCATGTCACCGTGCTCGAAGGCCTCGTCGCGCGCGACATCCTCGTCCGCGACGGCGCCGTGACGGGCGTGGCGTTACAGGGCGCCGCTGCCGGCGCGACCGGCCATGGCGTGTTGGCCACCGGCAGGGTTGTGCTGGCCACAGGCGGGCTGGGCGGGTTGTTCACCCGCACCACCAATCCCCTGTCGAGTCTGGGCGCCGGCGTCGCCCTGGCGGCGCGGGCCGGGGCGGCGGTCGCCGACATGGAGTTCGTGCAATTTCACCCCACCGCCCTCGATCTGGACCACCGCGCCGGTGCGTTCGCCAGCCCCGCGCCGCTGGTCAGCGAAGCGGTGCGGGGCGAAGGCGCCGCCCTGGTCAACGACCTGGGCGCGCGTTTCATGGCCGACGTCCCGGGGGCGGAGCTGGCGCCGCGCGATGTGGTCGCCCGCGCCATCTGGCGCCAGCAACAGGCGGGCCGCCGGGTATTCCTCGACGCCCGCGCCAATCCGGGCCGCGGCTTCGCCAGCCGCTTCCCAGCGATCACCGCCGCCTGCGCCGCCGCCGGACTTGATCCGGCCGCCGACCTGCTGCCGATCACGCCGGCGGCGCACTACCACATGGGCGGCGTCGCCGTGGATCTGCGCGGCCGCGCCAGCCTGGCCGGCCTGTGGGCCTGCGGCGAGGTCGCCTGCACCGGCCTGCACGGCGCCAACCGGCTGGCCAGCAACTCCCTGGTGGAGGCGCTGGTCTGCGCCGGATTCGTCGCCAACGACCTGAAAGGCAGCAGCGCCAGCGCCAGCACGGGCTGCGGATTCGCCGTCTCGCCGTCGCCAGGCCTTCCGGGCCCGGGCGATCTCGCGCCGATCCGCAGCCTGATGAGCCGCTGCGCCGGTCTTGAGCGCAACGCCGACGGGCTGCGCCAGGCGCTCGCCCGGCTGCAGCCCCTCGCCGCCGGCCGGTCGCATCCGGCCGCCGACGCGGCGCTGGTCGGCCTGCTCATCGCCCATGCGGCATTGGCGCGGCAGGAAAGTCGCGGCGCCCATTTCCGCTCCGATTTCCCCGCGCCGGCGCAGGCCGCGCCGCGCCGCGCGCCCGTACTTCTGGCGGATATCCTGCCGGACGCCGCGCCGCCCAACGCAACCCCTTACGCCACAAAGATTGCATCATGACCGCAGCCACCGCTTCATCCGCCCCCCACCGTCCAGGGGCGGCTTCCTCGCCCAGGCCCGCGCCCTCCGCGTCTGAAACCGCCGCCATCGCGCCCCTGCCGCGCGTCATGCTGGAGCCGCTGGTGCGCGCCGCGCTGCTGGAAGATCTGGGCCGGGCCGGCGACATCACCAGTGACGCCATCGCCCCCGCCAGCGCCCAGGCGACGATGACCCTGACCGCGCGCGACCATGGCGTGCTTGCCGGGCTCGATCTGGCCGCGCTCGCCTTCCAGCTCATTGATCCGGCGATCCGCATCGACGCGGCGATCGCTGACGGCGCGGCGCTCTCGCCTGGCCAGGTCATCGCCACCATCAGCGGCCCGGCGCGCGGCATGCTCACCGCCGAGCGCACGGCGCTGAACTTTCTTGGCCACCTCAGCGGCGTCGCCAGCGTCACGCGCGGGATCGTCAGCACGATCAGCGGCCACAAGGCGCGCATCGTCTGCACCCGCAAGACGACGCCGGGCCTGCGCGCTGTCGAGAAATATGCGGTGCGGGCCGGCGGCGGCTCCAATCACCGCTTCGGCCTCGATGACGCGGTGCTGGTGAAGGACAATCACATCGCCATCGCCGGCGGCGTCACCGAAGCCATCTGCCGGGTGCGGGCCAGCGTCGGGCACCTGGTGAAGGTGGAGGTCGAAGTGGACACGCTGGCGCAACTGCGCGAGGCGCTGGCCGGCGGCGTCGATGCGGTGCTGCTCGACAACATGACGCCGGAGCAACTGCGCGAGGCCGTGGCCATCACCGCCGGGCGCGCCATCACCGAGGCCTCCGGCCGCGTCACCGCCGCCACCGCGCCGGGCATCGCCGCCGCCGGCGTCGATCTGATCTCCATCGGCTGGCTCACCCACAGCGCGCCGGTGCTCGATATCGGGCTCGACTGGCTGGATTAACGGCATACGGACAATTGCCAGCGGCCGGCGCATCGGGCCAAATGGCGGGATTGCCCAGAAACCGCCACCCGCGCCTCGCCCGGGAAGCGACAGCAACGGGCCCCAGATCCGGACAGGGCCGCCCGCCTTGATGCGCAGTCTGCGCCCTGATCCCAATAACGCCGGAGGAAACCGCATGGCCAGCGAGACACTGACAGCGCTTGTGGCGCAATTCCGCAAGCGTCCGCTGAACCTTGCGGATGGCGAGACGGTCAATCGCGCCAAATATGACCGCTTCGCCGACCTGTTTCTCCCGGCGGACGGGGTGACGATCACGCCGCTGACCCTCGGCGGCGTCGCCGCCGAGCGCCATGTGGCCGGCGATGGCCCCACCGTGCTGTATCTGCATGGCGGCGGCTACACGCTCGGGTCGATCCGCTCGCACCGCCACCTGATCTCGAAACTGGCGGCGGATTTGCAGGGCGTGGTTTACGCCATCGACTATCGCCTGGCGCCGGAGGCGCCGTTTCCCGCCGCCGTGGACGACGCCGTCGCCGCCTGGCGGGAGCTGCACGAAGCCGAACCGGGGCGCGCCACATCGGTGATGGGTGATTCCGCTGGCGGCGGCCTCAGCTTCGCCACGACCGTCGCGGCCCGCGACCAGGGCCTGCCGGCGCCGCGCGCCCTCGTCGCCATCAGCCCCTGGGTGGACATGACGGCGAGCAGCAGCAGCTACGAATTCCTCAGCGGCGTCGATCCGATCCTGTCACGGCAGGACATCATCTGGCATTCCGGCCGTTATCTGGCCGGCGCCGATCTGCTCACCGGCCTCGCCTCCCCGCTGTTCGCCAATCTGAAGGGCCTGCCGCCGACACTGATCCAGGTCGGCGACCATGAGGTGCTGTTCGGCGATTCCGTGCGCATCCACCAGCGGCTGATCGCGGCCGGCGTCGATACGGAACTGTCGTTATGGAAGGACATGTTCCACGTCTGGCATTTCTACTGGCGCCAGCTCGATGAAGGCGCGCAGGCCATTGCCGCCGCCGCCGCCTTCATCCGCCGCCAGCATGGCGCAGCGTAAGGCGCGCTCCGGTCTGGCGAAGATGAACCAGGCGATGGCGGATCAACCCTGACCGAGGGCGGCCGCGATGTGCGGCCGCATTGCCTCCGCCAGAAACTCAGCCACCGGCGGCGACACGGCGTTGCCGAACTGCCGGTAGGCCTGGGTGTCGGAGACGGCGATCTTCCAGCGCCGGTCGCCCCGGTCGAAGCCCATCAGCCGGGCGCATTCCAGCGGCGTCAGCCGGCGCGGGCGCCGGCCCGGCTGGTCGATGAGAATTTCCGAGCCATCCTTGTAATAGCGCGCCGACAGGGTGCGGGCGACGTCGCCCGGCCCGAACAGGCTGTAGCCGAAGCCATTGCCCTTCGCCGCGTGCTTGTCGCGATAGGCGCGCAAATAGTCCCACAGGCGCGGCGTCAGGGTGTATTTTTCATCGACCTCATCGTGCGGCAGCAGAATGTCGCCCAGCTTCGGGCCGCCGGCGGGCAGTTCGAGCGCCTTCAGGTCGAAGGCGGTCGGCTCGCGGAAACCGGCGATGAAGATCCGCTCGCGTTTCTGCGGCACCCAATGGGCAGCGCTGATGACCCGGCTCTGCACGTGATAGCCCAGCTCACTGGTCAACACGTGCATGATGGTGGCGAAGGTGCGCCCCCGGTCATGGCTTTCGAGATTCTTGACGTTCTCCAGCAGAAACGCCGCCGGGCGGTGGTGGGCGATGATGCGGGCCGTATCGAAGAACAGCGTGCCCTGGGTGTCGCACAAGAAGCCGTGCGGACGGCCAAGGGCGTTCTTTTTGGAGACGCCGGCGATGGAAAACGGCTGGCAGGGGAAGCCGGCAAGCAGCACGTCGTGCTCCGGAATCCGGCCCGGGTCGGCGGCGTATTCGCGAATGTCGCCGCCAGGTTCGTGGTTGTCGCGGAAGTTCAGCACATAGGTCTTGCGGGCGTTGACGTCCCATTCGGAAGTGAAGGCGCAATGGCCGCCGATGCTCTGGAAGCCGAGGCGCAAACCGCCAATGCCGGCGAACAGGTCGATGAAGCGGAAGGCGACGGGCTCCGCTTGCGGGCTCGCCCGGCTGGCCGCCTCACGCAGCACCCGCATCGCCAGGGCCGGAGGCTGGACATCGCCGGCGGCGTAACGGGCGATGGTCCGCTCCGAAACCGCCAGCAGCGCCGCCGCTTCCGCCATGGTCAGGCCGGCGCGCTCGCAGAGGTGGCGAAACTCCGGCCGGGCTGCGGGCGATGGCGCGCGGGTCGGCGTGACGACGTCGGACATCGGTGCTCCGCCATGGGATGGCCGGGCTCCCGGCGCAACGCGCACGGAGCGATTCCCGGCAACAGGGTCACTTTCTGACACCATGTCGCCAGTTGTCCGGCGCCGCAACCGCGCGCGCGGCCCGGGCCGCAAGTTACCTGTGCGTTTTCAGCGAGATCACCGGACGCGCCCGTTTCGCAACGCTCCGCATCCGGCGTCGCATGCCCGAAAATCACATGCCGAAACTCAGATGCCGAAAGTCACATGCCCCTGTAAGCCCATGCCTCCAGGATGACCCAGGCGAGGCCGACGAGCAGCATGCTCGCGACGAGCACATACAGGACCTTGCGGCCCAGCGGCCCCTCGCGCGCCTGCTCATCGCTCATGATGACCTTGCCGTGATGTTTCCAGAACGTCATGTCAGGTCTCCCCTGTCATTTTGACCGCCCGCAAGGGACAGCCCGGTCTGTCGGATGGAAACGCGGCGGCTGGCCTGCATGTTCCGGCCAGAGCCCGGCCGATGGCGTCCCAGCCTTGACACGACGCCTTCTCCAATTGGATAAAACGGCGGTCAGCGCGCAGCCTGAACCGGAATGACGGGAGGCGTCGCCGCCGCGCGCCGACTCAAAAAACAGCGGCAAGGGAGACGAAACGTGGGGTGGATCAAAAGCGGCGACCGCACGCTCCGCGGTCCCGAATTCAACGCGCGCGCCCTGCGCGCCGCAGGGGCGCTGGAAAGCCTGGGCGTCCGCAAGGGCGATGGCGTCGCCCTGTATCTGCGCAACGAACTGGCCTGTTTCGAGGCTTCGTTCGGCATCGGCATGCTCGGCGCCTATTCCATACCGGTCAACTGGCACTACACGGCGGATGAGGCGGAATATCTCCTGCGCGACAGCGGCGTGAAGGTGCTGCTGATCCACGCCGACCTGCTGCCGCCCATCGCCCACGCCATCCCTGAAGGCGTCACGGTCGTACTGGTGGAAACGCCTCCGGAAATCGTCGCCGCTTATGGCCTCGCCGATGTGGCGCCGCCAGCGGGGGTCGCGCTGTGGCGCGACCTGCTGGACAACGCCGCGCCGCTGGCCCGCGAGCCGGAGCCCGCGCCAAGCTCCATCATCTACACTTCAGGCACCACTGGCCGCCCCAAGGGCGTGAAGCGCCCGACGCCGACGCCAGCCCAGATCGAGGCGGCCAACGCCATGCTGGGCTGGTCCTACGGCTACACCGACCATTTGCAGGGGCGGCGCAGCCCGGAGGAAATCACCACGGCGGTCATCGGCCCGGTGTACCATGCGGCGCCCAACGCCCATTCGGCGTTCTCCATCCGCATCGGCGCCAATGTGGTGGTGACGCCGCGCTTCGACCCTGAAGGGCTGCTGCGGCTGATCGCGCAGGAGCGCATCACCCACCTGAACATGGTGCCGATCATGTTCAAACGGCTGCTGCAACTGCCAGACGCGGTGAAGCAGCGCTACGACCTGTCGTCGCTGCAATATGTCACCCACGCGGCGGCGCCCTGCCCGCTGGAGGTGAAGCGGGCGATGATCGCCTGGTGGGGGCCGGTCATCAACGAATACTACGGCTCGACCGAGATGGGGAACGTCACCAACCTGTCGTCGGAGGAGTGGCTGAAGCACCCTGGCTCCGTCGGCCGGGTGATGCCCGGCGTCAGCGTGCGGGTCATTACCGAAACCGGCGAGGACGCCGCGCCCGGCGTGGTGGGCGAGGTGCTTGGCGGGCCCCTGACCGGCCTGAACTTCACCTATCAGAACGCTCCGGAAAAGCGGGCTTCCATGGAGCGCTATGGCCTCGTGACGCCTGGCGACATCGGCTTTTTCGACGCCGACGGCTTTCTTTATCTGTGCGACCGCAAGAACGACATGATCATCTCCGGCGGCGCCAACATCTACCCGGCGGAGATCGAGGGCGAGTTGCTGAAGCTCCCTGGCGTGGCCGATTGCGCCGTGTTTGGCGTGCCGGACGATGAATTCGGCGAGAGCGTCATGGCGGTGGTGCAGCCGGCGCCGGGCGCCGACCTGACGGTGGAAAGCCTGCGCGCCGCGCTGCGCAAGACGCTGACCGGCTACAAGGTTCCCCGCCAGATCACCTTTGCCGACAGCCTGCCGCGCGAAGATTCCGGCAAGATCTTCAAGCGCAAGTTGCGCGAGCCATACTGGGCCGGACGCGACCGCGCCATCTGAACGCCTGGCTTCAGACCGCGCCATGACGGCCACGAACATGCCTGGGCCCCAATAAAAAAGCTCCGGAGCCTGCGCCCCGGAGCTTTTTCGTGCATGCGCCCTGGCGACTTCGCCGGCCCGCCGGCAGGCGGAATCAGTTCTGGACCAGCGGGCAGCCGCCTTCGTTCAGGGGCCGGAAGGCCTGATCGCCGGGAATGGTGCGGATCAGCTTGAAATAATCCCACGGATACTTCGACTCTTCCGGCTTCTTGACCTGGAAGACGTAGAGATCGTGCACCATGCGGCCGTCCGCGCGGATGACGCCGTTTTTGGCGAAGAAATCATTGACCGGGGTGGCCTTCATCTTCGCCGCCACCGCCTGGGCATCAGCCGTACCGGCCGCCTTGACGGCGTTCAGATAGTGCATGATCGAGGAATAGACGCCGGCCTGCCCCATGGTCGGCATGGCCTTGTGGCGCTCATAGAACCGCTTCGACCAGGCCCGCGTTTCATCATTCAGGTCCCAGTAGAACGCCTGGGTCAGGATCAGCCCCTGGGCGTCCTGAAGGCCAATGCCGTGAATATCGGTGATGTGCAGGTAGAGGCCGGCGAGTTTGACGCCGCGCTGCGGCAGGCCAAACTCGGTGGCCTGCTTGATGGTGGCGATCTGGTCGGCGCCCGAGCTGGCGATGCCGATCATTTTGGCGCCGGAGTTCTGCGCCTGCAGCAGATAGGACGAGAAATCGTTGGCGCCCTGGGGATGGCGGACGCCGCCAAGGATTTCGCCGCCGGCCTTGCGCACCGCGTCTGTGGTGTCGCGCTCCAGGGCGTGGCCAAAGGCGTAATCGGCCGTGATGAAGAACCAGGGGCCCTCCTTGGCCAGCGGCGCGCCGGTTCCAACGGCCAGCGCGTAGGTGTCATAGGTCCAGTGGATGCCGGTGGGGGCGCAGAACTTGCCGGTGAAATCCGACGATCCGCCAGTGGAGGCCAGCACCAGCCGGTTCTTCTGGCGGCCGATCTCCTGCACCGCGAGCAGCACCGAAGAGGTTGGCAGGTCAGCGATGACATCGACGCCCTCCTCATCGATCCAGCGATTGGCCACGGCCGAACCAACGTCCGGCTTGTTCTGGTGGTCGCCGGCAAGAATCTCGATCTTGCGGCCAAGCACTGAACCGCCGAAATCCTCGACCGCCATTTTCGCGGCGATCACCGAACCTGGCCCGGCCATGTCGGCATAAATGCCCGACATGTCATTGAGCACGCCGATGCGCAGGGGCTTTTTGGTTTCAGCGGCGACGGGCGAAAGCAGCAAGGGGGCAAGAACGGCCGCGAGCCCGACGGCGAAGGAACGAACAGACATATTGACCTGGTCACTGGGAGGAAAGCGCCTCCCTTCTAGAAGCGCCGTCAAAATCAGGTCAACACCGCGCTGCGCTTTGAGAACATGACGTCTGCCGGAACAGGTTTTCGTAGAATATTATTCTACGCCAGACGCCCTGATGGCATTCTGTTCACCGCGTCGCGAAAGAGCATGCGGCGAGACGGCGCCCAGACAGGCGGACCAGCAGGACAATCGGAAAACGCGGCGCCGGCAACGCGCCCATGCCCATGAAGCGCCGGCAAGGAGCAAACCACCGGAGCACCGCCACCAGTGGGCCTGGCGTCAATGCACGGCGGCTACCGCCGCAGCCAACCGCAACGATCAGGACAATCCGGGAAAGAGATCTGGGAAAGGTCCGCTTGCGATGGCCATCTGGCCAGGCATTCCAGAAGCCGCACATACAGGCGGCTTTGGCGCTCCCAAGGGGACTCGAACCCCTGTTTTCGCCGTGAGAGGGCGACGTCCTGGACCGCTAGACGATGGGAGCTCGCTGCGGAGGACTGCCGTATATCCAGCATCCGGGAGACTTTCAAGGGCATTGCGCGTTTATCTGTGTAAAGTTTTGCCGCAGGCCGGTTGCAGCCGCAGCGGCAGGGGACGATTCTGCCTTGTCCGCCAAATATTTTCAGGCAAAGCCGCGCCGTATCGCGTACAACCACGCGCGGTCTTGTGGCGACCGTTTTTGTGCGCGAGCAGCGGCGCTTCCGGAAAGCAGCGCGCCTGGGCAAGGGTGCAAGAGTGAGCAAAGGTGACAAGGTGACAGCACGGGACGATATGGCGGCGGATGCGGGCAAGGGCGCGCCTGACGCGGCGCCCGCTCCCGGGGAAATCACCATGGAAACGGAAACCACCATGGCAACCACGCCGATGAAGGCCGCCCCTCTGGAAACCGCCGTTTTCACCACAGGCGCCTCCGGCCGGCTCGACAAACTGCTGGCCGACGCCTTTCCGGAGCTGTCGCGCAGCCGCCTGCAGCAGGTGGTTCGCGCCGGCGGCGTCAACGTCGACGGACTTGTCGTGACCGCGCCGTCGACAAAGCTGAAGGCCGGCGCCCATATCACCCTGCAGATCCCGGAGGCGGAGCCGGCGCGACCGGCGGCCCGCGCCATGCCGCTCGACATTCTCTATGAAGACGACGCCCTCATCGTCATCAACAAGGCGGCGGGCATGGTGGTGCATCCGGCGGCGGGGCATCATGACGACACCCTGGTCAACGCCCTGCTCGCCCATTGCGGCGACAGCCTGTCTGGCATCGGCGGCGTGCGGCGGCCGGGGATCGTCCACCGGCTCGACAAGGACACCTCCGGCGTCATGGTCGTGGCCAAGACCGATCAGGCGCATCAGGCGCTGTCGGCGCAATTCGCCGATCATGGCCGCACCGGGCCGTTGCGGCGCGCCTATCTGGCTATTGCCTGGGGCGCGCCCTCCCTGCCCCGTTTCACCATCCGCAAGCCGCTGGCGCGCAGCGCCCACAACCGTGAGAAGATTGTCGTGGTCGGGGAAGGCCAGGGGCGTGAAGCCATCACCCATGTCTCGGCGCTAAAGTCCTGGACCACGCAGACGCGCAAGCTCACGGAACCTGTGGCCTCCCTGCTGCGTTGTGAACTTGAGACGGGGCGAACGCACCAGATTCGCGTTCACCTGGCCGCCCAGGGCATCCCCCTGCTCGGGGATGCGCTTTATGGCGCCGGGTTCATGTCGCGCGCGGCGAAACTGGCGCCGGCGGCGCGCGACGCGCTGGAGCTGTTGGGCCGGCAGGCGCTTCATGCGGAAATGCTGGGCTTCGCGCACCCCCTGACGGCGACGCCAATGAGTTTCGAGGCGCCGCCGCCGGAAGACCTGCAGCGACTGCTGCGCGCGCTCGACGATACCGGAGCCTGAACGCGTCCCTGCCGCGTCTGGCGCTCCAGGCTGGTTCTTCAGGCCAGCTTTTCAGGCGGCGCGGCGGATGGCCCAGGCCCGGCCAGGCCCCCGGCCGGGGTCTTGAACGGGGCGAGCTCTTGAACGGGGCGAGGTCTTGAACAGGGCGAAGGACTTGCACGGGGGAAGGACTTGCACGGGGGAAGGACTTGCACGGGAGAAAGTCTTGCAAATCCGCAGCCAGCCGGGCTGAAGCTGTCCTCAGCCTGCCCTTGGGGAAAGTCTTTCGGCAGCGCCGCGCGGCGAAATAAAGTTGTCGACGCGAAAAGCGTCGACGAGGTGCGGCAGCGCACCGCGCCTGCATACGCCGGGCGCCAGTCTAAACAAGGACGAACGGCAGCTGAACGGGCATTGTATTGCCCGGACGGGACGGATGATCTCCGGAACCATGGACTTGTCGCCATCTGGCAATGGCGCGCACGTCAAGTTTCAGCCATGGTTGCCGGCGACCATACGTTCTGCGGCTGGCCCAGGTGGCGGCCGTTCATGCGCCTGCCCGAAAAGGGGGGCGCGAAAGGAGTGTCCTATGGCCTCAACATCGATGCCTGTTCTCGCGAACGAAGGCGGACTTTCGCGCTATCTGGACGAAATCCGCAAATTCCCGATGCTGCAGCCCCAGGAAGAGTTCGACCTGGCCAAAAGCTGGCGCGACGCCGGCGACCGCGAAGCAGCCCACAAACTCGTCACCTCGCATCTGCGCCTCGTGGCCAAGATCGCCATGGGCTACCGCGGCTATGGCCTGCCGGTTTCCGAAGTTGTTTCGGAAGGTAACGTCGGCCTGATGCAGGCGGTGAAGCGGTTTGAGCCAGACAAGGGCTTCCGCCTCGCCACATATGCCATGTGGTGGATCAAAGCGGCGATTCAAGAGTATATCCTGCGCTCGTGGTCGCTGGTGAAAATGGGCACCACGGCCAACCAGAAGAAGCTGTTCTTCAACCTGCGCAAGGCGAAGAGCCGTATCTCGGCGCTGGAAGACGGCGACCTGAAGCCGGAACACGTGGCGCACATCTCGACCCAGCTCGGCGTGCCGGAGCAGGACGTGATCGAAATGAACCGCCGCCTCGGCGGCGACGCGTCGCTGAACGCGCCCCTGCGCGCTGGCGGCGAAGGCGACGGCGAATGGCAGGACTGGCTGGTCGATGACAGCGCCAGCCAGGAAAGCATCCTGGTGGCGGCCGAAGAGCGGGACAACCGGCACGCCGCGCTGATGGATGCGCTGGGCGTGCTCAATGCCCGCGAACGGCGGATTTTCGAGGCCCGCCGCCTGACCGACGATCCGATCACGCTGGAAGAGCTTTCAGGCGAATTCGGCGTCTCCCGCGAGCGCGTGCGCCAGATTGAGGTGCGGGCGTTCGAGAAGGTGCAGGAGGCTGTGAAGCGCGCCCTGGCGCGCATCGAGGCTCCCGGCTCCCGCAAAGCCGCGCCGGCGCTGGCCGCCGCGGCGCGCTGACATCCGCCCATCGCCACCGGCGCATGAGGCAACAAAAAGCCCGCCTGAACCAGGCGGGCTTTTTTGTATGGCTGCATCTCCGTCGGGCGTCGGCAACCCCGCCGCTCTCCCCCGGAAACCGGAATGCCGGCCTGCTTCTCAGAAGCAGACCCGGCGCACAACGCCGGTCAGTTGCCGGCGCTCCAGCCCTTGAAGGCCTCAGCGATGACCCGCTCTCCCGTCGCGCCCTTTTCCAGCGCGATGACGGCGCGGCGGCCATTGTCGTAGCGAACCGGCAAGTCAATCCAGGGCCTGTTCCGGATCAGGTCAACGTTGCGCTCGATGTCATTCGGCAAATTCGACAGACCGACGAGGAACACCGATTCCGACACCGCCACCGGCAGGCCGGCGAGCGGCACGCCGCGGGCGTTCTCCTCGGTCTTGAACTGGGGCACGCCGATGTCGCGGATCACCCGCCCGTCGCCCGTTGCGCCCTTCCTGAACGTCAGCTCCATCAGGTGCGACGCCGGCAGGGCCGCATCCGTATTGCGGCGCAGGGTGATCTTCAGATCAAGGCCTGCTTCCGGAATGGTGACGTCGGCGCGCACCACATTCTCAAGCGGCTGGTTCTGCCCCGGGTTCTCGGAATCAAGCCGCCAGGTGACCTTGCCCTGGAAGACCTTGGGGGTCTGCGGGTTGTCAGGCGTTTCCTCATAAAGGATGGCGCGCTGCACCCCTTCCACGGCCTGGCCCGGCTGCGCCGCGCCGCCCTGTTGTCCCGTCTGGGCCCGCCCCGCATCGACGCGCTGGCCGAATTTCTGGTCATTTCCGGCGTCCGGCGCGGCCGCCACCGGCGTCTCAGCCGGTGGCGGCGCCGGCTGCTTCACCTTGTTGGCCCAATAAGCAACGCCGCCAACGCCCACCAGCGCGATGGCCAGCAGGCCGCCGATCAGGGCGTTGCGGCGCCCCTTGCCAGCCGGCTTCTGCGGCGGCGGGCGCAGTCGCGCGTCGTCCGCCACCGGCTCCAAGACGGGGGTCTCGCGAGAAGGCGTCGCCTTTGGCGCGGCTGCGGGCGCCATGCCCTGGGCGCCGCCCTGCGGCGCGCCATTGGCGGGACGAATGCCGGTGTGGCCGAGCTGCGTCGCCGGCTTGGGCGCGGCGCCAGGAGCCGCGCCAGCCCCGGAAACGGCTGCTCCAGCGGCCGGCGCGGACGAATCGCGCGCGGTCGGCGTCGCAGCGGCGCCAAGGGGGGCGCTTGAAGGGGAGGCGCTTGAAGGCGTCGCACTCGAAGGGGGCGGATTCGCAGGGGCGAGATTCGCAGGGGCGGCGCTTAAGGTCGCGCCGCCGGCCGGAGGCGCAGCCACCTGTGGAGCAGAGCCTTGCGACGGAGGCGGATTCTGCCCCGCCGCCGGTGCGGGCGGTTGCGGTGACGACGCCGGAGCCGCCACGGGTGGAGCGGTGGGCGGCGCTACGGGCGCGGCGGGTTGCCCGCCTTTGCCTTCCGCGACCTGCTCGCGCTCAATGCGGGCGATCACATCGTCCAGCGCAGCCATTTCATGGGCGACGTCCGCCTCAGGCAGCGGCGGATCCATGCCCCGCAGCTGGGCGAGAAGCACGTCCCTGGCGCGCGCGAACAGGGCGTTGCGCGCGTCAGGAGTATTGTCCGACAGGCCGCGGATGGCCCGATCCAACAGAGGATAAAAGTCCGCCATGGCCGCTGGAATCGCTCCCGCCTGTCAGGTTGTCAACCTTCAAATGGATTATGCACCAGGATCGTATCATCCCGCTCGGGGCTGGTCGACAGCACCGAAACCGGCGCGCCGACAAGCTCTTCGATGCGTCGCACATACTTCACCGCCTGAGCTGGAAGCTCGGCCCAGCTGCGGGCGCCGGCGGTTGATTCGGACCAGCCTTCGATCTCTTCATACACCGGAATCACCCGCGCCTGCTCGGCCTGCCCGGCAGGCAGGTGATCGATTCGCCGGCCATCCAGATCATAACCCACGCAGACGCGGATCGTCTCGAAGCCATCGAGAATGTCGAGCTTGGTCAGCGCCAGGCCGTGGATGCCGGAGGTGCGGACGGTCTGACGCACCAGCGCGGCGTCGAACCAGCCGCAGCGGCGCTTGCGGCCGGTGTTGACGCCGAATTCCTTGCCGCGCACGCCAAGCAGTTCGCCGATCTCGTCGTGCAGTTCCGTCGGGAACGGGCCGCCGCCGACGCGGGTGGTGTAGGCCTTGGCGATGCCCAGCACATAGCCGATGGCCGAAGGGCCAAGGCCCGAGCCGGTGGCGGCCTGGGCGGCGACGATGTTGGACGAGGTAACGAACGGATAGGTGCCGTGGTCGATGTCGAGCAGCGCGCCCTGGGCGCCCTCGAACAGGATGCGGCGGCCGTCGCGGCGCATGGCGTCGAGCCTGGCCCAGACCGTATCAACGAACGGCAGGATCTTCGGAGCGATCTCGGCCAGCGCGGCGATCAGCTCACTGCCGTCGATTTCGGCGATGCCGAGGCCGCGGCGCAGGGCGTTGTGGTGGGCCAGCAGGCGCTCCACCTTGCCAGGCAACGCGTCAATGTCGGCCAGATCAACCACGCGAATGGCGCGACGGCCCACCTTGTCCTCATAAGCCGGGCCAATGCCACGCTTCGTGGTGCCGATCTTCAGGCCTTCGGAGGCGTTTTCACGCAACTCGTCCAGCTGGCGGTGCAACGGCAGAATCAGCGTCGCATTGTCCGCGATCTTCAGGTTGTCCGGCGTGATGACGACGCCCTGGCCCGTCAGCTTGGCGATTTCTTCCACCAGGTGCCACGGATCGACAACGACGCCATTGCCGATCACCGACAGCTTGCCCTTGCGCACGATGCCGGACGGCAACAACGCCAGCTTGTAGGTGACGCCATCGATCACCAGCGTGTGGCCGGCGTTATGGCCGCCCTGAAAACGCACGACAACATCGGCCTGCTCCGAGAGCCAGTCGACGATCTTGCCTTTTCCCTCGTCGCCCCACTGGGCGCCCACCACCACGACATTGGTCATCGCGAACTCTCTGATATCCCCAATAGTCAAACGGGCCGCCATCCGGCAGGCCCGACAGCAAAAAACCCCGGCGCAAGGCCAGGGTCTTGCACCTCCCTTTGCTCCATTCGCGCCGGAAGGTCAAGGGCGACAACCTGCCCATGATCTTCCTCCAGCGCAGGCGCGCCCGGTAAATGGCCCATGGCGCCGGCGCGGCGACTGTGCCACGTTCGGCGCATGTCAGCGCCCACAAACGCTCCCGGTTCATCATCGTCGCTCCGTCGCCTGGGCTCCAGCCTGTACAGCAACGGCCCCCTGCTGCTCGCGCTCACAACATTGATGTGGGCGGGCAACGCCGTGGCCAGCCGGCTGGCGCCGGGACACCTGTCGCCGATGCTGATGACCTGCGTGCGCTGGATGGTGGTGCTGGCGATTGTGCTCGTACTGTTCCGGCGCAGCATTGCCCGCGAATGGCCGGTGCTGAAGCGCAGCTGGCCAACCGTGCTGTTTCTGGGGGCGATCGGCTACACCATCTTCAACGCGCTGTTTTACGCGGCGGGCGCGTACACCAGCGCCATCAACCTCACCCTGTTCCAGAGCTGCCTGCCGGCGCTGATTCTCGTCGGCAGCTTTCTGGTTTTTGGCGTGCGGGCAACATGGATCCAGCTGCTGGGCCTGCTGCTGACCATGGCGGGCGTGGCTGTCGCCGCCAGCCATGGCGACCTCGCCAGCCTGATGCAGTTGCGGCTGAATTTCGGCGACATTCTCACCATGATCGCCTGCGTGCTCTACGCCATCTACACCATCGGCCTCGGCAAACGCCCGCCGGTAAGCGGCCAGACCCTGTTCGCCGGCATGGCGGCGGCGGCGTTTCTCACCTCGCTGCCCCTGCTCGGCTGGGAAATCGCCAGCGGCCGCGTCGTCTGGCCCAGCGATGGGCTCGGCTGGGGCATCCTGATGTTTATCGCCATTTTCCCGTCGCTGATCTCGCAGATGTTCTACATGCGGGCAGTGGAACTGATCGGCGCCGACCGGACGGCGGTGTTTCTCAATCTCACGCCGGTGTTCGGCGCGGTCCTGGGCGTCGCCATCCTTGGTGAGCGCTTCGGCGTCTACGAGGCCGCAGCCCTGGCGCTGGTGCTGGGCGGCATTTTCCTCTCGGAGAAACTGGGGCGGCCGAAGCGGGTCGCGGCGAAGCCGGCCTGAGCCCGCTGGCCCAGGACTTTCCGCGTCTGAACTTCCCGCGTCAGGACTTCCCGCGTCTGGGCTCCCCCTCAGGGCTTGCCGCCTCAGGATTTGAGACGCATGCGCTCCATCATCTCGGGCGTCGCCGCGCCTTCACGAAACACGGCGCTGGCGCGCAGCACGGTCTCGCCGTCGCAGGTGAGAATGCATTGGGCGAACAGGGTGCGATCGACATTGCGCACCACCTCGGTGCGCCCCTCCATCCAGCCGCCCAGCTTGCCGGCGCCGAGGAAGTCGCAGGTCAGCGAGACAGTCATGTGGAAGCCCTGCAGGTCCTCCTGATGCTTGCCGGCGATAGCCATCTGGATGTCGGCAAAGGTCAGCAGCATGCCGCCGTGGCAGATGCCGGCGACGTTGCAGTGCTTCGGCTGGACATAAAATCCCAGTTTCAGCTGGCCATCAGCGATTTTCATCGCAAAGGGGCCGGTGAGCGCCAGGAAGTCCGTCTCCGTACCGACGCGAAGCGGCCGGAAGCCAGGCGGCAGCGGCCGCTCGCCCACAAGGGCGGCGGGAGCGGCGGAAGCAGGCGCCAATGCGGCGCTCGTCAAAGCGTTCGTCGAAGCGTTCATGACGTCGCCCTACCCGCCCGCGCCGCCCCGGTCAACATGCGCAAATGGCAGCCCAGGCAGGCAAAATCCGGCGCCATGCCGCCCATGAATGGCGTTGCATCCCTCGCCTTCCGGGTCCTGCGGCCGGTCTTCCGGCAGGCGCATGCGACAACGCCCGGAAGGCCATGGCGGCATTCCGGGCGTTTCGAAACGTCAGGGGCGCCAGGTTCGGGCGCTGATCGACCAGAAGCCGCTCAAATCAGATGAGGCAGGAGACTTTTCCGGTCCAGATCAACCGGAAAGGTCCTGACAGCCGGTCAGCCTTCCGCCTGGGCCACGGCGTCCGGCACCGCCTCGTCTTCCGGATCGCCAGCGGGAACCGGGCCGTCATACTTCTTCACCAGCACCCTGGTTCCGACCGGAACCTGGCTGTGCAAATGGATGATGTCCTGGTTCAGCAGGCGGATGCAGCCGCTCGACAGAGACAGGCCGATGCTGCCCGGATCGTTGGTGCCGTGGATGCGATACAGCGTGTCGCGATTGCCCTGGAACAGGTACAGCGCCCGGGCGCCCAGCGGATTGTCGGGACCGCCCGGCATGCCCTTCGCCCACGGCCTGGCCTTGGGGTCGCGCTTGACCATGGCGGCCGGCGGCGTCCACGTCGGCCAGGAGGCCTTGCGGGCAACCGTCGCCCGGCCGTTCCAGCGGAAGCCGGCGCGACCAACGCCGACGCCGTAGCGGATGGCGCGGCCACCGGGGCGGACCAGATAGAGATAATGCGCGCCTGGATCGACAACGATCGTGCCCGGCTGTTCACCGCCGTCGTAGTCGACCTCGCGGCGCAGGAAGCGCTGGTCAATCTGGGTCAGGTCAACGGCGGCAACCGTGAAGCGGCCGTCATCGATCTCGCTGTAGATGCCGGCGTAATAGGGATCGACAGGCGGCGCGGCCAGCTCGGGGCGGCTACGGTCCGTACAGGCAGCCAGAAATACCGGCGCGGCCAGCAAAAAACGTCGACGATCCATCATATCATTCAGGTCCCGCAGGCCATGCGCCGGCAAAGGGCGGACAGCCGATATTGAAAGTCAGGGCAGCGGAGAATGCGGCGGAGCGGAGCCGTTGTGGCGACAGGCCACACTCATCCATTCCGTGCGTTTCCGGCTTTGTGATTGAGCCGTCGCACCGCGAAATGCGGGGCGACGACCGGCGCGACAACGTCGCTGTGAACCCCTGCGTCCCAAGCCAATAAGGCGAGATTGCGTTGAATATTCCCGAACAGCGGTCTCCAGATAAGGACAGTGGCCGAAACGCAACAGCCGCGCCTGAGCCTCCGATCACAGGGCCATGGACCGTAAAAGGCTTTACTGACAAGGATTCCATGGCTTACGCCGGGGCCGCTGGCAGAATAGCCACACAACGCAAAAACCCCGGCTTGCGCCGGGGCCTGATGCGCCGCATGGGGCGAAATCCTGATCAGCCTCACCCAGGTTTCGCCCTGGATCCGCCGGTCTGACCGGTGTGATTCACTGGCCGTTAAAGGTCGGCTTGCGCTTTTCCAGGAAGGCGGAAATCGCCTCGCCGTGGTCGGCGGTGGCGTGCGACAGCGCCTGATAGGCGGCCGACAGGTCGAGCAGCGCCGGCAGCGAGGTTTCCTGGCCCTTGCGGATCAGCGCCTTGGTCATGCGCACGGCGTGCGGCGGGTTGGCGGCGATGCGCATGGCCAGCTTCTTCGCCGCGTCCAGCAGGTCGGCGTCGGCCACCACCTTCGAGACGAGGCCGATCTCCAGCGCCTCGGCGGCGTCGACCATGTCGCCGGTCAGCGCCATTTCGCAGGCCTTGGAATAGCCGACGACGCGCGGCAGCAGCCAGGCGCCGCCATCACCAGGGATGATGCCCAGCTTGACGAAGCTCTCGGCGAATTTGGCGCTCTCGCCGGCAATGCGGATGTCGCACATGCAGGCAAGGTCGCAGCCCGCGCCGATGGCGTGCCCGTTGACGGCGGCGATCACCGGCACTTCCAGCTTGTCGAAGGCCAGCGGAATGCGCTGGATGCCCAGCTTGTAATTGCGGCGGGTCTGGGCCGGCAGCTTGTCGGACAGGCCGCCCTCGCCGCTCATCTTCTTGACGTTGCCGCCGGAGGAGAAGGCGCTGCCGGCGCCGGTGAGCACGGCGGCGCGCACGCTCATGTCGGCGTTCATGCGCTCGCAGGCGTCTTCAAGCGCCGTAATCATCTCTTCCGACGAAATGGCGTTGCGCACGTCGGGAAGGTTCATGGTGAGGATGACGAGCGGCCCTTCCTGGGCGTAATCGAGCGGCGACTGCATCGCGGGTCTCCTGGAAACGGAAAGCTGGAAACGGAAAGATAGTTCGAAAATGGCGGCGCCAGGCGCCCTCTGAACGGCGGGACGGATGATCCGCCCCGCCTTGGTCCTGCGCGCCAACAGCGCCGGTCAGCGCAGGCCGAGACCGCGGGCGATCATGCCGCGCAGGATCTCGCGGGTGCCGCCGCGCAGCGAGAACGACGGGGCGTTCAGCACGGTGTGGGCCAGCACGGCGACGAAATCGCTGGTGGATTTCGTGTCCGGCTCGGCGGCGATCAGCTGGCGGGCGATCTCGGGGATCTCCTGCTCCACCAGCGCGCCAAGGTCCTTGACCAGGGCGGCCTGGATGGCCGGATCATCGCCGCGCTGCAGCATGCCGGCCACCGAGCGCGACAGGCGGCGCAGGGTGTAGATGTGGGCGACCAGCCGGCCGATGGCGATCTTCGCCGCCGGCGACGGATCCGGCCCCAAAGCGCGCACCAGCTCCACCAGCAGGGTGAAGGAGGAGAGGAAGCGCTCCGGCCCGCTGCGCTCCAGCGCCAGTTCGCTGGTCACCTGCTTCCAGCCGTCGCCCGGCTTGCCGAGCACGGCGCTGTCCGGAATGAAGGCGTCGCGGAACACCACTTCGTTGAAGTGATGCTGGCCGGCCAGGTCGTAGATGGGGTTGATCTGGACGCCGTCGGTGGCCTTCAGGTCCACCAGCATCTGGGTCAGGCCCTCGTGCCGGTTGGCGGTCGGCTCGGCCGTGCGGCAGAGCAGGATCATGTAATCGGCGATGTGCGCGCCGGTGGTCCAGACTTTCGTGCCGTTCACCACCCAGCCGCCGTCGGCCTTCACGGCTTTGGTGCGCACCGAGGCGAGGTCCGAGCCGGTGTCGGGCTCGCTCATGCCGATGCAGAAATAGCAGTCGCCGGCGGCGATGCGCGGCAGGATCGACTGCTTCTGCTCTTCCGTGCCGGCCTTGAGGATGAGCGGGCCGCTCTGGCGGTCAGCGATCCAGTGGGCGGCGACTGGCGCGCCGGCGGCGAGCATCTCCTCCAGCACCACATAGCGCTCAAGGGCGCTGCGTTCATGGCCGCCATACTGCTTCGGCCAGGTCATGGAGATCCAGCCTTTGGCCCCCATCTTGCGGCTGAAGGCCGGGTCGGCGCCATTCCAGGAATCCGCCTTCTTGAAAGGCGGGCGGGTGGCCAGTTCGGTCTTCAGGAACGCGCGCACTTCGGCGCGGACGCGTTCGGCTTCTTCAGAGACTGGCGGCGGGGCGAAACTGAGCGCTTCCATGGCTCAACTCCCTTGAAATCAGTTCAGTTGGGCGGGAGCCCGTTTTGAAATGCGCTGCGGGGCGCGAGGTGGCGGCGCCTGCGCGAACCGGAGCGGAGTGGACCTGAGGTCCGCGCGCCGGAAGCGGGGAAGGCGTCGGCAGCCAGCCGCCGCAGCTGCGTTTCGCAGCGGGCTCTCAGGCGGCGGCGGTCAGCATGGCCCACAGGCCATCAGCGCCAGCGGCGACGGCCTGGTCGCCCAGTTTCAGCTCCCAGAAGGCGTCATTGCCAAACTCATCGCGCCACGACCACAGCCGCTGGGTGCTGAAGTGCAGCGCGTGCTCGGCGGTGAAGCCGATGGCGCCATGCACCTGGTGGGCGATGTTGCAGGCGATGGAGGCAGCCTCGCCGGCGCGCGCCTTGGCCGAGGCGATGGCGATGGAGCCGGCGCCATGCTCCGCCTGGGCGATGGCGGCGTCAGCGGCGGCGGCAGTGGCGGCGGCCTGCCCGGCCAGGGTGGCCAGATTGTGCTGGATGGCCTGGAACTTGCCGAGTTGCTTGCCGAACTGGCTGCGCTCCAGGGCGTATTGCACCGACAGTTGCAACACGGTCTGCAGGGCGCCGGCCATCTGGGCGCTGCGGGCGGCGGCGGCCATGGCGTAGACGTCGGCGGCCTGGCGGGCGGTCAGTTTCGCGGCCTGGGCGGGCGCCGCCTCGAACGCCACGTCGTCACGCGGCTCGTGCGCCAGATTGGCCGCCTCTGCGATCTTGCAATCGGCCAGGGCGACAAGGGCGAGCAGCGGGCCTTCAGTGGTTTCGGCGATGACGGTCACGCCGCCGGAAGCGAACCGCGCATAGGGAACGCGGGCAACCGCGCCGGTGATGAGCCAGCCGTCGCCCTTGCGGACGGCGCGCAGGGTTTCGCCGGGGCGTGCAATGGCGATGGTCAGCGGCGCATCCGGAACCACCTCGCCAGCCTCGCCGAGCAGGAAGCCGGCGATGAGCGTTTCAGCCAGCGGCGCGGGAACCGAACTGGCGCCTGCGGGAACCAGCAGGGCCAGGGCGTCGGCCAGTTCGGCGCCGCTGCCGCCAGCGTCCTCGGCGGCGGCGGCCTTGGTGAGGCCGGCCTCAACCATGGCGTCCCACAATTGCGTCTGGAACGACCCCGTCGCGGCGGCGCGGAGCAGGTCTGGCGTGCAGTAGTCCCTGAACAGCCGGCTGGCTGTCTCGACGAACATGTCGCGCATGTCGCTCATCGAGAATCCTCTCTACCTGAGACGTTTCCAACCCTTTGAAGCGGAAACGCTTCATCTTTTTTCATTCTGGCGCAGCTTCCGGCGCGAAGGCGGGGCGTCGCCATGACCGGACGCTGCTCCTGGTCACGCGGGGGGAAGCCGCGCTTGGCTTTCTCTATCGCGGCTCAGCACAACAAAATCTACCCCCCAGTATGCGCCGGCCATGCAGCGCTTTCCTGCGCGGTATGTCTTCTGCGCGGCGCGTTTCCCGCGCGGGATGGTGCGCGCACGGGATGGTTACCGCCTCGCATGCGCAAAAAGCGGACACGCCAACAGGATAGACGAAGCGAATTGCCGCGCCAGGCGGGCGCACCGGTGTCCGGGAGCCAGAACGCCGGTTCGGCGCAACCGCCGCATGCCTGGTGCAGGCTGCGTTGAAACAGCACCGCAGCGCCGCTCCCATTCTTTCGCGTCAGATGATTTTTCGCGGACAGGCGGTATCCACCTGTCCGCATCATGCTTTATGCAAACGCAACGACAGCAACGGGCGCGGCCGGCGCCCGGCAGGAAACAGCCGCAGGGAGGCAGGGATCGTGGGCACGCAGAGCGCACTGGCGCCAGAATTTGAGATCGTCGCGGATCAGGCGGGCGAGACGCCGTGGCGCGTCGTCGCCGGCGGCGTCACCATCGCCCGCTTCGCCACGGAAGCGCTGGCGATGGCCTGCGCCGACGCGCTGGAGTCGGCGGAGATGGAAGCGGCGATGCCGCCGCCGGGCGACGGCTGGGAGATGATCCGCAGTCGCGGCTTCACCCGCCACGCCGGCCCGATCTGGCATCGCCATGACGGGAACGGGCTGGTGTTCGGCTTCCGCGCCCTGCCCAAGCACCGCAACCGCAATGGCGTCATCCATGGCGGCATGATCATGACCTTCATCGACCGCATTCTCGGCGTCGCCATCACCGAGAACAGCAACGTGCGTCCACACGCCACCATCCAGCTCGACACCCATTTCGTCAGCGGCGCCAAGGTCGGCGAGTTCGTGGAAGCGCGCTGCGAGCTGGTGCGGGCCACCAAAGCGGTGGCCTTTGTCGCGGCGACGGTCACGGTGGGCGAGCGCGTCGTGGCGAAAAGCCAGGGCATGTGGAAATTGCGCGAAGCCGGCTAGAAGCCAACAGACGCGGACATCCGGCCCTGTTGCCCCCCGCCCCCAATGCGTGGATGGCCGGAACACAAGCCTTGCAGCCGGACCCGGGCGCAACCGGTCAGCCCAGTTTCGCGAAGCCAGCGGGAAGCGTTTTCCGGTTGTCTGCCTTGGACCGGGCGCTCAGTCGCTGGCGCTGCTTTCCCAAGCGGCGTGCAGCACGCCAGGCTCCGCCCCCAGCGCATTGACCACGGCTTCGATTTCGTCCGGGTCGACCGAGTTGCTGGCCAGCACGGCGATGAGATCCACGGCGCCATTGCCGTGGGTCGCCTCACGCACGTCGGAGATGGGGTAATAGGCGTCCTTCAGCCGCTGCACCAGCAATTCGCGGATCGGCCCGACGTCGGCGCGCGTCGTCGTGACCGTAACCTCGATGGTCAGTTCGGCGCTCTGCTCGTCCACCGGGATGCGGTTGATGGCGTTGACCAGCGGCCGCAGAAGGGTGTTGCCGGCAACAACGAAAATGGTGATGAGCAACGCCTCCGCCAGCAGATCGACGCCGGCCGCCGCGCCCACCGCCGCCGAGCACCACAACGTGGCGGCCGTGTTGAGGCCGCGCACGTTCATGCCTTCCTTCATGATCACGCCGGCGCCCAGAAAGCCGACGCCGGAAACCACATAGGCGATGACCCGCAGGGACTCCTTGTCACCAGCGATGCGGGCGGCCACATCAACGAAAGCGGCGGCGCCCACGGCGACCAGCACATTGGTGCGCAGGCCAGCCGACCGCAGCCGGAACTGCCGCTCGACGCCGATGATGGCGCCGCAGATAAACGCGGCCAGCAGGCTGATGATCGAATCCAGAAACGGCAGCAACTCAAAGGTCTGGATGAAACGCATGCCGGGCCAACTCCTGTACGCGCGCCGGGGGAGCCCGCCCGTTACGACGGTTTCATGACAACCATGCGTCAGCCGCTCCGCCCCAGGCTTTCCCGGCCAGGCGTTTTCGGCCAAACGCGTTTCGGCCAGCCGTCTTTCCGCGAACCGCTTTGCCGCGAAGCGCTTTGCCGCGAAACGTCGCAACGTCTTCCGCGACGAAACCGCTTCAGGCAACGGCTGCCCGATGGATCGACGCTGCTGCTGTCTACTCCGGCAGCACCGCGGCGAAAAGCTCTGGCCTGGCCTGAAGCTTTCGCATCGCCGCATCTTTCCCCGCCGCATCGCCGGCAATGCGCAGCCGCCACAGGCCGCCAGGCTTCGGCCCGTCGACAATGCGCATGCCATTGTCCTGTAGCCAGGCGCCAGCGTCGGCGATAGTGACGCCAGGGGCGAAGCGCGCCAGCGCATGCACGCCGCTCTCCAGCCCCGGCGCGGATGCGGTGACATAGCCGCCAGGCTGTTGCCGGCTCCCGGACGCCAGATGCGCCAGCAGCCCGGTCTGCAGCACGGCCAGCGCCGCGAGGCCAGCGACTGCGTAGCCCATGGCGCGCGGGGTGAATGCATCCGCCAGACCCGCCAGCCAGGCCCGCAGGCCGCCAGGCTCTTGTCTGGAACCCTGCCTGGAATCTTGCCTGGGACCTTGCCCGGGACGCGGCGCGGCGTGGTTCTGGGACGCCGCCTGACGCGTGGGGCTGGCGGCGGTTTCGGCGTCGATCAGGGCGAACAGCCGCTCGCGCGCCGCCGGCGACGGCGCGGCGATGCCATCGTTGAGCAGTACGGTCTGGCTGCGCTCTTCTTCGACAAGGTCGAGCCGGCGCCGGAATTCGGCGTCGTGGGTGAGGCGGGCCTCGACCAGCCGCGTTTCCTGCGCCGACAGTTTGCCGGCTGCGTAGAAGGGCAGCAACAGCTCCAGGTCATCATGCGGGGGCTGCGCCGCCGCTGGCGCGGATGTCATGGTTGGCTCCCTGTCGGTCATCATGGCCATCCCCTGTCGACGCCCGCTTCGGCGAGCAGGCCCGCCAGGCGCTTGCGCGCATGGAACAGGCGGGTTTTCACGGTGTTGGCCGGAATGCCCAGAATGCGGGCGACCTCATCGACGCCCTGCTCGTGGTAATAGACAAGGTCGATGACCTCGCGATGCTCCGGGCTGAGCCGGCCAAGACAGGCGCGCATGATCGCCGCCTTGTCGGTTTTCTGCGCCACGACCTCCGGGTCGTCGGCATCGTCTTCCAGCGTTTCCGCGAAGGCGTCGTCCAGCGGGGCGCTCGTGCGCCGCCGCAGGTGCGACAACGCCTTGAAGCGGGCGATGCCAAGCATCCAGGTGGTGGCGCTGGAGCGCTCCTCGAAGGCGCCCGCCTGGCGCCACACATCGAGAAACACGTCGCTGACCAGTTCCTCCGCCGTCGCCTCATTGCGCACCATGCGGATGAGAAAGCGGAACACCCGCAGGTGATGCCGCTGGTAAAGCGTCATCATCGCCGCTTTGTCGCCCCCGGCGATGCGCCGGATGACCTCCCCGTCCGCGTTCGTGTCCACGACGCCCCCCAGCCGATGTCGCCCTGGAGCCGGCGCGTCCACGCCGGTTCGCTTCATTGATCCGGCGTGGACGGCAAATCCGTCCCCACACACAGGTTAGAGGGCGACGCCCGTCAGTAGCAACGCCGGCGCCAGATGATTTCGCCCCAGGGCGTCACATGCTGGCGCATGACGCAGCGCGGGCCGCGCCAGTAGCCGTAACGCGGGCCGAAATGGTGGCCGTGGCGCCAGCCGGGCCGGCGATGCCCCCAGTGCGGGCCATGCCCATGGCCGTGGCCAATGCCATGATGGCCGTGTCCGTGACCATGCCCGTGACCATGTCCGTGGCCGTGGCCATGACCATGGCCATGACCTCCTGGACGGGCCGTCGCCGCGTCGGACATGACGACGGAGCCGCCCGCCGCGGCAACCGCCAGACCGGCCGCCAGCAGCGCCGCGCGGATGGTTTTGCCGGATGCAATAGCGCTGAACAGGTTCTTCAACATGACGGCTCTCCCTTGCCGGATGGTCTGCCAGGAAGCGGTTTTGCTCCCCTTCATGCCCATGGGTCGCAGCAACGGGCGCATCGGTTCACGGCCTGGATGATTTTTTTTTGGCGAAACAGCATCGACGGCGGCAGGCCCCATCGCCAGATCGCGCGCAAGGGACCTGCGGCAAAGGGCCAGAAGCCGCGCAAGACCGGCTTGAAGCAAAGACCGGGTTGAACCCAGGACTGGGTTGAACCAAAGCGGCCCGCGGCGCGACATACAGGCGCCGGCGTCAGCGCCGGCAAGGTCAGGGCAGCCCCAGACAGGACCGGGGACACCCTTTATCTTCTTGATCTGGCGCGATTTCCTCACGCGAATTGATACCCGTCGCGCGGGAAAACGCTCTATATTTGCTTGACGCGCGGTCGCGCCCGCCATGGGCGCGCCATGCCCCAGATGATGACAGGTAACGGACATGTGGCGAGACATCCGCCAGGCAGGCGCACGCAACCGCATCGCAATGTCAGTCGTGGCGCTGCTGCTCACGCTGCCGTTCGCCGGCGCGCAGGCGCAGTCGGAGTGGCGCCAGCGCCCGGACTATTCGGGCGGTTCTGATGCCGGCCGGGCGCAACGCGACGACGACGGACGGGCCGGGCGCTGGCGGGGACAGTCTGGAGACGCGCCGCGCGCCGCACGCCCGTCGCGCGCGCAAGACGGCTGGCGGGACCACCACGAACCGCGCCGCTTTCCCGGCGAGGCGCGCCCGCGTCCGCCAGGGCCTCTCCCCTACCATCAGCCGCACCATCCGCCGCGACCACGCCCGCGTCCCGGACCCGATGGGGCCTATTATCCGCCGCCAGCCTGGGGCCCAGCCCCCTGGCGGCAGCCCGGCTACCCGGCGCCTGTCTATCTGGATGAGGATGACGACGCCGTGGACATGCCGCCGGCGCCGCAGCCGCGTCGCCGCGCCCCGGCGCGCGCAGCCCCGGAAAAAGCCGTCGCGCCGCCAAAACCGCCGCGCCGCCCGCCGCCCGTCGTTGCGCCCCCAGCGCCGCCGGCGCCGGCCCGCGCTGACAGCGGCGTTCCCGCCGCGGGCGAAACCCGGTTCGCGCCGCGCGAGGTGCTGGTGACCCTGGCGACCAGCGCCGGCGCGCCTGCGGCGGAGCCGCTGGCGCGTGATCTGGCGCGGAGCCAGCGTCTGCGCCTGTTGACCATACGACCGCTGGCGCTGACCGGCGTGCTGCTGGTCCGCTACCAGATCCCGGACCAGCGCACCGTCAGCGCCGTCATCACCCTGCTGGAGCGCGACAGCCGCGTGCTCTCGGCCCAGCCCAATTATCTCTACACATTGACCCAGGCAGAAACGTCCCAGCCAGCAGCGTCCCGGAACGAAGCGCCCCAGGCAGAAACCTCCAGGACGGGGACAGCCGGGGCCGGGGCGGCGCAACCCGCGACCACGCAAGGCGCGACGCCCCCGACGCCCTCGCGGGGCGGCCTCGCCGCCTCCCAGTACGGGCTGGAGCGATTGCGGGCAGGCGTGGCGCAGGTCAGCGCCAAAGGGGCCGGCGTGCTGACGGCGGTGATTGATTCCGGCGTCGACGGCAAGCACCGGGAGCTGGCCGGCGCGGTGGCCCAGGCCATCGACGTGACGCAGGCCGGCGCTGGCGGCGCGCCGGCAGACGCCCATGGCACGGCCATCGCCGGCATTATCGCGGCGCGGGACCAGATGAGCGGCGTCGCGCCCGGCGCGCAACTCGTCGCCATTCGGGCCTTCGCGCCGGCGGCGGGCAAAACCCCGGGAGAAAAAGCCGCCGCCAGCCACAATGGCGCCCATGGCTCGTCGCTGACGGTCATCCTGGCGCTGGAGGCGGCCGCCCAGGCCAAGGCGCGCGTGGTGAACATGAGTTTTGCCGGCCCGCGCGATCCGCTGCTGTCGAAGGCGCTGGCCGCCGCCGCCGGCAAGGGGATGATCCTGGTCGCCGCCGTTGGCAATGACGGGCCGGAGGCGCCTCCGGCCTGGCCGGCGGCCGATCCCAACGTCATTGCCGTCACCGCCACCGACGCCAGCGACCAGCGCGTCGCCGTGGCCAACCGCGGCCCGCATGTCGCCGTCGCCGCGCCTGGCGCCGACATCATCGGCCCGACGCCTGGCAACGCTTACCAGTTCAGCACCGGCTCATCGATGGCCGCCGCCCATGTCACGGGCGCCGTGGCGCTGCTGCTGGAGACAAATCCGGCGCTGACGCCGTCGGAGGCGCGCAAAATCCTGACGGAAACCGCGAAGGACCTGGGTCCCGCCGGGCGCGACGCCGACACCGGCGCCGGCCTGGTTGATGCGGGCGCGGCGGTGGATGCAGCCAGGAAGATGACGGCGCCGGAAACAACATCCTCGGCGCAATAGAGCGCTCTCCGGTCAGATGGAATCGTCTGATC
The DNA here is from genome assembly GCF_053543495.1 of Camelimonas sp. ID_303_24. NCBI lineage: Bacteria > Pseudomonadati > Pseudomonadota > Alphaproteobacteria > Hyphomicrobiales > Chelatococcaceae > Camelimonas > Camelimonas sp. ID_303_24. The sequence goes on from NZ_JBLLJM010000003.1 coordinate 57,711, forward strand.
GGCCGCTTCGCTCAAAATGGAGGCTCCATGGGCATTTCCAGCCGCAATGGGCAGGGTCAGCCTCCTCAACGGGGAAGCGGGGACGGACTCACCGTCCCCGTGAGACCGGTGGGGCGATCCGGCGCGGCGCTTCAGACCAGCGCATCCAGATTCTCGTAACGGCGCGCGCGCCCGACGCGGGCGGCGGCTTCCGGCGCGCCCTTTGGCCAGGTTTTGGGCCGGATTTCGGGCCAGGCCTCGACCGCGATGTGTGGCTTGCCCATCAACGCCGTCTGGGCGTCGGTCCAGCGCGGCTCCGGCGCGAACACCACGCGGATATGGTCGCTTTCGATGGCATACGACGACACTTGCGTCAGCCCGGTCACGCCGGTCACCGGATAATCGCCAAGGCCCAGGACGACGGGATAGTCGCCAGTCTCCCAGGTCCTGTTCATCGGCCCGAAGAACGGCGCGGCCTGCCGGTAGTCTTCCGCGCTGACAAATATGGGCGATTCATCGGCGACAAAGCCCTGTTTCACCCGATGTTCCCCCCAATGCTGGACATAAGGATTGGCATTGCCGAGGGCATGGCCGCGCGGCGAGCCGACCGCGACGATTTCCGGCAGCACGCTGTCCCAGGTGAAATGCAGATGCCCCAGATTACGGACCTCGATCCGGCGAAGCACTGCGTCGGTCTGCTCCGGCATAATCGCGTATCCGCCGGGCGGACAGCGTAAACCGTTGGCGTTGACGAGATCAAAGCAGGTGGCGCCAGTTCCCAGATCAAACGCATGCACGCTCACCCGGTCGTATTGCGGGACGCTGCTGCGGAAAGACAGATCAAGCGGTCTGGAAATATCCGGCCGCCTGGCGCTGCCAGATGACGAGGGAAACATGTCCGCGCTCCCGTAAGGAAAGCGGCATCATGCAACGCGACTGGGGCCGGGCGCAGAAAAACCGCAGGGCGAGCGCCCTGCGGCCGATGTCGGCGCTGGGGCATTTCCGGCGGGACCCGGCCCACCGGAAATGCTATACTTTATTGATATCAAGCACTTTCATCGCGAAAGCCGTTTTTCGCCTTCCGCGACAATATTTTATGGCCGCATGGCGAAATTGCTGCGCCCGGCTTCCAGGGTCGGCCACGCCAGATTGACGAAGTCGACCAGCAGCGGGCGGGTTTCGCGCGGATCGATGATCTCTTCCACCCAGAAGGTTTCGGCGCTGCGGAACGGCGAGCGCAGCTTGTTCAGCCGGTCCTCGATCTCGGCCATCTTGGCGACAGGATCGTCGGCCGCGTCGATGTCGGCGCGGTAGGCCGCCTCGATGCCGCCTTCCAGCGGCAGCGAGCCCCAGCGGCCCGACACCCAGGCGTAGCGGAAGCCGAAGCGGCCCGCCGGCTTGTGCACGGCGCCGGCGACGCCGAAGGCGTTGCGGACGATCATGGTGCACCACGGCACCGTGGTCTGGTTCATGGCGGCGAGCGCCCTGACGCCCCAGCGGATGGTGGCCGCCTTCTCTGCCTCAAGCCCGATGAGGAAGCCGGGGCAATCCAGCATATAGACCACCGGCAGGTGGAAGGTCTGGGCCAGGTCCATGAAGCGGATGGCCTTTTCGCAGGCATCCGCCGTCCAGGCGCCGCCGTAGAAATACGGGTCCGAGGCCATCACGGCCACCGGCTTGCCGTCGACGCGGGCGAGGCCGGTGATCAGCGAGCGGCCGAACATCTTGCCGAGTTCGAAGAAGCTGCCCTTGTCCACCACCGCCTCGACGATCGGGCGCATCTTGTAGACCTTGCGGATATCGCGCGGCACCGCCTTCAGCAGGCTTTCCTCGCGCCGCTGCGGATCATCGGTCGGGGCGATCACCGGCGGCAGTTCGTGCACCGAATTGGGCAGATAGGACAGGAAGCGCCGGGCCGCCTCGAAAGCCTCCTCCTCCGTGTCCACCGCCATGTCGATGGCGCCGGAGCGGGTCTGGATTTCCCAGCCGCCGAGGTCCTGCTTGCCCAGCGTCTCCACGGTCTGGCCGAGGCGCGCCACCAGCGGCGGGCCGGCGACGAACATGGCCGAGGTCTTCGACATCACCGAGAAATGGGTGGAGGCAAGGCGCGCCGCGCCGAGGCCGGCGACCGAGCCGAGCCCAAGACCAATCACCGGCACCTCGGCCAGATTGCTGGTCATCAGGTCGAAGCTCTCGCCGCCGCCAATGCCGCCCGGCAAATTGGCCCGGCCCTTGGTCTCGATGGTCTTCACCGAGCCGCCGCCGCCGGAGCCCTCGATGATGCGGATGATCGGCATGCGATAGGCGGCGGCCATCTGCTCGGCCATCTGCGGCTTGGCGGCGATGGAGGCGTCAGCGGAACCGCCGCGCACGGTAAAATCGTCGCCAACCACCACCACCGGGCGGCCATCGACCCGCGCCCGGCCGAAAACGCAGTTGGAGGGCGTGAACGCCTTCAGATTGTTCTGTTCGTCATATTCAGCCATGCCGGCGACGGCGCCGGTTTCATGGAACGTGCCCGTGTCGACCAGACGCTCCACGCGCTCACGCACGGTGAGGCGACCGCCGTCATGCTGGCGCTTGACCTTGTCGGCGCCGCCCATCTCATGCGCCAGGGCCTCGCGCCGCCGCAACTCATCGATTTCCGCCTGCCAAACCATCGAACGCTCCTCCGCGCCGGTAACGGCTGGGGCTCTACCGGCAGGCAAAACCAGGCCCCGGCCCGTGGCGTCACGGCCTCCGCGTCCCTGGTCCCTCCCCACCGGGCGGGCGCGCCGCTCCGGACTTTACGGGCCGATGCAGCCCGTCCTGTTATGCAAAATCGTTATACAAAATTTCATTTTGCTTGCCAGCCATGCGGAGGCGCGCCATCGTTCCCCCGAAGCGCCCGACGCGGGCGGGCGGGAAGGCCCCCAACCGCCAGACAAGCGACAACCCATTGATGCAAATGAGCTAACTGCTTGCTGGCGCTGCATCCATCCGCGCCAAAAGAATTCCGGCGCTGGCGTTCATCCACAGCCGCCAGCGCCAGTTTCCGCAGAAGCGGCCGAAACCAGCCGGCGAGTCGACGCAGGCAAACCAATGACACGGGGCGGCCAGGGCCAGCCCCGGAAGGAAACACAGGAGGAAACGACATGCCGCTCAACGGCTTGCGCGTGCTTGAGGCCGGCTGTCTGCCCGCCGCTGGATACATGGCGCAATTGCTGGCCGGGTTTGGGGCCGAGGTGGTGAAGATCGAACCGCCGGAGGGGGATCCCCTGCGCGGCCTGGCGCCATTCGCCGGCGACGGGCCGGCGGCAACGGGAGCCGGTTACGCCTTTCTGGCGGCCGGCAAGCGCAGCCTTGTGCTGGAGGGGGACGCCGCCGCCCAGGCCCTGGCGCTGGAGCGGCTGATCGCCGGCGCCGACGTGCTGATCGCCTCTGACGGCCCGCCCTTCGGCCATCTGGACATCGCCGCCATCGCGGCGCGACGCCCGGGGCTGATCATCTGCGACGCCTCGTGGTTTGGCCGCAGCGGCCCCTACGCCAACTGGCGGGGCGCCGACGCCGTCTGCAGGGCGCTGGCCGGCCTGGTGGAGAATGTCGGTCCAGCCGACGGCCCGCCGCTGGCGGCGCCGGAGTTCCAGGCCCTGGTCACGGCGGGCGTCTCCGGCCTGATCGGCGTGATGGGCGCGCTATATGGGCGCGCGCGCCATGGCGGCGGCCGGGCGCTGGAACTGAGCGTGTTCGAATCCTGCCTCGCCCATTCCGAATATCAGTGCGCCGATGGCTGGCTGCGCGGCGCCGGCTTTGCGCGCGGCGGCGTCAACCGTTTCGCGCCGACCTATCCGCTCGGCGTCTACAGCGCCGCCGACGGCTGGATTGGCCTGACCGTGGTGACGCCGGCGCAGTGGCGCGAATTCTGCAATCTCCTCGGTCTCGAGCACTACGCCGCCCGGGCCGACATGGCGACCGGCGAGATGCGGCTGGCCTTTGCCGACGAACTTGACGCGATTTTCAACGAGCGCCTGTCGCAGCGGCCAATGGCGGAATGGTTCGCCGAAGCGCTGCGACGGCGGCTGCCGATGGTGCCGGTCTGGGACATGGCCGAGATTGTCGGGAACCCGCAGTTCCGGGCGCGCGGCGCCATTGTCGACATCAGCGTCGACGGACGCACCGCGGCGGCGCCGGGCTGCCCGCTGGCGCTCACCGCGACGCCGCCGCGACGCGGCGGCGCTGTCGCCGCGACAGGCGCCTCCGCCGCCCCCGACTGGCCGGAGCGGCCCGCAGGGACAGCCGCCACTGGCCTGCCGCTGGCTGGCGTCACCATCGTCGATCTCTCGATGGGCTGGGCCGGGCCACTGTGCGGCCGGTTTCTCGCCGATCTCGGCGCCGACGTCATCAAGGTCGAAGCCTGCCGCTATCCGGACTGGTGGCGCGGCGTTGACGCAACGGAAGAGGTGTTCCGCGAGCGGCTTTACGAAAAAGCCGGCCGCTTCTGCGCGCTGAACCGCAACAAGCGCGGCGTCACCCTCGACCTCACCCACCCGGATGGCGTCGCCGCCCTGAAGCAGCTGGTGGCCAGGGCGGACGCACTTGTCGAAAACTACGCCGCCGACGTGCTGCCCAAGCTCGGCCTCGACTACGCCACCCTGCGCCAGGTCAATCCGCGGCTGGTGATGACCTCCATGTGCGCTTTCGGTTCGGCTGGACCATGGAAGCAGGCGCGCGCCTACGGCTCGACCCTGGAGCAGGCCTCCGGTCTGCCCAGCATCGTCGGCTGGCCGCAGGATCCGCCGACCATGGGGCACATCGCCTATGGCGACGCCACCGGCGGCCTGAACGGCGCCGCCGCCACCCTCATCGCCCTGCTGCACCAGTTGCGCACGGGCGAGGGCCAGCACATCGACCTGTCCCAGGTGGAGTGCCTGATGCCGATGACGGCGCCGGCAATGATCGCCGCCTCGCTCGGCGCCGCGCCGCCGCGAACCGGCAGCCGCCACCCGGCGTTCGCGCCGCACAATTGCTACGCCTGCCAGCCGGACCCGGCCGGCGGCGAATGGCGCGTGCAGGGCGCGCCGATGCCGGCGCCGACCAACCCGCCGCCCGGCGCGCGGCCGGAAGGCTGGGTGGTGATCGCCGTCACCGACGACGCCATGTGGCCGGCGCTGGCCAACGCCATTGGCCGGGCTGATCTCGCCAGCGATCCGGCGCTGGCAACCGCCGCAGGCCGCAAGGCGCGGGAGGACGACATTGACGCCGCCATAAACGCCTGGTGCGCCGGGCGCACGGCGACGCAGGCCATGGAGACCTTGCAGCAGGCGGGCGTGGCGGCCGGCCGCGCAAGGCCGGCGCTAGACCTTTACAACGATCCGCATCTGGCGGCGCGCAACTACTGGCGCATCGCCAACCGGGCGTGGATCGGCGACTTTCCCCACGCCGCCACGCCGTTCCGCGACGCCGGCGCAACCGAAGCGCCGCCCCTGCGCTTTCCCGCCCCAACCCTTGGCGAGCACAGCGCCGCCGTGCTGCGCGAGACGCTTGGCCTGTCCGAAGCGGAAATCACCGCTTTGTTCGCCGGCGAGATCACCGGCACGGAGGCGCTGCCGCCGCGACCACGCAGCATGGCGGCGGGATGACGCCTGGCTGGCGCGAGCCCCGCGTCAGCTGGCTGCGGGGCTCGCCTGACAGCGGCGACGGCGCTACACATGGGGCGGCAATACGGGAGGAATGAAACAATGACCGTTAACCGGCAATGGGTGCTGCGGCGCAGGCCCGACGACGCGATTTCGGAAGGCGATCTGGACCTGGTTGAAAAGCCGCTGCCGACGTTGACCGACGGCGAGGTCCTGTGTCGCAATATCTACCTGTCGCTTGATCCGACCCACCGCATCTGGATGAGCGACCGGGAGCAGTATTTGCCGCCGGTGGGCCTCGGACAGCCCATGCGCGGCGGCGTGATCAGCGTCGTGGCCGACAGCCGCTCCACCGCCTTCCGCCCCGGCGACATCGTCAAGCCGGCCATCGGCGCCTGGGAAGACTACACCATTGCCCCGGAAAACCTGGTGCGGCCATTGCAGGACCTTGGCGGCGCGCCCCTGACCGCCTGGATGAGCGTGCTCGGCTCCACCGGCCTCACCGCCTATTTCGGCCTCATGGACATCGGCCAGCCGAAGCCCGGCGAGACCGTGGTGGTTTCCGCCGCCGCCGGCGCCGTGGGCTCGATCGTGGCGCAACTGGCGAAGATGCAGGGCTGCCGCGTCATTGGCATCGCTGGCGGTCCCGACAAATGCGCCTGGCTGCGCGACGACCTGAAGCTCGACGGAGTGATCGACTACCGCAGCGAGGACGTGGGCGCGGCGCTCGACCGGCTGTGCCCCAATGGCGTTGACGTCAATTTCGAGAACGTCGGCGGGCCGATCATGGACGCGGTGTTCAGCAGGATGAACGACTTCGGCCGCATGCCCCTGTGCGGCATGATCTCCACCTACAACAATGACGGCCCCGTGCCTGGTCCCACCGACTTCAGCCGCATCCTGATGCGTCGCCTGCTGGTGAAGGGCTTCATCGTCATTGACTATTTCCCGCGCGCCGCCGAGGCGCTGGGCGTGCTGACGCCGCTGGTGCGCGACGGCAAACTGAAATGGAAAACCCACGTGGTCCAGGGCCTGGAAAACGCCGCCAGCAGCCTCGGCCTGCTGTTCAGCGGCGGCAATGACGGCAAGCTGCTGGTGCAGATCGGACCAGAACCACAGACCGCCTGACGGACGGCGCGCAAGGCCAGCCTGGCCAGTCAGGTCAGGTCTGGTCTGGTCTGGTCACGACGAACACAATCCATGCATGACAGGGAACGCGACAGGTGGATCTGCAACTTCAGGACAAGGTGATTTTTGTCGCCGGCGCCAGCCGGGGCATTGGCCGCGGCATCGTTGAGACATTGCTGGCGGAAGGCGCCAAGGTCGCCATGACGGCGCGCGGCGCTGACGCGCTGGAGCAGGCGCGGGCGGAACTGGCGGAACAATATGGGGCCGACCGCCTGTGGACCTTCGCCGGCGACATGCGCCAGAGCGCGGTGATCGACGCCGCGCTGGCGCGGACGGAAGCAGAGTTCGGCCCGGTGTGGGGCGCGGTGGCCAATGTGGGCCTGCACCCCTGCCCGCCTGGCTTCGAGGTGGATGATGAAACCTGGGACGCCGGCTTCATGCAGAACCTCGACTCGGCGTTTCGCCTGGCCCGCGGCGCCCTGCGGCTGATGACGCCGCGCAAGGAGGGCGCCCTGCTGATGATCAGCTCGATCGCCGGCCTTGGGGCGCTGGGCACGACGCTGACCTATGGCACGGCCAAGGCGGCGATGAACCACATGACAAAGGAGCTGGCCCGCATTGCCGGCGGCGACAATGTGCGAATCAACGCCATCGCCCCGGGCAATATCATTTTTCCAGGCGGCGACTGGGAAGCCCGCGCCAATGGCGAGCGCGCCGACGCCTGGAACAAATGGATTCGCCGCGAGGTGCCCCTGCGCCGTTTCGGTCATCCAGAGGAAATCGGCGCCATGGCGGCGTGGCTGCTGAGCCCGCGCGCCAGCTTCGTCACGGGCGCCATCGTGCCGGTGGACGGCGGCCAGACCCGCTGAGCGCGGCGGACTGTTCACCCGGTGGACCGCTTCCGGCGCGGCATATTTTGGCTGCGCCGGCATTCACCGTGTGAACGCGTCCGCCCCGCTTCCGCAGCGTCATGCCGCACGTGTTGCAAGCATCCACGCCCTGGGCCGCCCGCCTTGTGCAATGACCGGCATGCGTCGCCGCTCGGGCATGGCCGGGACAAGCCCGGTCAAGCAGCAAGCCCCGTCATGCAAACCCCGTCTTGACGGAGACGGGGCCGACGTCGATGAGCGCAGGCGTGGATAGGCGCTGGCGTGGGCCATGGCCCGCCTGGTTACTTCCGCGGTTCGCCGCCGCCGCCGCCAGCGCGGTTGAAAAAGCGGCCGAACATCTCGCGCATCATGTCCTGGCTGGCCGGAACGGCCGCGAACCAGGTTTTCAGCATGCCTTCGGGCGAGAAGCGCTCCATCTCGACCATCATGCGCCGCTCCATTTCTGTCAGCACCGCCTTCTGGATCGGCTCGACGTCCGGCAGCCCCATCAATTGCCGCGCTTCGATCGGCGTGCAGTCAATGTTGATTGTGAACTTCATTGCGCTTCCCCTCATCTGACTTCTTGCAGATTGTTGCCTGCCCCGTCGCCAGCGACAAGCGGTGCATGAACCTGCGCCAGCTCCGGTTTGCGCCTCTTCCACGTTCCTGACAGCCTGGAGGCCGGCTTTCGCCCGCTCCCCTGATCTCACGCGCATTCATGACGCGCAGCAGCGGCTGTGTCTCCGGGCCGGCGCCAGCGCAAAGTCGCGACCGGCGGCTACATGCCGACGCCGCCATCCGCCTCGATGATCTGGCCGGTGATGTAGTCGGACTCCGGCAGGCAAAACAGCAGCACCGCGCCGGCGGCGTCTTCCGGCGTTCCGCCCCGCCGCAGCGGCGTTTGCGCGTACAGACTGTCGCGAATTTCCTGTGTCAGGCCAACGCGATGACGGCGCCCGGCGACCTCGATCGCGGTTTCCCCAGCGATAATCTGGGTCAGGCGGGTTTCGATCAGGCCGAAAGCCACGGCGTTCACCGTGACGCCCAGCGGGCCCCATTCGCGCGCGAGACTCTTGGTAAGCCCGATCAGCCCGGCCTTGGCCGATGAGTAGCCGATCTGCTTCCAGGCGCCGTGGGTGCCGGACACCGAGGAAATGTTGACCAGCTTGCGAGCCTGGCGCCGCGCGCCGCCCTGCGGGTCGCGCGCCTGTTCGAGCGCTTCTTCGCGAGCCCGTTCGACCAGCCACGGGTTCCAGGCGCGGGCGATGCGGAACGCCGCCTTCAGGTGAACATCCTGCATGGCGTCCCATTGCTCATCGGTGGTGGCGCCGATGCCCGCGTTCCAGATGTAACCCGCATTGTTGACGACGATATCGGCGCCGCCGAAGCCATCGATTGCCGTGGCGATGAAATCCCCGGCGAAGTCGGGGGCGGTGACGTCGCCGACGCAGGTCAGGACCCGCCCACCCGCGGCGGCGATCGCCGCGGCAGTCTCATCAGCCGGGGCGGCGTCGAGGTCGTTGACGACAACCGCGGCGCCCTCGGCGGCCAGCTTCAGCGCCAGGGCCGCGCCGGCGCCGCGCCCGGCCCCGCTGACCAGGGCGACCTTACCTTCAAGACGTTTCATGCCTGTATCCCGCTATCGGCCGGAGCCGGCGAACAGCCGCCGACGCGCCAGCCCTTCAGCCGGTCCATGTCAGGCAAGGCAGCCGGCGTCGCGCGCCAGCGGCGCGCCGCCTTGCATGAAGAACCCGCCGCAAACCACCTGATCAGCACGGCTCCGCAACCAGGGGACGCTGGAACCGCGCGACCAAAGAATGCCGCCAGGCCGCGAAAATGCTGGCGCATCCGCGACCTGAACAACTCACGCCGCTACGAGGCATTTCCGCGCCGGAAATGTTGTCCGACGCGTTGGGTTAGCCTCACTCCACATAGTCCCAGCTGGTTCCGTTGAACTTCTGCAGCCGCATGTAGGTGACGACGGCATAGTTGTCCGGGCTGGTATTGATGCTTCCTTCAGGCAGCAGGAACGGGTTCTTGTAGTCCTTCAGATTGGCCGCCTGCTTCATGATGTTTTCGCGGGTCAGATCGTCGCCGGCCATCTTCAGCACGTGCTCCAGCGCCATGGCGTAGGAAATGCCAGCCATGTAAAGGGAGTCGGAGGCGTCGGCGCCCGGCATGTTCTCCTTCATCCAGGAGAGATACCATTTGACGTCCGCGTCATTGGCCCATTTGGGATCAGCGGCGTCCTTGCTGAAACCTGCGGTCAGCACGCCTTTGGAATTTTCCAGACCCGCCGGCTTCAACGTGGCGCCGACCGAGGCCGAGCCCAGGTGCAGGAAAGTCATCGGCTTCCAGTTCAGGTCCGCCAGCTTGGTGATGGCCTGGGCCGTCTGCTTGGCGTAGGCGAACAGGAACAGCACGTCGACATTGGCGTTCTTGAGAATGACCAGCTGGCTGTCGATGGTCGGGTCTGTCGCCTGGAAGCTCTGGGTGTTGACAATCATCTTGTCGGCCCTGTCGCCAAGCCCCTGCCTCAGGCCGTTCAGCAGATCCTTGCCATAGTCGTCATGCTGGTAAAGCACGCCAATTCTGGCGTCCGGCTTGGCCTTCAGCACGTATTTGGCGTAGAAGGCCGCCTCCTTGTTCAGGTTCGGCTGCCATCCCATGACATAAGGGAAGTTCTTGGGATCATTGAAGGCGGACGAGCCGGCGGCGATGAACAGCAGCGGCACCTTCTTCGCATTGAGATAGGGCCGGATCGCCATGTTGATCGGCGTGCCGAGGTTGCCGAAGATCAGCGCGACCTCATCCTTCTCCACCAGCGAGCGGGCGTTTTCGACGGCCTTCGGCGTCTGGTAGCCGTCATCGCGGCTGATGAAGGTGATCTTGCGGCCGTTGATGCCGCCCTTCTTCTCGTTCAGCCATTTGAAATAGGCTGCCTGGGCCTGGCCAAGCCGGCCATAGGCCGAGGCCGGGCCGCTGTGGGCGATGGTCTGGCCGACCTTGATCTCGGTTGCCGACGTGCCGGGGCCATATTTGGCCTCGGCGAATGCGGCGCCGGCGGCAAGCGTCGCGCCGGCGAGCGCGGCGATGGCTCCAAGCCACGCGCGCCCGCGCGTTGTGTGAACTGACATGCGTTTGCTCCCTGATGGCGGCGAACCCATTTGGCGGATTCGCTCTGCCCTTGCCATCAATGAGAATGCAGCAGCCCGTCAGTTGTCAATCCACGAAGTCCCAGCTTTTTCCATTAAATTTCTGCAACTTCATGTAGGTGACGACGGCGTAATTATCTGGCGACGTATTGATATAGCTGCCAGGCAGCAGCAATTCCGGGCGGAACTGCTTCAGATTTCCAACCTGCTTCATGATGTTTTCACGCGTCAGGTCATCGCCGGCCTGCTTCAGCACCTGCTCCAGGGTCTGCGCGGTGGCGAAGCCCATGGCGTACAGCGCGTCATTGGTGTCAGCGCCGGGCATGTTCTCCTTCATCCACGCCAGCCATTCCTTCACCGCCGGATCGTCCTTCCACTGCGGATCGCTCGGGTCCTTGGCGAAGCCGGCGGTCATCACGCCCACCGACTTGTCGAGCCCGGCCGGCTTCAGCGTGGCGCCAATGGAAGCGGAGCCCAGATGCAGGAAGGTGTGCGGCTTCCAGTTCAGGTCCGCCGCCTTGCTGATCGCCTGGGCTGCCTGCTTGGCGTAAGTGAACAGGAACAGGGCGTCGGCGCCTGCGTTCTTCAGGATCACCATCTGGCTGTCGACGGTGGGGTCCGTCGGCTGGAACATCTGGGCGCTGACGATCATCTTGTCAGCCTTGTCGCCAAGGCCTTCCTTGAGGCCCGCCAGCATGTCCTTGCCGAAGTCGTCGTTCTGGTACAGCACGCCGATTTTGGCGTTCGGGTTCAGTTTCAGCAGCTGTTTGGCGTAGAACTTCGCCTCGTCGTGCAGGTTCGGCTGCCAGCCTGTGGTCCAGTGATACTTCTTCGGATCATTGAACGCCGAAGAGCCGGCGGCGTTGAACAGATGCGGCACCTTCTTGGCGTTGAGATACGGCCGGATGGCCATGTTCACCGGCGTTCCCAGCACGCCGAAAACCAGCGCCACTTCGTCGCCTTCCACCAGGGAGCGCACGTTTTCGACGGCCTTTGGCGGCTGGTAGCCGTCGTCGCGGCTGATGAAGGTGATCTTGCGGCCGTTGATGCCGCCCTTCGTGTCGTTCAGCCACTTGAAATAGGCGGCCTCGACCTTGCCGAGATTGCCGTAGGCCGACGCGGGACCGCTGTAGGCGATGGTCTGGCCGACCTTGATTTCCTTGTCCGAGGTTCCGGGACCATATTTGGGCTCAGCCTGCGCGGCGGTTGCGCCCAGCACCAGCGCAGCGCCTGCCAACAGGGCGCGGACGCGCAAAAACGTCTTCATGGTTTCCTCCCGGCGGGCCAGGGCGGCCCGCTCCGTTATCTGATCGGGCTAACCTGGCCAGTTTGACGCGCGGGTCAAGCAAAAGTGACGCCCTGGCGGGCGTCGCTCCGTGGACAGGCCCGAACACTCAGCGGCCCGTCTTGCCGGTCTCCAGCCCGGCCGCGCGCCGGTAGGCGGCGTAAGCCGGCTGGTCCACCGCCAGCTTCTCCAGGGTGGTGGCGTAGAGATGGTCAATGACCGCCGGATTGTCCGCGTCCACGGCGCCGGAGGCGATGCCTTCCGCCAGGGCGGCGTTCTGCATGGCCAGATCGCCGTCCCGCCCCAGCAGGGCCGCCAGCCGGCCGCGCTCGGCGGCGTCGCCCGGTCCGGCCAGCGCCAGCTGCCGCAACGCCAGGTCGATGGCGTTGGCGGCGACGCGCACGTGGAAAACCTTGTCGGCCGGGGCGACCGGCATCAACTCGTTGCGCAGCCAGCTGGCGACGGCGGCCAGCAGCTCCTGGGGGGTGGGTTCGTCCTGCATGGCGGCTCCAGAAGCATCACGCCCGCGGCGCGATCAGGTTGAGAAGGTCGATCTCGGTTTCGGAGGCGCGACGGGCGATCATGGCCCGCTCGACGCCGGCGTCGAGACCGGAGCGGAAGGTGTCGATCATGCCCGTGCAGGCAATGCCCCAGCGCAGGGAGCCAAGCGCCTCCCAGAAACGCACCTGTTGCGGATCGACCTTGCAGCCGCCGGCCTTTTCATAGCCGGCGAACAGCTGTTCGCGGCTGCCGAAGCCGCCGGCCGGCTGGTCGAGGGCGCCGAAGCGCCAGGAGTTGACGCAGATCCACGCCAGATCCTCCATCGGATCGCCCAGATGGGCGACTTCCCAGTCAAGCACCGCGCGCACGCCGTCTGGCCCGATGATCAGATTGCCGTTGCGGAAGTCGCCATGCACCAGCACCGGCTGCGCCGGATCGGGCGGGCAGCGTTCGGCCAGCCAGCGAAACGCCAGCTCGAACACCGGCTTGTGCAGGCCCATGCCCCGCCAGCGCCCCAGCAAATCATCCAGTTGCTGGCGCGCGGGCGCAAGCTTCAGCGGCGGCAGCGCCGCGGCGTCGACCATTGCAATGCGGGCGAGAATGCCGCCGCACTGCTCCGCCAGAAAGGTCCGGGCGTGGGCGAATTCCGCATCGCGCAGGATCTTGCGGGCGATGGTTTCGCCATCGACCCGGCGGGTAACAAAGCCGCGCCCGACGCCGTCCTCCGGCGTCAGGACGTAGACCACCTCCGGCACGGGGACGCCCTGGGTCCCGGCGGCGCGGATCACCGCCGCCTCGGTTTCGAGGCCAGCCGCGCCGTCGGCCTGGCGCCAGCCGCCAGGGGCGCGGCGCAGGATCAGCCCGACATCGACGTGGGGGCTGTCGCCGGCGGTCGCGTCGCCAACGGCGCGGAACGCCCAGGTTTCCTGGCTGGCGCCGCCGGAGAGCCGCGTCATGCCGGCCACCGACGTGGCCCCGGGCGCGAGCCTCCCGGCGATGCGGGAAAGCTCATGGGTGAGCAACGCCTGGTCGTCGAGAGTTGTGCGCGCGGCGATTGCGTCCGTTGCCGGTTTCATGGCTCCCCCTGCTCCCACCACGGGTATTGCGACGGCATGTCCTGCGAGACCTTGCCGGGGAACGACGGCTTGCGCTTGTCGAGGAACGCCTGCACGCCCTCGCGCACGTCGGCGTGGGCGCCGCGCTCCATCGACATCGGGCCGTCGATGGCCAGCAGATGCCGGGGATCGGGCTGGGTCGCGTAGCGCCACAACAGTTGCCGGGTCAGCGCCACGGAAACCGGAGCGGACTCGGCCGTCATCTCGTTGGCGATGGCCTTGGCCCGGGCCAGCAGATCCTCCGGCGCCGTCACTTCCTCGACCAGGCCGCCGCGCAGCGCCTCGTCCGCGCCAAAGGTATTGCCGGTGATCGACCAGCGCAGGGCCTGGGGCAGGCCAACGATCTGCGGCAGGAACCAGGCGCTGCCCGCCTCCGGCACCAGGCCGCGCCGGGCGAAAATGAAGCCGATTTTGGCGTTGGACGAACAGATGCGCACGTCCATCGGCAGGGTCATCGTGGCGCCGACGCCGACGCAGCCGCCATTGATCGCCGCGATCGACGGCTTGCGGCAGTTGAAGATGGCGTGGACAAAACTGACGCCGGAGGAGCGGCCGCCGCTGGCGAGACGCTGGCCGAAATTGCCAGCGCCGTGCGGATCGGTCGTGTCAAAGCTTTTGGCGCCGGCCGAGACATCGGCGCCGGCGCAAAAAGCCCGCCCGGCGCCGGTCATCACCACGGCGCGCACGCTGTCGTCGGCGTCGGCGCGCTGGAAGGCGTCAGCGATTTCCGCGCCCATCACGCCGGTGAAGGCGTTCAGCTTTTCCGGACGGTTGAGGGTGATGACCATCACCGATCCGTCCTGCTCGCAAGCAATCTGCGTGTAGTCCATGACGTCCTTCCCTGCCGACGCGGTTTTTGTGCGCCGTCTTTTTCTTGCCAGTCAGGGCCACGGGCCGGTTCGCCCGCGCCCCCCCCAAGACCCCTTCGCGCCCTTGCGCGCCCCTTTCGCGCCCTTCCGCGCGGGAGCCGGTGGCGCGACCCGCCTCAGATATTGCGGCCGACGCCAGCCCAGAACGGCTCGCGCAGCTTGCGCTTGAAAATCTTGCCGGTGTCCTCGCGGGGCAGCGTATCCGAAAACTCGATGTGACGCGGGATCTTGTAGCTGGCGAGACGCTGGCGCAGATCGGCGCAGACGCCGTCCGCATCAAGATCAGCGCCGGGTTTGGGCTGGATGATGGCGCAGACCTTTTCGCCAAAATCGGCGTCCGGAATGCCAAACACCGCGCAGTCGGCGACGCCGGGAACGCGCATCAGCTCCGCTTCGATCTCGGCCGGATAGATGTTAGTGCCGCCGAAGATGATCATGTCGCTGGCGCGACCGGACAGATACAGGAAGCCGTCCGCGTCGAAATAGCCGACGTCGCCGGTGGCGATCAAACCGTTGCGATCCGATTTCTTCCGCTTGGCGTCATCGCCGTGGTAGGTGAAATCTGGATAGGTCCGGCCGCCGCACACCACCTCGCCTTCCTGGCCGGGCGGCAGGATGTTGCCGTTCTCATCCATGATCACCACCGTGAACCCCGCAACGGCCTTGCCGACGGTGCCTGGATGGTCCAGCCATTCCTGGGCCGAACACAGCGTCACCGCGCCGGTTTCGGTGGAGCCGTAGTGCTCGGTGATGACCGGCCCCCACCAGTCGATCATGCCATGCTTGACATGCGGCGGGCACGGCGCGCCGACGTGCATCACATGCACAACCGAAGACAGGTCGTAGCGCTTGCGCGTCGCCTCGGGCAGGGCCAGCAGGCGCACGAACATGGTTGGCACGGCGAGCACATGGCTGATGCGATGGCGCTCGATGAGTTGCAGCATCTCTTCCGCGTCGAATTTCGGCGCGACGATGAGATTGACGCCCATGCGGAAGCCGGCGAACAGCCAGCCATTGGGGCTGGAGTGGTAGGCCGGCCCGGGAATGAGCATGGTCGCCTCGTTCAGCGGCTTCGGCCAGTCGGCAAAGCCGCCAACGATGCTGAGCACCCTGGTGATGTCTTCCGCTTCTTCCGGCTGCGGCGGCTTGCGGCGCACGCCCTTGGGATTGCCAGTGGTGCCGGACGTATAAATCATCGAACCGGGCGAGGTTTCGAATGGCTCCTCCAGGGGAGCCTGATCCGAAAGCCAGCTGTCCCAGTTCGCGACGCCTGGCGGAACCGCTGCGTTTTCATCGCTGATGCGGTATGCGACGCGCAGATTATCCGGCGTTTCCGCAACGATGACCGTGACGCCCTCCGGCACGACATGCTGAACCGCGCGGTACAGGTCGGCGTGGATCACCAGCGCGCGGGCGCCGGAATCAACCAGCACATGCCGCGCCTCTTCCGGCGTGTTGTGCCAGTTCACCGGCGTCACATAAGCGCCGACCAGCCCCGCCCCCACGGTTGCCTCGATGAGGGTGAAACAGTTGCGCATGTAGACGGCGACGACATCGCCGCGCCCGACGCCCAGTTCCCTGTAACCGCGCGCCGCGCGCCGCGCGGCGAGGATCATGTCCGCCGAGGCGCGCACCTCTTCGCCAATCCGCACCCATGCATCCGGAACTGCGTTCGCGGCCGTGGCGGGCGTGATTGCGGCCTGCTGTGTGCTCATTGCTCTGGCTCCCGGAGTGTCCGCTGGCGCGCGTCCGGCCTGATTTGACCCGCGAACGCGTCCTGTTGTTCTGGTTTGACGACGAGTGTTGGCAAACGCCGCGGCGGCGTTTGCAGGCGTTTTCAGCGACCGGTAAACGCCGGCTCACGTTTCTCCAGAAAACTGCGCACGCCTTCCCGGTGATCTTCGGTGGCGAACAGACGATAGATCACATCGATGGCCCAGCCGCCGATATCGGCCGGATCACCGCCATGGGCGCGGCGCAGGCCCTCCTTCATGTAGCGCAGGGCCAGCGGCGGATTGGCGGCGATGCGCCCGGCCAGCGCCATGGCGCGCGGCATCAGCTCCGCGTGCGGGGCCAGCTCGCTGACGAGGCGGATGCGCGCCGCCTCCTCCGCCGTGATGACATCGCCGGTGTACAGCAGGCGCGCCGCCATCTCCGGGCCGACGATCGCCGGCAGGCGCAGCAGGCCGCCCACGTCGCAGATCAGCCCGCGGCGGATGAACAGTTCGGCGAACTTCGCCTTCTCCGAAGCGATGCGGATGTCGGCGTAGAGCGCCAGCTCCATGCCCCAGCCGACGGCGGCGCCGTTGACGGCGGCAATTACCGGCACGCTGCACTCCAGCGCCGCCATGGCGGCGGGCGTCGGCGGCCGGCGGGCCTGCACGTTCAACGGTGGAGCCGCCGGCTTCTCGCCGGTCATCATCTCCTTGACGTCCTCGCCGGAGCAGAACGCCGGGTCGGCGCCGGTGACCACGACACAGCGCACGTCATTGTCGGCGGACGCCGCCAGGAAGGCGGCGCGCACCTCGTCATAGGCGCGGCGGTTCAGGGCGTTGTGGCGTTCGGGCCGGTTGAGGGTGATGACCGCGACATGGTCCTTCACCTCGTACAGAAGATGCGCGAACGCATCTGGCGCGATGGGCGCGCTGGTCATGGCGTTTCTTCCCGGACTGTTATGTTTCTGGTTGTTTTTCAGGGCGACATCCGGCCCGCCGGGCCGGATGTCGCCCTGTCTTTTTCAGTTACACATGTTCGTCGGGCGCAGCGGCGCCGGCGCGCCCGATTGCATTCAATCGTACAGCTTCACATCATGCTTCTGAACCGCGCCGATGGGATCGAACCCCTCGCCATTGAAGCGCATGAGCTGCATCTGGGTAATGGGAAAGTAATTGGTGGGGCTGGTGTTGACCAGCACGCCGTCCAGCAGCAGGCCGAGCTTCACGTCCTTCAGGCTGGCCGCCTGCTTCATGATGTTCTCGCGGGAGAGATCGTCGCCGGCCATTTCCAGCACCTTGTGCACCAGCTTGATGCACATGTAGCCGTAGGCGTTCTGGTTGTTCGTCGGGTCGCCCTCGGGATACCACTGCTTCATGAAGGCCAGATATTCCTGCACGCCTGGATCATCCCGGTAGCGCGGATCGCTCGCCTCCTTCAGCGAGGTGGAGGTGATGACGCCTTTGGCGTTGTCGAGGCCGGCGGGCCTGAACACCATGGGAATCGACGCGCCGGTGGTGTTGACGATCTGCAGGTCCGGCTTCCAGCCCAGCTCCGCCGCCTTGCGGATGGCCTGGGCGGCGAAGCGCGGCGTGGAGAAATTGACGAAGATGTTGGCGCCGGAGGCCTTCAGCTTCGACATCTGCGAATCAATGGTCGGCTCGGAATTGTCGTAGGTGGCGGTGGCGACGACATATCTGTCGTAGTCCTTGCCCAGCGCCTTGCGGAAGCCCTCGAAAATGTCGCGACCATAGTCGTCGTTGGGATAGATCACCGCGACCTTCCCGTTAGGGAATTTCTCGCGAATGTACCCGGCGTACATGGCCGCCTCGACGTGATACACCGACGTCGACAGGCCCATGGTCCAGGGGTAGTTGCGGTAATCGCCAAATTTGGTGGCGCCGGTGGCCGCGAACAGCTGCGGTACTTTTTTGGCGTTCATGTATTTCATGATCGCCGCATTGGGCGGCGTTCCGACGGCCTGGACGATGGCGAGCACCCCATCCTGCTCGACCAGCTTGCGCGCCTGCTCCACCGCCTTGGGCGGGCTGTAGGCGTCGTCATAGGAAATGAACTCGACCTGGCGGCCATTAATCCCGCCTTTGGCGTTCACCATGCGGAAATAGGCCGCCTCGGTCTTGGCGAAGGCGCTGTATGCGGAAGCCGGGCCGCTGTAGGGCGCGAGATTGCCAATGCGGATCGGCGGCTTGTCCTGCGCCCGCGCCGGGACGGCGAGCGGCGGCGCCCAGGCGAACCCGGCGGCCAGCGCCAGCCCAAGCAGGACGCGACGGCCGCCAAACGCCAGACGCCAGGGGCCGGCCGGGCGGCTGGCGCCATGTTCTTCATGCGCGCCGGCTTCTTCACGCGCGCCAGGTACTTCATGCGCCCACGGCATGTTCACGTTCATCGTTTCCTCCCGGCCGCGCGCCGCGGTTAACCCGTGGGCGTCGCGCAAGCCGGCTGCCTCCACGGTATCGCGTGAGCGCCGGCGATCATTTTTTTGAAACGTGATATAAAAATTGATCGCCGTCAATCGACGCGCGGCGCATTGCAGCCTCGGGTCCGGCGACTGCGCCAGCCCGCCCCGGGAGAGGCAACGCGCCAGCCATTCCAGCCTGGGCGACCGGAGGGGTTGACCAGCGCCCGGCAAGTCAGCTTCATCGCACATCAATGTGAAACCACGAAAGGCAGATGCATGGGGCAGCCAGCGCCGGCCGCACAGGGACGCCGCGAGGAAGCGAAGGCCGAGCGTCGCCGCCGCATCATCCACGCCGCGCGCGAACTCATCCGGGAAACCGGCGACGCTGGCCTGTCGATGCGGGCGCTGGCGGCGCGCGCCGGCGTCAGCCTTGCGACCCCCTACAACCTGTTTGGCTCAAAAGGCGCCATCCTGCTGGCGGTGCTTGAGGACATCAAGGGCTTCGGCCACCGCTTCGCTGGCTACGACGCCTGCTCCCCGCTCGAGCGCGTGCTGAAAGCCGCGGCGCTCGCGGTGAGTTATTACGAGCAGGACCCGGATTTCTACCGGGCGCTGTGGGGCAGCATGCTCAGGACCACCGGCGCGGAAGAGCGCAGCATGATCTTCAACCCCAAACGCGAGGCTTTCTGGATCGGCCTGCTGGACGCCGCCGCCAGCGACGGCTGGTTGCTGCCGGAAATCGACACCACCACGCTGCTGCTCAACCTCGACTTCACCTTCCGTTCCGTCATGCTGCACTGGATCAATGGCGAGATTGGCCTGGAAACCCTGCAGCCAGCCGTCGGCTATGGCTATGCCCTGGCCCTGCGCGGCGCGGCGACCGGACAGGGGCAGCAATTGATGCTGGAGCGGGCGCTGGCCTTCCAGGGGCAAATTGCCCGCGCGCAGGCCGCGCGCAACGGAAGCCGGCCCGGGTGAACCGGCTCCCGCAGGGACGTCACGCCTGCTTCAGCGGCCGGTAAAGGCCGGCGCGCGCTTTTCGACGAAGTGGGCCACGCCCTCCTTGAAGTCGGCGCTGCTGAACGATGCGACCATCTCGCGGTCGGCCACATCCCAAGCTTCGTCGAGGTTCTGGAACATCGCGTCATAGACCTGGCGCTTCATGACGCCGATGGAGCGGGGCGAGGCGTTGGTTGTGAGATCGCGGGCGATGCCGCGCACGGCGTCCAGGAAGCCCTCCTGCGGCAGCAGACGGCCGAAACCAAGGCGCTCCAGTTCCGTTGCCTCAACGGCGCGGGCCGACATCAGCAGATCCAGGGCGTTGGTCAGGCCGACGATGCGCGGCAGCATCCATGAGACGCCATGCTCGGCGATCAGGCCGCGGCGGGCGAACGCCGTGGTCATCTTGGCGCCCTCGGCGACATAACGGAAATCGCAGAACGACGCGAAGCACACGCCCATGCCGGCGATGGGGCCATTGATGGCGGCGAACACCGGCTTGGGCAGGCGCAGCATCCAGGAAAAGCGCCGGTTGTAATTGGCGTCGATGCCCTCGCCGCCGTTGCTGGCGCGCGCTGCATCCTCGGCGGCGCCGCCGCGCTGCTCCTCGCCCGAGCTCAGGCCGCTGAGCAGATTCATGTCGGCGCCGGCGCAGAAGCCGCGACCGGCCCCGGTGATGACGATGGCGCGCACCGCGTCATCGGCGGCGGCCTGCTCCATGGCCTGGCGCAACTCGCCTTCCATGTTCCGGGTCCATGCGTTCAGCCTGTCCGGCCGGTTCAGCGTCACCGTGGCGACGCCATCCTTCACGTCATAGAGGATTTCGGTCCATGCCATCCGTTTCTCTCCCTGCGTCAGGCCGCGGTCTCGTCGACGGACCGCTGGCTCCGCCCCTGTTTATCCCCACTCCCGCCCGCTGGCGCAACCACCAGCGCCGGAAAGGCGGCCATGTCGCGGACGCGGCCAGCGCATCATCCGCCCGGCGCGGCTGGCGCGGAGCCTGAACCTGGCGGCGGCGGATGACATCGGAGCCGCCAAAAGCAAACGCCGGAAGACTTCCGTCTTCCGGCGTCGCCGTCATTCAGTGTTCCGGCAGGTTCGGGCGCATTGCGCCCCTGCCGGTTGCGCTGTTCTGGATCAGGCCGGATCAGGCAGCTTCTTCCAGATGCGCTTCTTGGCGAAATAGGTCAGGCCGGCCAGCAGCACCAGGAAGATGATCGCCCGGAAGCCGAGCGCCTTGCGCGCTTCCATCTTCGGCTCGGCGGTCCACATCAGGAAAGCCGAGACGTCCTTGGCATACTGGTCGATGGTTTCCGGAGCCTGCGGCTTGCCATCCGGCCCCTTGTAGTCCACCTGGCCGTCGTTGATCGGGTTCGGCATGGCGATGACATGGCCGGGGAAATACTTGTTGTAAGTTCCGCCAGCCGGAAGGTTGAAGTCCTTCGGCTTCTCCACATAGCCCGTCAGCAGGGCGTGGATGTAATCCGGCCCCTGCTCGGCGAACTGGGTGAACATGTCGAACACGAAGGTGGGGAAGCCGCGCTCATAGGTGCGGGCCTTGGCCATCAGCGACAGGTCCGGCGGCGCCTTGCCGCCATTGGCGGCGGCGGCGGCGTTATCGTTCGGGAACGGGCTTGGCCAGTGGTCAGCCGGGCGGCCTGGACGCTCGAACATTTCGCCGGCGTCGTTGGGACCGTCCTGCACCTTGTACTCGGCGGCCAGCGCCTTGACCTGACCTTGCGTGAACAGCGGTCCGCCCGGCTCCGACAGATTGCGGAACGCAACGTACTTCAGCGAATGGCAGGCGGCGCAAACTTCGCGATACACCTTGAAGCCGCGCTGCAGCTGCTGCGGATCGAACTTGCCGAACGGGCCGGAGAACGACCAGTTAACCTGCGGCGGCGTCGGGCCAGCCTCGGAGGCCTGCGCCGGCGCCGACAGGGCGCCCAGAACCACCGCGAACACGCCGGCGGTCAGGAGTTTCGTAAGCTTCATTTGACGATTCCCCTTCACGGCTCAGCCATTGACCGACGCATCAGCCGGCGCCGCGCTCTTCGCCTTTTTGGCGAGCACGGCCTCGGCGATCGAGCCGGGCAACTGACGCGGCGTCTCAAACAGGCCAAGCAGCGGCAGGACGATGAGGAAGTAGGCGAAGTAGAACACGGTCAGAACCTGCGCCGCCAGGGTGTAGCCGCCTTCGGCCGGCTTGGCGCCGAGCCAGCCCAGCACAACGCAGGTGGCGACGAACAGCCAGAAGAACACCCGGAACACCGGGCGGTAGCTGCCCGAGCGCACCTTCGACGTGTCCAGCCAGGGCAGGAACGCCAGGATCAGCACTGCCGAGAACATCGCCAGCACGCCGCCAAGCTTGGAGGGGATGGCGCGCAGGATCGCGTAGAACGGCAGGAAGTACCATTCCGGAACGATGTGGGCCGGCGTCACCGAGGGGTTGGCCTCGATGTAGTTGTCGGCGTGACCCATGAAGTTCGGGATGTAGAACAGGAACCAGGCGAACAGGATCAGGAAGAAGACCACGCCCACCGCGTCCTTGACGGTCGCGTAGGGGGTGAACGGCACCGTGTCCTTGCGGATGTTCTTCACTTCCACGCCGGTCGGATTGTTCTGGCCCACGTGGTGCAGCGCCCAGATGTGCAGGCCGACGACGCCCGCCAGCATGAACGGCAGCAGGTAGTGCAGCGCGAAGAAGCGGTTCAGGGTCGGATTGTCGACCGCGAAACCACCCCACAGCAGGGTGACGATCCAGGTGCCAACGCCCGGGATGATCTCGTCAAAGGCCGAGAACAGGTTGGTGATGACGGTGGCGCCCCAGAACGACATCTGGCCCCACGGCAGCACGTAGCCCATGAAGGCGGTGGCCATCATCAGCAGGAAGATGATCACGCCAAGGATCCACAGCACCTCGCGCGGCGCCTTGTAGGAGCCGTAGTACATGCCGCGGAAGATGTGGATGTAAACGGCGATGAAAAACATCGACGCGCCGTTGGCGTGCATGTAGCGCAGCAGCCAGCCGAAGTTGACGTCGCGCATGATCGATTCGACCGATGCGAACGCCAGCTTGGCGTTAGGCACATAGTGCATGGCCAGCACGACGCCTGTAACGATCTGCACCACCAGCATCATCGTGAGGATGGCGCCGAAGGTCCAGAAATAGTTCAGGTTGCGCGGAACCGGATAGGCGACCGCCGACGAGTGCGTGAGGCTGATAATCGGCAGCCGGGCCTCGAGCCACTTTGTGAAGCCGCTCTTGGGGACGTAAACAGAATGGCCTTCCATAATGGTCGCCTGCTCCAGAATATGGTCGTTGCGCCTCAGCCGATCGTGATCTTCGAATCGGAGACGAATGTGTAGGGCGGAATCGGCAGATTGGTCGGCGCCGGCCCCTGGCGGATGCGGCCAGACGTGTCGAACACCGAGCCGTGGCACGGGCAGAACCAGCCTTCGTACTGGCCCTGATGTCCGAGCGGCACGCAGCCGAGATGGGTGCAGTTGCCGTACACCACCAGCCACTGGGCGTGACCTTCCTTGACGCGCGCCGAGTCGGGCTGCGGGTCACGAAGGGAGGCGACGTCCACATTGGCGGCGGACGCGATCTCGGCCTTGGTGCGATGACGGACGAAAATCAGCCTGCCGCGCCAGAACAGCTTGAGGATCTGGCCTTCCGCGACCGGCGTCAGGTCGACCTCGACCGGCGCGCCAGCCGCGATGGTGGCGGCGTCCGGCTGCATCTGCGCGATGAAAGGCCATGCAACAGCGGCGGCGCCGACAGCGCCGACGGCCCCGGTGGCGATCAGGAGGAAGTCACGCCGGGTCGGCTCGGCGGATGGTACGGTCTCGGCCACAATCGGCTCCTACAAAAGTGGACGGCGCCCGGCGACATCGGCCCGTCCCGCTGCAAACCGGGCGCGGAGCGCCGGACCGGACAGCGCCGATATCACGCGAAACACCCACGCCAGAAACTGCGCGCGACGATGGGAGTCGCCATGCGGCTCTTTGGCATGCTTCAAAAGTGGTGTCCATACCAGCACAGGCAGCCCGTCGCTGCCAAGCGCTGGCGCGCAAGCTGGCCGCGCGCCGTCCGTTGCTCACAGGCGGATGCAAAAGGATTGCACGCAACCACTTCCTTGATAACGCCGTGTTTCCGCCACACTCGGCGCTGTCGTCAACAAAAAACCACATGCGGCATTCCGCGCCACCTGACGGCGACACAATTGCGCCCCAGCGCCCGCCCCCCCCCCCGGAAAAACGCCCCTGGCCGCCCCTCTCCGACGTGATTTTTCTTCATAAAGTGAATCAGATCATGCCCGTGGCCCGCCTGGGCGATGGCGGTCGCGGCCGGCCAGAACGGCGGGGTGGGCGCCGCGCGGCCAGCGCCGGCCATGGCAAAGACGGGGATCGCTTTCGCCAGCCCGGCGATACATGATGCGCCGCGAAGCTGGCCCCGCCCGCCCCGGCGCGGGCGCCCGGCGGCGGCAGCCGGCAGTATCACCGATCGCGACGCTGCATGACGGCGGCTGTTGCGGCGCGCCGCATGCGCGCGCCATGTTCAGGACGGCCCCCATGCGCCTTGCGCTGTTTCAACCGGACATTCCACAAAACACGGGCGCGATCCTGCGCCTGGGCGCCTGCCTCGACGTGGCGGTTGATATCATCGAGCCCGCCGGCTTTCCGGTGACGGACCGGCATTTTCGCCGCGCGGGCATGGACTATCTGGACAATGTGCGCATCGCCCGTCACGCCTCCTGGCGCGCCTTTCAGGAGGCGCACGCGGCGCGCGGCGGCCGGCTGGTGCTGGCCACCACCATGGGCTCCGTCGCCTTGCCGGACTTCAGCTTCGCGGCAGATGACACGCTCCTGCTGGGGCGGGAAAGCGCCGGCGCGCCGGACTATGTCCATGCGGCGGCTGACGCGGCGGTGCATATCCCGCTGGCGCATGGCATGCGCTCGCTCAACGTCGCCATGGCGGCCGCGATATTCGCCGCCGAAGCGCTGCGCCAGACCGGGGGCTGGCCGCGCGCTGTTGCGGGCGCGTAGGGCTGCGGGCGCCCCCTGGTCAATTTCGCCCATGGCGCAACGGCGCCTATGGCGTCAGATACAGGCTGGCGTTACGGATACGCCAGAGATGGAGAAGCGACGTGACCAATCCCGCAGGCAAGCCGGCCCAGTTGCCCCCCGAGGCAACCCTCGATGGTTACAAGGAGCGCGCCGCCGCGTGGTTCGCCGCACTTCAGGAGCGAATTTTCGCGGCTTTCGAGAAGCTTGAGGATGAAGCCGCCGGCATGCCCGCCGCCGCCTGGGCTGCGGACATGCCGCAGGCGCTTCGCGACAGGCCTGGCCGCTTCGTGCGCACGCCGTGGACCCGCACCGATCACACCGGCGCCCCTGGCGGCGGGGGGACCATGGGCCTGCTGCACGGCCGGGTGTTCGAGAAAGCCGGCGTGCATGTTTCCACAGTGCATGGCGAGTTCGCGCCGGAGTTTCGCGGCCAGATCCCCGGCACGGACACCCATCCTGGCTTCTGGGCCGCCGGCATTTCGCTCATTGCCCACCCCTGGCATCCCCAGCTTCCGACCGTGCACATGAACACGCGCTTCGTGGTCACCTCGAAGCCGTGGTTCGGCGGCGGCGCCGACCTGACGCCCATGCTCGACGCCCGGCGCGGCCAGGACGACCCCGACGCCCAGGCGTTCCACGCCGCCATGGCCGCCGCCTGCGCCGGCCATCCGCACGCGGACTATCCGCGCTACCGGGAATGGTGCGACGAGTACTTTTTCCTGAAGCACCGCAACGAGATGCGCGGCATCGGCGGCATTTTCTACGACTATGTCTGGAACGACGATTTCGACGCGGACATGGCCTTTACCCGCAGCGTCGGCGAGGCTTTCCTCGACATCTATCCGGCCATCGTCCGCGCCAACATGGGCAAGCCATGGCGTGAGGAGGAGCGGCTGGAGCAGCAGGTGCGGCGCGGCCGCTACGTCGAGTTCAACCTGCTCTACGATCGCGGCACGGTGTTCGGGCTGAAGACGGGCGGCAACATCGCCTCGATCCTGTCGTCGATGCCGCCGACGGTGCGCTGGCCGTAGCCCCTCAGCCTCCCAGTCGCTCCAGCCCCTGCATCGACAGGCGCGCCAGCGCCTGCCGCGCCGGCATCTGGAGGATGCGGTCCCCGTCGCGCACCCGCACCGGCAGGTCTGGCGCCAGCTCCACCAGCGGCGCCAGGGCAAAGGCGCGCTCGCCGAGCCGTGGGTGCGGCAGGGTCAGCTCCGGCTCATCAAGCGCCACGCCAGCCATGTCGAGCAGGTCGATGTCGATGGGGCGCGGCCCCCAGCGCCGGGCCTGCGGCGCCTGGCGGTCGCGGCCCAGCCGCCGCTCAATGTCGAGGCACAGGCGCAGCAACGCCAGTGGCGTCAGGCTTGCCCCAATCTCCACGCAGGCATTGAGAAACGGCGGCTGGTCAGGGTCGCCCCAGGGCGGCGTGCGCCACAGCGCCGAACGCCGGCGCACCTCCACCCCTTCTGTCCCGGCCAGCAAGGCGATGGCGGCGTCGAAACGCGCCGCCACGTCGCCGAGGTTACCGCCAAGCCCAAGAAAAGCTTGTGTCAGAAAAGCTTGTGCCGGAAGAGCTTGTGCCGGAAGAGCCTCGGCCGGAACAGCCCGCGTCAGGGCGGCGTCCGCGGACACCCTCTCACCTTCTCCCCGCCGTTTCCCCCCGCTCATGCCTCACGCTCCGCAGCGGACGCCAGCGCCGGCTCCGGCGCCATCACCCCCTGGACAATGCGCAGGGCGTCGCGATGCGCGGCGACGTCATGGACGCGGATCATGTCCGCGCCAAAGGCCAAAGCCAGGACGTGACCGGCGAGCGAGCCGGCAAGCCGCTGTTCGACGGGACGGCCGGTGAGCAGTCCAATGGTCGATTTGCGCGAGACGCCGACCAGCACGGGCAGACCGTAGCAGGCGCGCAGCTCAGGGAGCCGGCGTATGGCGTCCAGGTGCTGGGCGCGCGTCGCGCCGAAGCCGAAGCCGATATCCAGCGCCATGCCATCGTCGCGCACCCCCGCCCTGGCGGCGATGGCCAGCGAGCGGTCGAAGAAGCGCCGGAACAGGTCCATCACATCAGCGTCTGGCTGCAGCGCTTCGGCGTTGTGCATGATGACGACGCCGGCGCCGTGCTCCGCCGCGACCCGGGCGATGTCGGGGTCGCGCTGCAAGCCCCAGATATCGTTGACGATCGCCGCTCCCGCCGCCAGCGCGGCGCTGGCGACCGGAGCCTTCCAGGTATCGATGGAGATCACCGCCGGCAGCCCGGCCTGCGCCAGCGCGGCGCGAGCGGCCTGAATCGCCGGCGTCACCCGGGCGATTTCTTCGTGCGCCGGCGTTGGCGCATGGCCGGGCCGGGTTGATTCGCCGCCCACGTCGATAATGTCCGCCCCGTCCGCCGCCATGGCGCGGGCATGGACCGCCGCGACGTCAGGCGCGTTGAACTGGCCGCCGTCGGAAAACGAGTCCGGCGTGACGTTGAGCACGCCCATCAGCAGCGGCAGCCGGTCGCTCCGCCACGCCGCATCCGCGCCTGGGGAAGGGCCAGAACCAGAACCAGGAACAGGTCCATGGCGCTGGCGAACGCGGGCCAGCAGGCGCGCGACCGCGTCGCCAGACGGCGCGCCTGATCCATGGGGGGTCTCTGGTCCGGCGGGAGAATGATGCTCGGTCATGCCAGTTTCATTGCGCCAAATCCGTCGCCCGTCCAGTCCACAGCCGTGCTGTCAGTGGCCGCCGCGCCCGAGCAGCCGGTCGCGCCAGTTGCGCTGGCCGGCGGCGGCGGCGGCGGCCGGCGCTTCCGGCGCTGGAAGGGTCGCCGTAACGCGCACATCCCGGGCGCGGCGGGCCAGCGCCACGGCGACCGGAGTCGCCACGCCCTTGACCGGGAAACCACGGAACTGATGCTGCGATGCGGTCGCATCGATGCCGGCGGCCTGGGCGGTGGCGGCGGAAAACGCCAGTTGCACGTTCTCCTGCTTGGCGATCGATTCAATACGGCTGGCGACATTGACCGTTGGACCAATCACCGTGATGGCGGCGCTGTCGCCCCAGCCAATGCGGCCCACGACCAGCGGCCCGGTGTGAACGCCCATCGCCACCCGCAGGGGATCATCCAGCTCCGCCGCCAGTTCGCGGTTCAGCTGGTCCAGCGTCAGGTCGATGTCCCGCGCCGCCAGCAGCGCCCGCGTTGCCCCGGCAACCGCGTCGCCGCCTTCGGGAAACAGGGCGAGCAGGCCATCGCCCATGTATTTCTCGATGCGGCCGCCGGCCTGCTCGATCGCCACGCCCATCAGCTGGAACACGCGGTTGAGAATGAACACGGTGTCGTAAGGCAGCTTGGTCTCGCTCAGCCGGGTGAAGCCGCGAATGTCGGCGAACAGCACGGTGAAGCGCCGCTCAACGCCGCCAGCCTCCAGGCTGGCGACCGCCTTGAGGCTCGCCTGCGCCTGGCGCGCCTTGCCGCGCGCCGGCGACAGCAGCGGCTGCACCACCACCGCGCCGCGCGGCTGCGCCTGGCAGGCGAGCCGCACGTCAGCTTCGGCGCCGATGGACCGCAGCGTCATCCGCTCGGCTTCGCCCACGGGCGACATCTCGTCCAGTCCCCGCAGCACGCGCACCCGGCAGGTGGAGCAACGGGCCCGCCCACCGCAAACCGCCAGATGCGGAACCCCATTGGCGCGGCCGATTTCGAGAATGGTCGCCCCGCGCGCGCCGTGCACGCGCGGCCCGTCGAGATACTGGATGCTGACGGTGCGACGGGCAAGGCGCGACGCCGCCAGCCGCCCGACGGCAAAGGCCAGGGCCAGCGCCGCCCCACCGTAGAAACAGCGCTGCCCCAGATCGCGCCAGCCAGCCAGCGCCGCTTCGCCGGCCTCCGATGGCCAGCGGACGGTCTGCTTCAGCGCCTCCATGGCTGCGGGGTCCGCCAGATCCACATCAAGACGCCGCCCCTCGGCAACGAACCCGGCGAGCGCGAGGGCCGGAACCAGCACCGCGCCGGACAGCAGCCACGGCGCCCAGCGGGCGTACCAGTGCGCTTCGCGCAGCCACATGTGCAGGCCGAGGCAACCATGGGCCCAGACCAGCAACAGCAACAACGACTGGGACACCCCGGCGCCTGGCCAAAGCCGCGCCAGTTCGTAGGCATAGTTGTCATTGACGCCGAGCGCCGAAAAGGCAACGCGGGTATTGACGATATGCGGGATGAGCAAAAACGGGATGGCGAAACCGGACAGCAACTGCGCCCACTCCCACCCGCGCAACTGGAGCGTGCGTTTTCCACCCACCCGCGCCAGCGCCAGGACCACATGCGTGGCCAGGGCCAGTCCCAGGATGATCGAGCCAGGGAGCGAGCGGGTCACGGCCGTCCGCGCAAGCCGCGCCGCCTCCATGATGTCAAGGCTGACCAGCCCCAGCGCGACGTTGAGGAAATGTGTTCCCGCGAAAGCGAACAGGACAAGGCCCGAGGTCAGCCGCAGCCGTTGCGCCGGCGACCCCAGCAACAGCCTGTTCATGACGCCTCTCCCAATTCCCGCTGCCGGCGCCTCGGCGAACCGGCTTCTGAACAGATATGGCCTCGCCGGCGGGAATTCCGCCACGGGTGGTCAACCTGCCGCATTGCGCCGTGAGATTTTTTGACACGGCCATGCCGGAGATGGGCAATTCAAAATGACGCGCGCAAGGCGCGACGCGCAAAAAAATCCGGCCTGGACAAAAAAAACGGGGAACCTGGGAAACCCTGGCCTCATGGCCTCAAGCCCGGCCCTGTAACCGCGCCAGCCCTGGCGCCCCCACGCGCACGCCTGCCCCGCGCCTGTCCCGCATCAGCCTGGCGCCAACCTGGCGTCAACCTGGAGCCAACCTGGTGTCAGCCGCGCGCGTGGGCGCAAAAAGCGGAAAGTGGAAGGCGTGTGGCGCGCATCGGCGCGCAGACGCCCCAGACCAGGATGCAATGGCGGGCCTGACATCAGGCAACCGCCCCCAGGCGCCGGATGACGTCGCAGGTTGGCGTTCAGCCAGCGCGCCGGCTGTGAACGGGAAAGCGCAGCGCCGAGGACGCCTGCCCCGGATGCCGGGCGCCCCAGTGCAGGGCGCCGCCAAGGCTTCGCGCCACGCGGCCGGCGACCCGTTCCGTCATGAGGTTATGCGCGGCCGCCGCCGGTGACGGCGCCTCGGCCCGCAACCAGGTCAGCGCCAGCACCGCCTCGCCGCCCTCCAGGGTGAGGCTGACCCGCAATGGCTCCGCGGATGATGGCTTCTCCCGCAAGGCGAGAAACAGCAGGTCCGCCAGCACCAGGCACAACCGGACGAAATCCTCGTGGTCGAGCTCCATGGGCGCGATGGCGATTTCCCCACGCAGATCCGCGTGGCGCCCGGCGCGGATGATGTCCTCGCACAGATCGGTCATGACGCTGGACGGGTCCCCGCCCTCCGGCGTCATATGGCCCCGCATCAACCGCTCGACCTGGGCCGTCATCAGCATGCGCTCGCGCGCCACGTCGGTCAGCAGGCCAGGGTCCATATGATCCATGGCGCGCATCAGGCCCGCCGCAACCCGGGCGTTGCGCCCCAGCCAGCGGCTCAGGGCTCCGGACAACACCAGCACCTGCCGCGTCTGCCGGGCCTCCCTGGCCGCCCGCGCCGCCTGCTGCGCCGCCAGCAGATAGACGACCAGCCCTGCAACGGCATAGCCGCCGATGAAGACGAAACCGTTCGGCGACAGCCCGAGCGTGAAGCTCCACGGCGGCGACCGCATGGCGACGACAGCGGCGACAACCGACGTGGCCAGGACGAAAAACCCGGCGACATGGCCGGCAAATGTGGTGGCGATGGCGATGCCAGCGAAAAACAGCACCAGCGGCAAGCCGACGATCGCCGCCCGCAGCCAGAGCGAAAACAGCAGCGGAATCACGGCGCAGGCGATGACCATGGCCGCCTGGGCGCGCGGATCAGACAGCCGCATCAAACGCTCCCGCCGCACTGTCGTCGCCCCATTCGGCGAGGCGGCCCGCCAGGGCGTGGGCCAAAGCCAGGGCCTGTTCGCGGCCAAGACTGATAACGACCGGGTCACAATTGTCGAACTTCGGATCGAAGTGCAGTTGCGCCCGGCCATCGGCGCCGGGGGCCGAGACGCTGGCGCTCACCGCCTCAATCGCCATGTGCAACCCGCCAGACCGGACAGGAGACGCTGGCGGCGTCGCGGACAGGCAGGCCCGCGCCAGGTCGGCGAGCGCGTCGCGGTCCGCAAACAGGCCAGACCCGCTGGCGGGATCTGCCGCGCCGGCAAAACCCGTCGCGCTGGCAGGAGCCGCCGGCGCGAGGGCACAAAAGGGGTCCAGCGGCGCCACGACGCCGGCGCCCTGGTCACATGATTGCGCGCCGCCAAGCGGCTGTAGCCAGGCCTGGAGAGCCGGATCCAGCGTTTCGCCGTCAACCTGCTGCAACGTCAGGGCGGCGGCGGCCAGATCATCGGGCAGATCGGGGAGGTCGGGGAGCGTTGGGCAAGGCGCGCCGGCCGGCGGCGGGGAAAAAGCCGGCTCCCGAACGTCTGGGGCCATACCCGGCTGCGGGCTGGCCCCCCATAAGGCGTCGCGGTCATTGGCGCCAAAGTTCCGCACGACTGGCGACAAGGTAACGCGCATGGTGTTGCTCCGGATGACCAAAGCATACGGATGCGGAGGCCCGGAGCCAACCGCCATGATCCGTTTTCAACGCAGTTTCGTCACGCGCAGGATCAAACAAAATATATTTGATAACATGCAACTTCATGCCGCCGACGGCAACGCGCGCGGTCAACGGAAGTGAACACATGGCGGGGGGGGGCGCCGTACGGGCCGCAGCGGCCAGCAGCCGTAACGGCAGGAACAGGCCCGAAGGACCGCCGCAGATGCTGATGCGGGGCCAGGCGCGGCCACCCTCGCCGCCAGCCTCCCGTCGCGCGCCGGCAGCGCGAATTTGACATTTCCGGAGCATCAACAGATTGCCGGCAGCCCCTCTTGCGCCGGCAGTCGCTTCGCCGCTCCGGACGGCGCATGGCGGGGCCGGACCGCTGGCTTATCCCAGGGGCGGAGCGTCATCGCCCCGGACAATATCAAAGGTCAGCAATGGCCCGCTGTGAACGGAGCCCGCGAGCCGGTGCCCGGCTTCATGCACCATATGGGGAATGTCGATCGCCGCCATGGGGTCGGTGCAGCGCACGCGCAGGCGCGCGCCAGGCGCCATGCCAGCCAGCGTCCGCCGGGCGTAAAGCACCGGAAGCGGGCATTTCAGTCCGCGCAGATCGAGTTCACGCAAGGTTGCTGCGCCATCGTCCGCGTCACGCGTGTGTGACGACGTCATGTCTCCTCTCCATTATCCAGAACAGCGGGCGACGCCCGCCACGCCGTCATTAAGGAAGGGGCGGCGCAGGGTCAAAAGCTGGCGCGAAAAATTGCGGCCCCGCGCAAAATATCCCGCGCCCGCGCGGCGGCGGGCTTGACGCCGCGCCCCGGGATTTGAACTAGTTGTGCCGCACAATGACGCTTTCGCATTGCCCTGCAACCGCGAATGGGCCATGCCTCCCGTTCTGTCGCATTTTCCTCCGCGAAGCGCCGCCCGTCTCGCCAGGGAATGCCATAACGGTCTGATTTTACGAAACTTGCCTGGCAAAAGCAGCATCGGCTTTTGCTGACGTACCACCAGCAGGAAAACCTCCATGTCACAGCCGATCAGCGCGGAAGCCGCCGCCCGCCTTGCCGCCCTTCGCGGCGAAATCGACCGCATCGACGCGGACATGCACGGCCTGCTGATCGCCCGCAGCCAGATCATTGACGAACTGATCACGGTTAAAAGCACCCAGGCCTCGGGTTCAGCCTTCCGCCCTGGCCGCGAAGCCTCGATGATGCAGGCCATCGCCCGCCGTCATACCGGCTCACTGCCGCTGGACACCGCAGAAGGCATCTGGCGGGTGATCATCGCCACGTTCACCTGGATGCAGGCCCCGTTCAACGTGCATGCGGACATCAGCTCCGGCGATGGCCCGATGCGCGACAGCGCCCGCTTTCATTTCGGCTTCACCGTGCCTTACCTGCCGCATGGCAGCGCCGCGGATGTCATCGCCGCGGTCGGCCGCTCGGCCGGAGACGTGGGGATTTTCCGCGCCGACAGCGGCGTCAGCTCGCTGGCGTGGTGGGACGCGCTGACCGACGCCGCCGCGCCGAAGATCATCGCCCGCCTGCCATTCATTGAGCGCCCGGATCATCCCGCCGGCACGCCGGTGTTCGTGGTGTCCAGGCCGCTGGCCGATGCGGCGGTGCGCGAAACCATCCTCTACGCCGCCCGGGTGGAGCGCTGGCCGGAAAACGCCGCTGCGGCTGTCGCCAGCGTGGGCGCGGAGGTCATCGGCAGCGCTGGCGCGCCGGGCGGCCTGTCGCTGCTGATCGCCGCGCCAGGGGCGCTGGCCCCGGATGATCTGGCCGCTGCCCTGCCCGCCTCAGCCGGCCGGGCCGCGCTGACCGAGGTTGGCAGCCACGCCGACAGGTTCCGCATGGCGTGAGCCGGGGCCAGGGCGACGCCCTGGTTCGCATGTCGCGCGCGTCGCCCACGCCGCCAGTGCGGGAACGGCGACCAGCATGGCGCGTCCCATGGTAGCGGCGCAGAAAAGTGGGTCCCACTTTGCGCCGATCTCCTCTATAGCTGCCGCGTACAATCTGGAGTTCAAGCTGATGGCCAATTCCGAGGCCCGTCCTGTTCCGCGCGCTGGCGTGATGTCGATCGCTCCCTATGTTCCGGGCCGTAGCGAAGCCCCGGGCGTCGCCAGGGTTTACAAGCTCTCGTCCAACGAGACGCCGCTGGGCCCGAGCCCGCACGCCATCGCCGCCTACCGGGGCGCCGCCGACCATCTGGAGGCCTATCCTGACGGCGCCTCGACGCGCCTGCGCGCCGCCATCGGCGCCCGCTACGGCCTCGACGCCAGCCGCATCATCTGCGGCGCCGGCTCGGACGAGCTGCTGAACCTGATCGCCCACACCTATGTCGGCCCGGGCGATGAAGGCCTGTTCAGCGAACACGGCTTCCTCGTCTACAAGATCGCCATCACCGCCGCCGGCGGAACCCCAGTCGTGGCGCCGGAGCGGAATTACACCACCGACGTCGACGCCCTGCTCGCCGCCGTGACCGAGCGGACGAAAGTGGTGTTCGTCGCCAATCCGAACAATCCCACCGGCACCTACATCCCGCACGACGAAATGGCCCGGTTGCGCGCCGGCCTGCCGCCGCATGTGCTGCTGGTGATTGACGCCGCCTACACCGAATATGTCCGGGCCAACGACTACAGCTCGGGCCTTGAGATGGCCGCCAGCCTGCCCAACGTGCTGATGACGCGCACGTTCTCGAAGATCCACGGCCTGGCCGGGCTGCGCATCGGCTGGGCTTTCGGCCCGCCGGAGGTGATTGACGCCCTGAACCGGGTGCGCGGCCCCTTCAATGTCAGCGCCCCGGCGATTGCCGCCGGCGTCGCCGCCATGGAAGACCCGGCGCATGAGGCGCTCGCCGCCGAGCACAACCTGACGTGGCTGGCCTGGGTGACGGAGCAGGTGCGGGCGCTTGGCCTTGAAGTGACGCCCAGCGTCGGCAATTTCGTGCTGATCCATTTCCCCGACGCGCCCGGCAAGACAGCGCGGGACGCAGATGAATTCCTGCTGAAGCGCGGCCTGGTGCTGCGCGCCGTGGCGTCTTATGGCCTGCCCAACGCCCTGCGCATGACCATCGGCTCGGAGGAAGCCAACCGTCTTGTCATCGACGCCCTGCGCGACTTTCTGAAGCCGTGACATGAGCGACATGGGCAGCCACCGCGTGGACGCAACCGCAACAGCAGCCGCCAGGGCGCCCATGGTCGGCCGGCTGGCGATCATCGGCATCGGCCTCATCGGCTCGTCGATCGCCCGGGCGGCGCGCCAGCACGGCCTCGCCGGCTCCATCGCCATTGCCGACGCCAGCCCGACGGCCGTTGCCGAAGCCAGCCGGCTTGGCCTTGGCGACAGCTGTGGAACCGACGCCGCCGTCGCGGCGGCCGGCGCGGATCTGGTGATCCTGTGCGTGCCGGTTGGCGCCATGGGCCAGGTCGGCGCCGCCATCGCCGGAGCGCTGAAGCCCGGCGCGATCGTCTCCGACGTGGGATCGGTCAAGGGCAGCGTCGTGGCGCAGCTTGCCCCGCATCTGCCTGAGGGCGTGCATCTGGTCCCGGCGCATCCGGTGGCCGGCACCGAAAACTCCGGCCCCGGCGCTGGTTTCGCCAGCCTGTTCCACAACCGCTGGTGCATCATCACGCCGCCAGAGGGCGCTGATCCGGCGGCGGTGGAGACGTTGCGGGCCTTCTGGGCCGGCATGGGCGCCAATGTGGAAACCATGAGCCCCGAACGGCATGATCTGGTGCTGGCCGTCACCAGCCATCTGCCGCACCTGATCGCCTACAACATCGTCGGCACCGCGGCCGATCTGGAGCAGGTGACGCGTTCGGAGGTCATCAAGTTTTCCGCCGGCGGCTTTCGCGACTTCACCCGCATCGCCGCCTCCGACCCGACCATGTGGCGCGACATCTTCCTGAACAACAAGGATGCGGTGCTGGAAATGATCGGGCGCTTCAACGAGGATCTGGCCGCGCTGGCGCGCGCCATCCGCTGGGGCGATGGCGAGGCGCTGTTCGAGCTGTTCACCCGCACGCGCGCCATCCGGCGCGGCATCATCGACAGCGGCCAGGAGACCGCCGAGGCCGACTTCGGCCGCCGCCATGATGATGACGCCACGACCTGAGCGCGCGTTTCCTGGACCTGTGCTTCCCGGACCTGTTGTGCTTCCCGGACATGCATTTTCTGGTCGCCTGCCGACGCCAGGCGGCGAGAGCGCTTTCCGGTCAGCTGGAATCAGCTGATCGACCAGAATTCGCTCAAAACAAGGAAAATTGGAGCAGTTTGCGATCCAGATTGGTCGAAAACTGCTCTAAAACGCGCAGCAACAAAGGCCCGGCGGATTTCGCGCCGGGCCTTTTGTCTGTTCGCCAGCCGTCAGTACAGCGGCTGCAGGCGCATCACCGGGAACGGCCCGACCATCAGCCGGCCATTGGCGAAGACCAGCGGCGGCATCTGCGTCAGCGCCGGCCCTGATGGCTGGCCATCCGCCGCATTCCCCTGCTGCCCCGCGCCCTGACCGCCGCCAAGCATGGCGAGCCCGCCCGCCAGCAGGCCGCCCACGGCGCCGCGCTGGCCCGTGAACCGCGCCAGCAATTCGGAAACGCCCGCTGCCCTGACATCCAGCTGACCGGAGAGCCGGCGCAGGTCATCGACGCCCAGCTCGCCGCGCGCTTCAACGATCTGGTCGCCCCGGGTCAGCTTCAGCAGCGCCACCTTCAGCCGGCCGCCGGCTGCGCGCCAGGCGTCGATCTGCTCGGGGCCGGCGCCCTTGGCGAACAGCCCGGCGCGATTGAGGCCCGCCTGCAGTTCGACGGTTGTCGGGGTCTGGTTGCCCAGCCACGCATCCGTCGCCGGAATCGCCGCCTTCACCAGTTGTGAGGCCACATCCCACATATCGTCGCCGTTGGGGGCTGCGGGGTCGGGACGCACATGCGCCTCCCAGGCCCCGGCCCGGCCGATCACCGCCTCGCCGCCCTGGCCGTCGATCGCGGCCAGCACCGGCTTCTTCATGTAAACGGACAGGCGGGAGAAAGCCTTGGCCGTGCGCCGAACGCTGAGGGAGAAGCCCTCCCACCCCAGCCGCAACCCATCGGGACGGCCCTGCTCACGCACGGTCACCGGCCCCCGGAAATCAAGCACCACAAGGTTGGGATCGTAAATCTGGGCCACCGCGGTGAAGCCGCCCATCTCGCCCTGAACGCGTCGGCCATCGCCAAGCTGTCCGTCAAACGTCGGGCGCGTGCAGGAAATCTCAAACCGCAGCGGGAAGCCCGACAACGTGCGCTCCGGGCAGGTCCACTGGCGCCCCTGCCCGGCCTCGGTCGTCAGCCAGGCGTCAACCGCGTCATTGACGCGGCCGCGGGCAATGAACCAGAACGCTGATACGCCGACCACAACCAGCAGCAACAGCACATAGGGCAGATAGAGGGCCCAGCGGGCGGCCTTGCGCGGCCCGGCGGGCGGTTGTCCGGATTGTTCGCTCACGCGGTTCTCCCTGAGACGCCTTTGGGCCGGGGCGAGCCGGCGGGCAAAAGGCGCATGACATCAACAGGACAGGACGCCCCCTGGCGGGACGGATCCTGGCCTGCGGCGGGGGCAAAATCCGGGCCGACGGAGCCAGATTTTCGCCCGGTTTGCCGCTTTGCCACCCTGCCAGTTTCCCCCGGCGAGGCGGCCGCGCTGCCAGCTGGCCGCGCATCGGCCCACGGCGCGCCACATCATTAACCCCATCGCCGGCGCGACGCCATGGCGGACCAGCCGCGCCGCCCGCGCGGGGCTGGGGCGGACTTTCATGAAGCAAAGAGCACCGTTTCCATATAAACGGATTTTGCACTGGCGCCTGGGCGCCGAAGCATCGTTATTCTGTGTTTTCCCGACGGGGCGGGACATCATGACAGAGGCTTCTGACGATTTGTGGGTCTTCGGCTATGGCTCGCTAATGTGGCGTCCCGGCTTCGCCTATCTGGAGCGGCGCGCCGGGCTGGTGCGCGGCTATCACCGCTCGCTCTGCGTCTATTCGTTTCACCATCGCGGCACGCCGCAGGAGCCGGGGCTGGTGATGGGACTGGACCGGGGCGGTTCGTGCCGGGGCGCGGCGTTCCGCGTCGCGGCTGAAAGCCGGGCCGACACCATCGCCTATCTGCGCGAACGCGAGCAGGTGACCGGCGTCTATCTGGAGCGCAACGCCGCCACGACCCTGGACAACGGCCAGACCGTGCCGGCGCTGGTCTATGTGGTTGACCGCCGGCACGAGCAATACGCCGGCCGGCTCGACGTGGACGAAGTCGTCGCCATCGTGCGGCGCGGCCGCGGCGTCTCCGGTTACAATCCGGACTACGTGCGCAACACCCAGAGCCATCTGGTTGAAATGGGCGTGCACGACCCGTGGCTCACCCACGTTGTCGCCCGGCTCGATCAGGACGCCTGAGGCGGGATCGCGGCCGGCGACGGCAGCTGCACCCGCACCGCTCAAGACCTTGTCTGACCCAAAAACCATGGGCGAACGCCCAACAAGTGCTGGCGGGCATCCCTGTCAGGCGGTCAG
The DNA here is from genome assembly GCF_053543495.1 of Camelimonas sp. ID_303_24. Classification (NCBI taxonomy): domain Bacteria; kingdom Pseudomonadati; phylum Pseudomonadota; class Alphaproteobacteria; order Hyphomicrobiales; family Chelatococcaceae; genus Camelimonas; species Camelimonas sp. ID_303_24. Next base: position 95,628 of record NZ_JBLLJM010000003.1, read on the forward strand.
GTCGAACAGCGCGCGCTGGCGGGCGGCGGGATCGCGCGCCAGCAGGTGGACGTGCAGTTCGGTTGCGCCGCGCTGGCGCATGGCCGCGATCCAGCCTGCGTTGCGGCCGGCGGCGCCAGCTGCGCCGCTGTCGCGCCCATCCAGCAGCACGGAGCTCCCGCCCGCGTCGCGTCTCACGGCGAACAGCAGGGCGCCGTCGTATTCGCAGGCCGGATCGGCGCCGTCGAGCGCATGCACCGAGACGATGTAGCGCTGGCCCGAGCGGCCAAACCATGCCCGGAAATGGTCGCCAAGCCGCTCGCCCTGCTGCCCGTCGCTTCCTTGCCCATCGAAGCCAAAAGCCAGGACGCCCTCACGCGGCGCGCTGGGCGCCGGGGCGATCCCGTCGCGCGGCCGCGCGGCGCCAGCCCGGGCCGGGCCGCAGCCCGAAAGCGCCGGCCATGCTTCGGACCCGAACTCCGCCCGGCGCTCCCCCGGCAGGGGCAACGGCATACGTCTGCGCGCAGTTGGAAAACGGATGACGGAGGCCATGACGCGCCCTCCCCAAAACATGGTTAACTTGAACAAAAAGAGAACAAATCTCTGTCTGCGTCAAGCATCCCGTTGGGCCGCGCATCGTGAAGGGAATTATTGTTTCAGATCAGCCTGATGGCGTTCCGCCAGCGTGAACGGCGCCAGGGCGGAACGCCGCCGCCCGCCGCCGGCGCCCGGATCCCGGCCGCGAATCACCCAGGGGCGGCGCGGGACAGGCGCCGCGTGAGACAGACGCAGCTCAGGCGGTCCGTCCCTCGACCAGGAGCCGGTCGCTTGCCGGCTCGATGGCGGCAATCAGGGCGGGAATGATATCCGAACGGGCCAGATCGGCCGGCAGGGGCGGCAACAGCTCGATCACCGCCACGCCTGGCTGGAAGGCCAGGCTGCGGCGCGGCCAGAACAGGCCGGTATTGAGCGCCACCGGCAGGCAGGTGGCGCCAAGCTGCCGGTACATCTGGATGACGCCAGGCTTGTAGTCAGGTTCAGCGCCGGGCGCGCGGCGGGTTCCCTCAGGGAAGATAATGATCTGCGAGCCGTCGGCGATGGCATCCTTCGCCGCGTGCATCATGGCGCGCAAGGCGGAGGCGCCGGCCGCGCGGTCGACGCAGATGTGGCCCATGCGGGTAATGTACCAGCCGAAGATCGGGATCCGCGCCAGCGACTTCTTCAGGATGAACACCGGCCGCTCGAACACCAGCATCAGGGCCATGGTTTCCAGCGCCGACTGGTGCTTGGCGGCCACCAGCAGCGCGCCGCGCGGGGCCAGATGCGTGTTGCGGAACTCCACCTTCACGCCCGCCGTCAGGCGCAGCAGCAGCAGCGTGCAGCGCACCCAGCCGCGAATGACCTTCATGAACACGTCCCGCCCCATCAGCGCGAACGGCATCACTGCCACCGTCCAGATGGCTGTGTTGATGTAGAACAGGACAAGGAACAGAACGGCGCGGAACGTCTGCATGGGCGGCGGCTTTCCGGGTCGCGCGGACAGCCGGTTCAGATCAGGCGGGACCTGAAGCGCGCGGCGTCGCGTGGGGGTGCTGTCGCCGGCTTTCCATGCCGGCGGGCGGCAGTCAACCGCCTGCCCGGCGGTCGGCCAACCAGTTACCGGAGAATAGCGGTTTGCGGCCGCCGGCCATCAGTGACATCGGCGCGTATTCCGGATCGCTTTCGAGACGGGTGCGCACCAGGGCCACGAGATATTTGCCATACTCCGCCATCAGCAGGCGGGCGGACGACGGGCTGCGCCACCACGTATCGGGATCGACCGAGCCGGTGACGACGGCGTAGGGCTTCAGGTCGTAATCGGCGAGGATGCTGCGCATTTCCACGAGCGCGCGCGGCATGTGGTAGTTGCTGGTGACGACGATCAGCGTGCGGAAATCGTGCTCCCTGGCCCAGCGCCTGGTTTCGATGGCGTTGCCGATCGTATTGCGGGCCCGGTAATCGAGATCGATGCAGCAGTTGAAGAGCCGCGCCGCGTCAGGGTTCTGGTTTGCCAGCTGGGCGCGCGTCGTCCGCGCGTAAACGCCGGAAACCAGCAGCCGCCGGGCGTGTCCACCCGCCAGCAGCCCCAGGGCGCCATCCACCCGCTGCGAGCCGCCGGTGAGCACCACGATCCCGTCCGCCGGCGCCAGCAGCGGCGCGCCCGAGCGCGGAACAGCTGAGAGAAACAGGAAAAATCCGGAGATGACGGCAACAACGCCGACAGCGAACAGGCCGGCCGCCGCCTTCACCGCGACGCCAAGCACCTGGCGTAGCCGCCGTGTCGCCATAGCCGACCGTAATCCCGAAGTGCGGACTGGCCACCCCCCGGCATACGCCGGCCCAACTGTCCATCGCATGAGCATCATCACACGAACCAGTATGACCGAGAATACGGCAAGGTGAAGGCAGATTGGTTAATTAATTGTTAATAATGGTATTTTTAAATCAAGCGCTTGTCATATTGCGGGCAACGTCACTCAAGTTCACGCAGATGCCGGGTGACTGTGATGCGCGACATGATCGCTGTCACTGCTGCAACAATGCCTGCAATCGCAAGGACTGCTGCATAACCTTGCCAGCCAACTTCAAAGGCGCCGAACAGCGCTTCGAGCTGATCGCCGCCCGCGCCGGCGCGCCAGACGCCGGCTGCAACGCCAAGCGCCGCCACCAGGGCCAGGGCGGCGACGCCGCCGACCAGCCCGCCCTTCAGGCCAAGCCACAGGAAGCGTGACTGAAACTGGCGGGCGATGTAGCCGTCATTGGCCCCGACGAAGTGCAGCACCTCGACAATCTCGCGATTGCCGTCCATGGCGCCGCGCGTGGCGAAGGCCACCGCGAGCGCCGCCGCCACCAGCACCAGCAACACCAGCACCACGCCGATAATCACCACGGTGCCCGCCATCGCCGCCAGACGTGAGATCCAGGCCTGGTGATCATCGAGGCTGGCGGTCGGAACCTCCTGCAACGCCTTGCGCAGCGCCGGAATATCCGGCTTCGCGTCACCGGCGAGGCGCAGCACGATGAGACGCGGCACCGGCAGCTCGGCGAAACCAAGCGAGCCGCCCAGCCACGGCTCCAGCAGCCGCTCGGCCTCGCGACGCGAGAACACCCGCACGCTGGCGACGCCGCCCGCCGCGCGGGCGATCGCCGCCGCCCTGTCCACGTCGGCCTCGATATTGCGCTGCGCCAGCGGGCGCACCTGAATGGTCATCTCGCGCGCCACGTCGGCGCGCCAGTCGGACGAGGCGCGGGCCAGCAGCACGGCGGCGCAGGCCGTGAGGGCGGCGAGGAAGGTGAGGATGGCGATGACCGTCACCAGGGCGCGGCCCGCGATCGAGCCGGCCGGAACCAGCGCCTGACCGCGGCTGAGCGCCACCGGCGCGGCGTCGCGCGGCGGCGCGGGCGGCGGTGCGGGCGGCGGATTGCGCAGGGTCGTCGAACGTTTGTCGTCCATGTCAGGTCCGCTCCGCCCGATAGCTGGCGCACCCGGCGCCAGAACGGCCAGTCACGGCCCGCATGCAATGGAAAAGTCCAAGGTCAGTCATAGATGTGCAGCCGCCCTTCCCCGAGCACCAGCCGGCGCGCGTCTACCTGATCCATCAGTTGCAGGTCGTGGGTGGCGATCAGCACCGAGGTGCCGAGACGGTTCAGCTCGATGAACAGCCGCAGCAGCCGCCGGCCGAGACCAGGATCGACATTGCCGGTCGGCTCGTCGGCCAGCAGCATCTCCGGCCGGACAATCAGCGCCCGGGCAATGGCGGCGCGCTGCTTTTCACCGCCGGACAGCACCGGCGGCAGCACATGCATGCGCTCGCCAAGGCCGACCCAGCGCAACAGCTCCACCACCTCGGAGCGATAGGTCGCCTCTTCCCGCCCCTGCACCCGCAGCGGCAGGGCGACATTCTCATAGGTGGTCAGGTGATCAAGCAGGCGGAAATCCTGGAACACCACGCCCATGCGCCGGCGCAACCCGGTGAGCGCATCGCCAGAAATGTGCGACACGTCCTCGCCGAACACGCTGATGAAACCGCGCGTCGGCTTCAGCGCCAGCAGGATGAGGCGCATCAGGGTGGTCTTGCCGGCGCCGGATGGGCCGGTGAGAAACTGGAAGGAGCCCGGCTCGATGGAGAAAGTCAGGTCGCGCAGCACCTCCGGCCCCATGCCGTAACGCAGGCCCACGTTCTCGAAGTGCACAACCGCCGCCTGGCGGGCCGCGCCTGAACGGGAGGCTTCAGGCGCGCCGCCGGACGACGCGGCCGGCGTCTTTGCGCGGCCCTCGCGCCTTGCGTCGTCATGCCCTGCGTTCTGGCTTTTCATGTCGATTCCGGCTTGAGGGACTGGCAGGGCGGGCGGAGCGCCAGCCTGGGCGCGGCGCGATTCTGACGTTTGGCCGGCATGCGCGCAAGGCTTCGTCTTCCTGGAAATGGCCGGGGGAGACGCCATGCGCGCGACAGGCGATCATGCGGCAAGCAGTGGGAGCAGGATTGTGTTCAGATTTGGGAAATGTCCAGCGCTCACGCACCCACCCCCACATTCCACATGCGGTTGCAGCCCCTGGCGCCATTGCCCTGTCGCGCGCGCCACACAAAGATAGGCGTTCGTGTGTCGCAACGGCGAATCACCGCCTCCTCAGGCAATGCGGTCCGATGGCTGGATGGCGATCCCGGTTTGCGCGTCTGGAGCGACCCCGGCCGGTCCTAGTCGGCCTCCTGGCTGGCCCAGGCCGGTTTTGTCCGGTTTTGGCCAGCCTTGGGCAAATGTCGCCCCAGCGTCAGGTTTTGAAGGATTTTCCCCGCCGGCGCGCCGGCCGCACATTGCAAACGCCCTGACCAGCGCGCGGCGCATGGAGCCAGGCCAGATTGTTGATTTCGCCGGCTGCGCCGCCCTGTTCGAGGCGCCAGTCTGGCGTCGTCCAGAAGGAGACGTGAATGGTTATTCCTGCGGAAACCCGCATCCGCGTGCTGTTCGACGCCGCGGCCATCGCGGCCCGCAACCGGGAGATCGCCGTGGAGGTCGCCGCGTCGGAGCCGGTCAACCTGCTGGTGGCCCCAATCCTCAAGGGCTCGTTCATGTTCGCCGCCGACCTGCTGCGCGAGATGCACGCGGTCGGCCTGACGCCACAGGTGGAATTCCTGCAACTGTCGAGCTACGGCGCCGGCGTCAGCTCATCCGGCCAGGTGACCATGCTGCGTGATCTGGAAAGCAGCGTGAAGGGGCGCGACGTGCTGCTGGTCGACGACATCCTCGAATCGGGCCGCACCCTCGCTTACGCCAAGGACCTGCTGGTGGCGCGCGGCGCCCGCAGCGTGCGCTGCTGCGTGCTGCTGGAGAAGCCGACAAAACGCGCCGTGAACGTCACGCCCGATCTGGTGGGGTTTCACTGCCCGGACGTATTCGTCGTTGGCTATGGCATGGACGTGGCGCACAGCTGCCGCGAATTGCCCTACGTCGGCGTTATCGAGAACTGACCGGAGCAACCTGCCCGCTCCGCGCCAGCGCGCCAGCTCCAGGCGCCAGGCCCCATGTCCCATGTCCCATGCCCGCGATATCGCGGGCATTTGCCATTCCGGGCCAACGGCCAGCTCAGCCGTTGAGCTTCCAGATCGAAAAATTCAGCAGCGTCGCGAACGCCACCCAGCCAAGCAGCGGAACCAGGCAAAGCGCGGCGATCTTGTCGAGGCGCCGGAACACCGAGACCGTCAGCACGATAAAGAACAGCTGGAGCACGATGTTCACCAGGCCGAGCCGCGGGCTGTGCGCGCCGAAGAACAGCCACGACCAGGCGGCGTTGAGCGCCAGCTGGAGATAAAACAGCGTCACGCCGAGCCCTTTGCCCACCGTCTCTTTCGGCAGGTTCAGCACGCGCCAGATGGCGAAGGCCATCAGGGCGTACAGCAAGGTCCACACCGGCCCGAACACCGCATTCGGCGGATTGAAATGCGGCTTGCGCAGACCAGCGTACCAAGGGTCCAGATTGGGGAACGTCGCCACCTGGCCGAGCACCAGGGTCAGCAGCACCGGCGCAATGGCGATGACGTAGATTTTCCACGGCGCCATCGGCGGCTTCCCGGGCGCCTGATTTGCCGTCTGTCCGTCATTCGCGTTCATGCGTCCGTCCTGTCGCCAGAGCATTTTCGAGAGAAGTGGAGCCCACTTTTCGTGAGGAAAATGCGTCAGATTGGAGAGATGGAGCATTTTCCAGCAGGCAGGCGTCGCCCTGGGCCAGGAAAATGCGCCGAATCAAAATGCGCCGAATCAAATAGCTGGTATAAAATCCCGATCCGCATGAACGGATTCTGTTCCGGTCCGCCAGAGAGCAATTTGCAGAGAGCATTTTGCAGGGAGCAATCCGGCTGATCTGCGGACCGCTCTTCGCACGCGCCGGCGGTTTCGCCAACCGGGAGCGTTTCCGCCCATACTGGAAACAGGCAACGCCCCGGTGGGGTTCCGGGGCGTTGGTCGTTCAGTCACTCGCATGAACAGCCGGGCGCGTTGGCGCCCAGCAAAACCCGGACAGCCTCAGCGCAGGCGCTCGAGCACGCTCACATAATTGGCGACGGCGGCGCCGCCCATGTTGAAGATGCCGGCCGTGGTGGCGCCCGGAATCTGGATGCCGCCGGCCTCGCCGGTGAGCTGCATGGCGCACAGCGCGTGCATGGAGACGCCGGTGGCGCCGACCGGATGGCCCTTGGCCTTCAGGCCGCCCGAGGGGTTCACCGGCAGCTTGCCGTCCTTGTAGACCCAGCCTTCTTCAAGCGCCCGCTTGCCCTGGCCTTCCGGCGTCAGGCCCATCGCTTCGTATTCGATCAGCTCGGCGATGGTGAAGCAGTCATGCGTCTCCACCAGCGACAGCTCGTCGATCTTCATGTTGGCCTGGGCCAGCGCGCGGCCCCACGCCTCGGTGCAGCCCTCGAACTTCAGGATGTCGCGCTTGGACATCGGCAGGAAGTCCTGCACATGCGCCATGCCGCGGAAGCCAACGGCGCGCTTCATGCCCTTCGCGGTCTCGCCGTCGGCGATGACCACGGCGGCGGCGCCATCGGACACCAGCGAACAGTCGGTGCGCTTCAGCGGGCCGGCGACGTAGGGGTTCTTCTCGCTCTCGTTACGGCAGAAGTCGAAGCCGAAATCCTTGCGCATCTGGGCGTAGGGATTGTCGACGCCGTTCTTGTGGTTCTTGGCGGCGATCTGGGCCAAAGCATCGAACTGCTCGCCATGGCGCTCGAAATAGGCGTGGGCGATCTTGCCGAACACGCCGGCGAAGCCAGCCTGGGTCTCGCCGTCTTCCTTCAGGTAGGAAGCGCGCAGCAGGTTCTTGCCGACCTGGGGACCCGGCGTGGTGGTCATCTGCTCGACGCCAACGACCAGCACGATCTTGCCGGCCTTCGCGTTGATGGCCTTCACCGCCTGGTGCACGGCGGCGGAGCCGGTGCCGCAGGCGTTCTCGACGCGCACGGTCGGCTTGAAGCGCAGGCTGTCGTCAGCCTGGAGCACCAGGGAGGCCGTGAAGTCCTGCTCGGAGAAGCCGGCGTTGAAGTGGCCGAGATAGATTTCGTCAATGTCCTTCGGGCCGACGCCAGCGTGCTCCATTGCCTCGCGGGCCACGCGCACCACCAGGCTCTCAACCGTCTCGGTGTCGAACTTGCCAAAGGGCGTATGCGCCCAACCCACGATCGCAGCAGTCATCGTCTGTTCCTTGCATCATGCCGGGCGCGCCGGTCCACAATCCCTGGTCCCGACCATTGATGTGTATCTGCACGCATGGCGTTTCAACCGCACAATAGTGCGTTATCGGGACAATGGAAACGCGGGACAACAGCCCCAGCCGCCGCGGCGGCGCCTGACGCGGCAAAAACCGCCGGATTCACGCGAAAAGCCGGCAGGCCGCTGAAGCCGATGCCCTGGCTGTTTGGTTCTCTCCCCCAATCCTCACCCCCAGGTCGTCAGCAGCGCGGCGACGCCGGCGACGATCATCGCCGCGCCGGCGATCTCCCGCAGGGTCAGGGTTTCGTGGAACACCCGGCGCGAGACGATCTGGGCGAACACCACCTCCAGCAATGCCAGCGTGCGGACATTGGCGGCGCTGGTCAGCGAGAAGCCGATGAACCAGCATTGGGAGGCCAGCGCCCCCATCAGGCCGGCGGCGAGCGAGGCGCGCCAGACCCGCACGCTGCCCAGGAACGCCTGCCGGTCGAACAGGCCGAGCCAGAGGCCAAGAAGCAGGCATTGCAGCCCGAGACTGGTCACAAGGGCCGTGGATGAGCGGATGACGAAGCCGCCATCGCCAAGGGCCAGAATCGCGCCGCGAAACCACACCGACGACAGGGCAAACAGAGCGGCGGAGGCGACGCCGGCCAGCGGCGCCTGCCAGCCTGCAAAAGTCGCCCGCCAGCCTGAAACAGGCGTCGCCTCCGCCGTCGTTTCCGCCGCCGCTCCCTCTCCGGCAAGCACACGCGCCGCCGTTCCGCGCTGCGGCTTCAATGACATGATCAGCACGCCGGCGCTGGCGACGAGCACGCCGGCCCATGACATCAGGCCGAGATGGTCGCCAAGCACGATGACGCTGAACAGGGCGACCAGCACCGGCTCGGTTTTGGTGTAGGCGATGCCCGTGGCGAACGAGCGCTGGCTGATCGCCCACAGCATCATGGCCGTGCCAAATATCTGCGCGACGGCGCCGCCCAGCGCATAAAGCAGGAATGTCAGGTTCGGCGCCGGCGGCGCGTCGCCCGTGACCAGCATCACCAGGCCAAGGAACAGGCAGGCAAACGGGAAGCCGTAGATAAAGCGCACCTGCGTGGCGCCGGCCGCGCCAATCGCCCCCACCAGCGCGCCCTGCATGGCGTTGCGCGCTGTCTGGGCGCCGGTGGCGGCGATCGTCGCGGCGATCCAGAGGGCGCTTCCACTCAGCATGGGTCCTGTCCTGTCAGGGTTGGGCGATCGGCCGGCATGGCGTTACGCCCGATATCGCGCGCCGTCCACGTCCACAGCGTTTTTTCCGCCCTGCGACCCGTGCGACGCGGCCAGCCTCAGAAAAAGCAGCCTGGAAAAGCGGCCGCCTGCGCCCTGCCCTCGCCGTATTCACCCGGTACCAGCCGGTCCTTCCGGCTAGCCGGTTGTCTTGCCGGTTGTCTTGCCGGTTTTTGCTGCCGGCGTTCTTGCCAGGTTTGTTGCCAGGTTTGTTGCCAGATTCCTGGCAAGCTTGGTTGCAAGGGTTTTACGGGCGACGCGGCCATGCGAAACAGGCATGCCGTGGGCGTGATGCGGCTGGCCTCGCGAGACGCGGCAACGGAAAACAGCAAGGGCTGCGGGACATTAACGTCATGTTCTGCAATGATGCGCATGATGTTGCATCGTCCCGCGAGACGTCCGGATCATGAGCCTCACGCGGCCGCCAGAGGGCCCACGGGACCATTCCGGCAGGACAGATTCAAACGAGCAGGCGCCTGGACATGAGCCCATATCAGACCCGACCGGCCAGCCAGGCCCGCGCAACCGCCCCCAGGGACGGACAGAAGATGGCCCAGCTTTTCCGCACCGCCCTGCTGGCATCCGCGCGCCAGGCCATCCAGTCCCGGCTGCGGCGTGGTTTTGTGGTTCTGGCCCTGGCGCTGGCTGCCCTGGCTGGCGCCGCGCTGGCGCCGGCGGTCGCCGGCCCGGTGATCGTCACCGACATTGACAGCGGCCGGGTGCTTTACGCCAAGCATGCGACCGACCCGTGGTATCCGGCTTCCGTCACCAAGCTGATGACGGCTTACCTGACGCTCCACGCCCTGCGCTCCGGCCAGTTGCGGCCGGATGCGCCGCTCACCGTGAGCGCGCGCGCCGCCGCCGTGGTTCCCTCGAAGATGGGCTTCAGGCCCGGCGTCGAGGTCACCGTCGACAACGCCCTGAAGATGATGCTGGTCAAGTCCGCCAACGACATGGCGGTGGTGCTGGCCGAGGGCATCGGCGGCTCGGTGGAGAATTTCGCCGGGATGATGAACCAGGCCGCCGAAGAGCTGGGCATGGGCCAGAGCCACTTCGTCAATCCCCATGGCCTGCCTGATCCCGGCAACCGGACCAGCGCCCGCGATCTGGCCGTGCTGGCCCGCACGATGCTGCGCCAGTTTCCCGAATACGCCCAATACTTCAACATTGAGGCCCTGCAACTGGGCAAGCGGATTTACAAGAACACCAACGGCCTGGTCGGCCGCTATCCGGGCGTCACCGGCATGAAGACCGGCTTCATTTGCGCCTCCGGCTTCAACGTCGTGGCCACGGCGCAGCGCGGCAGCCGCCGCCTCCTTGTTGTCGTGCTGGGAGCTCACTCGGGCGCCGAACGCACGCTGATCGCGGCATCGCTGTTCGACAGGGGCTTCGCCGACAGCGGCTGGGGCGGCCCCGGCACCCTCGACACCCTGCCCCTGCCCACCAGCGCTTCACCGCCTGACATGCGCGATTCCATCTGCGGCGCCGGTCGCGGCGCCCGTGGCGAGGAAGAAGCCGAGAACGCGCCGCAGAGCGGCAGCCCGCTGCTTGCGCTCTTCAAGGGCGGCGCGAGCGATTGGGAGACGCCGGTCGCCGGCCGCACCCTGCCGCCGCGCGCCGCGCTGGCCGCCATTCCAGTTTATGTCGGCCGATATCCAGGCGCCCCCGCCACCGCCGTTGCCGCGCGCAGGGGCCCGGCGCAGAAGGGCGAAACGGCCAGCGCCTATGCGGCCGAGGAGGAAACCTCCCCCGGCGCGAAAGCCCTGCAGAAGGTGAAACGACCGGTCGCTCACAAAAACGCCGGCAAACAGCAGGCGGGAGCGAAGCAGAAGCCGGGCAAGGCTGAAGCCGGAAAAAAAGCTCAGGACAGGAAGCAACAGGACAAGAAGACTTCCAGCAAAACGTCCGCCGGAAAAACAAAGAAGGCGTCCGACAATGACAGCTGACGCCGCAAGGCCGGCAGGCCCGCCAACGCCCCTGCCGCTCATTGTCATCACCGGCTTCCTCGGGGCCGGCAAGACCACCCTGCTCAACCGGCTGTTGCAGGACCCGGCGCTGGCCGACACCGTCGTCATCATCAATGAATTCGGCGACGTGGGCCTCGATCACCTGTTCGTGGAAGCCGCCGACGAAGGTCTGGTAACGCTGTCTGCGGGCTGCCTGTGCTGCACGGTGCGCGGCGACCTGGTGGCGACGCTGGAAGACCTGCTGCGCAAGCGCGACAACGGCCACATCGCGCCGTTCCGCCGGGTGGTGATCGAAACCACCGGCCTCGCCGACCCGGCGCCGGTTTTGCAGGCGGTGCTGCGCCATCCCTATCTGCAAATGCGCTACGCCCTCGCCGGCGTGGTGACGCTGGTTGACGCCGTGAACGGCGCGGCGACGCTGGACGCCCATGCGGAAGCGGTGAAGCAGGCGGCGGTTGCCGACCGGCTGCTGCTGACCAAGACCGACATCGCCGACGCCCCAACCATCGCCGCCCTGCGCCGGGAGCTGGAGGCGCTCAACCCGACGGCGCGGGTGATCGACGTACAGACGGAGGGCGTCGACGGCGCCCTGATTGCCGGGCTCGGCCCCTTCGGCGTCGACGGCAAGATCGCCGACGTCCGGGCGTGGCTGGACGCCAGCGACGATGGACACGCGCATCGCCATGACCACGACGGCCCCTGCCATGCGGGCTGCGGCCACGATCATGGGCATGAGCATGGGCATGGGCATGAACATGGCGATCACGGCCATTCGCGCCATGCCCACGACGTCAGCCGCCATGGCGCCGACATCCGCACCGTGGCGCTGGTGGAGGAGCGGGCGATTCCGCGGGCCACGTTCGAGATGTTCACCGATCTGCTGCGCTCGGCCCATGGCCCGGACCTGCTGCGGGTGAAAGGGCTGGTGAAACTGGCCGAGCACCCTGACCAGCCCGTGGTCATCCATGGCGTGCAGCATGTCTTCCACCCGCCGCAGACCCTGCCGGCATGGCCAGACGCCGACCATCGCACCCGCATCGTCTTCATCGTGCGCGGCATGAGCGCCGACTTCCTGCAGCGGATGTGGGGCGCCTTCACCGACAGGCCGGCGGTGGACGCGCCGGACCGGACCGCCCTCATCGACAATCCGCTCGCGCCAGCCGGCTTCAGCTTTTCCGCCGGGCGCTGAGGCGCTTTCGCGGGCGACGCGCGGGCGCCTTCACCTTCCACGCGTCATGGCCGGATGTGTGCCGGCAGTCCACGCAGTGGCGCCTTCTCCAAACCACCTCCCTGCAAACCACACTGTCCGGTTTCACGCTGGAAGATGTGGAGGCCCGCGACGCGTTGCGGGCATGACGCATTGGGCATGAGGCCGCGGCAGCTGGCGGCGCGCCTCAGTGGGCCAGGGCTGGCTTTTTGCCGCCGGTTTTCGGCAGAAACCAGACCAGCAGGCCGGCCAGGGGGAGGAAGGCGCAGATCTGGTAGACCGTGCCGATGCTGGTGTGGTCGGCGACAACGCCGAGCAGCGCCGCGCCCAGGCCGCCCATGCCGAAGGCAAAGCCGAAGAACATGCCCGAGATCATGCCGACGCGGCCAGGCATCAGCTCCTGCGCATAAACGACGATCGCCGGGAACGCCGAGGCGATGATGAAGCCGATGATCATGGTCAACACCGGCGTCCAGGCCAGGCTCGCCCACGGCAGCATCAGGGTGAACGGCGCGGCGCCGAGGATCGAGAACCAGATCACCGGCTTGCGGCCGAAGCGGTCGCCCAGCGGACCGCCCGCAATGGTGCCCGCCGCCACCGCCGCCAGATACAGGAACAGGTAAAGCTGCGCCTGCTGCACCGACAGGTGGAACCGGTCGATCAGGAAGAAGGTGTAATAGGTGCTGATCGAGGCGGTGTAGAAGAACTTCGAGAAGATCAGCACGCCGAGCACCACCAGCGCGGTGGTGAGTTGCTGGCGCGACACCGGGCTCTGGCGGGATGGCTGCACGCCGCTGGCGCGGGTGCGGGCGACGTGATCGCGATACCAGCGCCCCACCATGTACAGCACCATGATCGCCAGCAGGGCCACCAGCGAGAACCAGGCGACGCTGTGCTGCCCCTGCGGCACGACGATGGCCGCCGCCAGCAGCGGCCCCATGGCGGTGCCGGCGTTGCCGCCCACCTGGAACATCGACTGGGCCAGGCCATGCCGGCCGCCGGACGCCATGCGCGCAACCCGCGAGGCTTCCGGATGAAACACCGCCGAGCCGAGGCCAACCAGCATGGCCGCCAGCAGCAGCACCAGATAGCTCCACGCCACCGACAGCAGCAGCAGGCCAATCAGGCTGGAGCCCATGCCGATGGCCAGCGAAAACGGGCTGGGCTTCTTGTCCGTGTAAATGCCGACCAGCGGCTGGATCAGCGATGAAACGGCGTAGAAGCACAGGGTGATCATCCCGATCTGTGCGAAATCGAGATGAAATTCCTTTTTGAGCACCGGATAGATGGCCGGAAGAACCGACTGGATCAGATCGTTGAGCAGATGCGACAGGCTGATGGCGCCGAGCACCTGAAAAGTGGTGCGCTCGGCGGCCTGGCCGGCATTGTCGGTGGTCACGCTCACGATCGGCTCCTGCCTTCATCTCGTCCGGGTTCAGCGGATTGAAAGGGATGCGCAGATACCGCGCATGTTTTCAATCAATTGCGCGGCGCGCCGGGATTTTGCATGGCTGAACTGCGCGCGCTGCATTCCTGGCGCCGTGAAACCATCCAGGGCAGGCGGTCACGCGAATGTGCGCAGGGCCGGCAAGCCCGGCAGGACCGGGGGATCGAACCGGCGCAGGCGCCAAACGGCCACCCCAGGATGGATCGCCTGCTGGCGGAGCCACAAAAAGATACGCTTTGTTCACCATAAGGGCCGATCCTGGAACGGCTTCCCGTAACTGTCGTCAGCAACGTCTGGACGCACGGACGCCCAACCGATGGCTTGACCCTGATGCGCAAACAATTTTCCTCCGCCATGCGCGGTGCTCTTGTGGCCGGCCTGGCAGGCTGCAGCGTCACCGGCGGCCTGTGGCAAAGCGCCCCCGCTGTCGCACAGCCGGCGCAACGCGGCGGCGCCTTCGCCGCCAGCTACGCCATCACTTTGGCTGGCGTCAGTATTGGCGCGGCAAATCTGACGGCGAAAGTGGACAACAGCGGCGCCTACGCCCTGGACATGCACGCCAAACTGACCGGCCTTGCCGGCGTTCTGGTCAGCGGCAAGGGCGGCGCCCGGGCCACGGGCGTGATCAGCGGCGACCGCGCCATTCCCGCCTCGCTCGCCGTAGTGGCGTCCACCGCCAGCGACAAGCGCACCCTGCGCATGTCGTTTGCCGGCGGCGCCGTCAACGCCATCGAAATCAGGCCGCCGCTGGAAGACTGGGAGCGGCCCGACCGCATTCCCGTCACGGCAAGCCATCGCCAGTCGGTCACCGATCCCCTCAGCGCCCTGCTGATGCCGGCGGCGGGCAAAAGCCTCGCCGATGCCTGCAACCGCACCATTCCGGTTTTCGACGGGGCGACGCGCTTCGACGTGGTGTTGCGTTACAAGGGGACCACAACGGTGAACCAGGGCGGCTATTCTGGCCCCGCCGTCACCTGCACCGCCCGCTACGCGCCGGTCTCCGGACATCGCCCCCTGCGCTCGATGACGAAGTTCATGGTGGAAAACACCGACATGGGCGTTACGCTGATTCCGGTCGGCGATACGGGCATCTACGCTCCGTGGCGCATCCATGTGCGCACCACCCTGGGCATGTCGATGCTGCAGGCGACCAGGGTGCACGTGGACGGGATGCAGACCGTCGCGTCCCGGCGGGAAAAAAAATAGCCTGGCCAGCCGATCCGGGTACGCTTAAGGTCAAGTTCGCGCTGTTCACAATGAATTGACCTTCGGGCGCCTTCACAGCCCCGCGAGGGGCTTGCCAAGTTGCCCAATAGGGTCGCAAGCGTAACAGTAAAATCGGGAATTCACCCCAAACGGGTCGCCGCGCGTCCAATTTGACGCTGTGGTCACACAATTGGGGGAGAGCAGACGAATGTGGCGCGTCCGCCGGATCGGCGGCGCATCGTGGAGGCCGGCGCCGTCAGCGTGCGGCAATGGCTGAGGATCTTTTGCAGGCGGCCGGCCAGTTGGCATGGCCCGCCCTGAGGTTGAAGCGAAGACGGGACCAGCCGGCGGCCGCCCTGCGGCGACGGCCCGACGACGCCAGGAATATGCGGTTCAGGTTGAGTCCATGGCGGCGTCGCCACGGTGGAGCACGAATGCGACCCTTTCTCTTGCCTGCATGGACATCGCGAACCGTCGCCGCTGGGGCATCAGCGCGCCGGCGGATAGCGGTTGCGGCGCCGGGATGGGTCGCAACTCCGGCGGCGAGCCTGCATTCATGAATCCGGTGGCCCGATATCGTAACCGGGTAACCTCGCCGGTCGGACAGTTTCTGGTCGCGGCGGCGCTGGCCATTATCCCGACGCTCCCGCAGCTTTACCTGGCGACGTCACTGATCGGCGCGCCCGTCATGGCCTATTTTCCGGCGACGGCCCTGGCGCGCCATCTGGCCGGCCGCTGGTCCGGCGTGTTCGTCGCCATCGTCGGCTCGCTGGTCTGCGCCTCGCTGATTTTCACGCCCCCGTGGAATTTCACCCTCGGCCACACGGTGCAGGGCTATTTCATGCTGGGCCTGTTCATCGTCGGCGTCGGCGCGATCCTGCTGTTGTATGAAGATCGCGGCGACCCAGCGCCCGATCAGAACGGCATGCACTTTTCCACGCCTGGCGCAGCGGTCAGCGACTACCAGACGGGCCAGTCCCGGCCGACCGTCACCATCGCCCTGCACGCGCTCAATTCCTGGATCCAGAAGAACGTGTCGGCGACCGGCCGCTCGCTGCGTCTTTACCGGCGCGGCGCGGCCCCCGCCCATATTCTCGCGGCGCCTGGCATTGAGGAGCGCCGGACGGCCATGCGCAGCATCCACTCCATCATCGGCCGGCTGCCGTTCGACGAGGAGCGCGCCCCGGACCTGCTGGAGCGCGTCAGCCGGATGACCCTCGCCGACGCCAGCTCAGGCCGCATCAGCCTTGACATGGTTTCGCCATGGGCCTTCAGGCCGCTGCACGAGCACCAGGTGCACGCCTACATCATGGTGGCGGAGCTGTTGTGGGAGCTGGCGCTGTCCATTCCCGACGGCGGCGCCATCCGCATCGTCGTCCAGAACGCCGGCGAGGACGCCGCCATCCGGCTGCAGATCACCGACGGCATGCTGGTTCGCGACAACCGGACCCATTATCTCAGCACCATGGCCACAACCATCGTGCACAAGATGGCCCGCGACATCGGGGCCCGCTACGAGCGCATCAGCGAGAGCGAGCGCGTGCTGATGATCCCGGTCACCTGAAACCATCGCCAGCAGGTCGCCGCGCCAGCATGCCGGCGCATGTCCGGTAAACCGTGGCTCGCCGGAACGCCCTTCCCCCTGGTTCAGAACGATCGCCCGGCGAGCGGCGGCTCAACGCGCCCGAAAATGCCCCTCGGAATCCGGCCCGACGCCGGGGCAAACCACGAAGTCCCCGCGCGGCTGGCGCCTGCAGCCCCCCAAAAACGCCAGAAGGCAAAACCCGGTCGCCAGACCGGGTTTTGCCTTCATACATGCCCGCCAGCCCGACATGCCTGCCAAGCCGGCGCGCTTGCCAGCCCGGCGCGCTTGTGACGCGGAGCAACGCCGCGGCGCCGGCGGACGCCAGGTCCGCCCGCGCCCGCAGATCAGGCGGCGACCAGGCGGCGGCCGCCCTCGCTGGCCGGCGTCCAGCGCAACTGGTCGCGGTCCACCAGATAGTTCACGTGCGCCAGCACCTCGCTGAAGGCGAAGCTGAGCTGATGCGGATCAAGCTCACGCGGGAACATCACCGGCACCAGATCCGACGCCGAATGAGGCCGCGCCCGGCAGGCGTCGACAAGCTGGGCGCAACGGTGGGCGTGATGCTCCTCCAGCGCTTGCAGGCGCAGGTGCAGACCACGGAACGGCAGATTGTGTCCGGGCAGCACAAGAGCGTCGGCATCGATCTGGGTCTGCAGTTCGCGCAGCGAACGACGGTAGAGACCGAGCGGATCGCCTTCCGGCTCCATCGCCCAGACGCTGACGTTCGGCGAAATCTTGGCCAGCACCTGATCGGCGCCAACGAACAGGTTCTCGGCGCGGCAATACAGCATCACCTGCTCGGACGAATGGCCGCCGCCGGTGTAAATCTCGAACTCCCGCTCGCCGATGCGCAGACGCTCGCCATGCACCAGCCGGCGGAAGGTGTGGGGCAGCGGCGTGACCATGCGCAGGTAGCCATGGCCCTGACGCAGCACGATCTCGACGGCCTCGGGGCTCAGGCCATGATCGACGTAGAACTGGCGGAACGGCCCCTCGGCCATCTGGTCCGGATTGAGCGCAATGTAGTGCCCCTCCAGATATTCCGCCTGGCTCATCAGCAGCTTCAGGTTGTAGCGCTCGCACAGCCAGCCGGCGAGGCCGATGTGATCGGGATGGTGATGCGAGATGATCAGCCGGGTCAGCCGCTGGCCGGCCAGCGGCCCGTCCAGCAACGCCTGCCATTGCTCGCGGGTGCTGTCACTGGCGATGCCGCAGTCGAATGCGGCCCAGCCATCGCCATCCGCGATAAAATAGACATTGACGTGATTCAGACTGAACGGCAGCTCGAACCGCGCCCAGAGCAGGCCAGGCGCGACCTCCACCGTCTGCCCCGGCGCCGGAGGCTGCAAAAAGGGGAAGGTCAGGAGCGGTTCGTGCTGCTGGAGGTCCATCGGCTGTCAGTTTCCCGTCGTTTCTTGTTGCTCTGCAGCGGCCCGGCCGGATGGGCCGGCTTCGCCCCTGGTTTCCGTACATGCAAGGCAGCCGCCCTGCCCGATCCGCCCGGAATTTTTCGCCGGGCGAAACAGCCCCCTGAGGAAAACCGGACCTCAAAACTACGGACAGACACGCGCCCCTGGTAGTCCATCAACGGCATGATGAATCACCCCGGCCACCGCTGGTTGCATGGCGAAATCCGCGGTCATGAGCGATCCGCATGCGCGAACGGCGCGGGGACAGGCATTGCGCGTGAGGCTTCAGTCATCATGCGAGGGCCGGGCGCGACCGCTTTTGACCCCGGCGCGGCGGGTTTTGGCGTCGAGCCGCCGATGCTGCGAGGCGCGCGTGGGACGGGTTGGCCGGCGTGGCGGCGGCGGCGGCTCGGCGGCGGCGCGGATCATGGTCGCCAGCCGTTCGCGGGCGTCGGCGCGGTTGCGCTCCTGGGTGCGAAAACGGTTCGCCTTGATGACGATCACCCCATCCCGGGTGGCCAGATGACTGGCGATCTGCAACAGCCGCTCCACCACGGCGGGCCGCAACGCCGGGGAGTTGCGCGCGTCGAAGCGCAGCTCCACCGCCGTCGCCACCTTGTTGACGTTCTGGCCGCCGGCGCCGCCCGCGAGGATGAACCGCTCGCCCAGTTCGTCGGCGTCAATGATGATCCTGTCAGTTACGTGAAGCATTCCGGATCATCCGCGCGGGTCAGAACCTGTTCAGCAATAAGCGATGCGGAAGCACTTCCGCCCTGAGCGCCCTCTCCCGCCCGCCGGAAGCGCCCAGGCAATGAAGCCCGCCCGCAACCGGAGCCCGGAAACACCCGCGCAACACGGGCGGACGGCGCATTCCAGCCACGAAGTCCAGGGATCTGAAAAGGCGCGGCCCGACCCGCCAGGCTTAAGACCCCCTTAAACCGCCACATTTACCATCTCAATACAGCAACAGGAATCCCGTTGCGGGATCAGCGCCCCATGTTCGTCATGGTTGCGCCTCACGATATTCCTGTCGCTTCTGGATCCAATGGCGCCATGACGTTTTCTGACGGCCCGAACAACAGGCGGGAACCCCGTTTCGGCCAACAGCCTGATCAACATGCCGGGGCGCCGGCCGACCGTGCGGCGACGACGCGCCAGGACGCTGTGGGCAGCGAGATCCATATTGACGCATCCGACAGCTGGCGCCGGGGTGGCGACGGCGATGGCGGCGGCGCCCAGGCTTCCCGGCCCCACAGCCGGCGCGAGCCTTCGTTTGACGATGGGGCCGCCAGCCCAACCCCGCGGCCGCCCGCGCCAGAGCCCGCCCCGGAGGCGGCGGCGCGGATGACTGGCGACTTGGAAGCAGGCTTGGAAGCAGGGAAGAGCGTGGCCATAAGCGGACCAAAAAAAGGACAGAAGGCCAGAGCGCCACGCGGCAAGGCCGCGCCGCGGATCCGGCGCAGGCGGTCGTTCATCGGCCATCTGTTCCGGCTGGGCTTCAGCCTGGCGATCGTGGCCATGCTCGGCGTCGCCGGGGTCATCGGCTATCATTTCTCGCTGCTGCCGCCGATGGACCAGCTCACCGTGCCCAAGCGCGCGCCCAACGTCGCCATCCTGGCGGCGGACGGCTCGCTGATCGCCAACAAGGGCGACATGGGCGGCCGTGAAGTGAAGCTGAAAGAGCTGCCAGCGTATCTGCCAAAGGCCTTCGTAGCGATCGAGGACCGGCGTTTCTATGACCACTTTGGCGTCGATCCGGCCGGCGTGGCGCGCGCCATGCTGCGCAACGTGTCCGCCGGCGGCGTCTCCCAGGGCGGTTCGACCCTGACCCAGCAGCTGGCCAAGAACCTGTTCCTCACCCAGGAACGGACCATATCGCGCAAGATCCAGGAGCTGATCCTGTCCGTGTGGCTGGAGCGCAAGTTCAGCAAGGAACAGATTCTCGAACTGTATCTTAACCGGGTGTATTTCGGCGCGGGCGCCTATGGCGTCGAGGCCGCCGCGCACCGCTATTTCGGCAAGGACGCCAAAGACGTCACCGTCGCCGAGGCGGCGATGCTCGCCGGCCTTGTTCAGGCGCCGGCCCGGCTGGCGCCGACGCGCAACCCCGAAGGCGCCCAGGCGCGGGCGCAGCTCGTGCTCACCGCCATGGCCAACGAGAAGTTCATCACCGAGCAGCAGGCCAAGGGCGCGATCATGACGCCGGCGACGACGGTGAAGCCCGGCGGAACCCGCTCCGCCAACTACGCCGCCGACTTCGTGATGGACGTGCTGGACGATTTCGTCGGCAAGATCGAGCAGGACGTGCAGGTCCGCACCACCATCGACATGCCGCTGCAGATGTCGGCCGAGGCGGCCCTCAACGACGAGCTGGGCAAGAAGGGCGCGAAACTCGGAGCCCAACAGGGAGCCGTCGTCACCCTCGCCGCCGACGGCGCCCTCAAGGCGCTGGTGGGCGGGCGCAGCTATGCCGAGAGCCAGTTCAACCGAGCCACCAACGCTCGCCGTCAGCCCGGCTCGGCCTTCAAGCCCTTTGTCTATCTCACCGCCATCGAGCACGGGATCACCCCGGATGCGGTGCGTGAGGATGGCCCCGTCTCGTCTGGCGGCTGGTCGCCATCCAACTATTCCCGGCGCTACTCGGGCCCGATGACCCTGCTGACGGCCATGGCCCACTCCATCAACACCATTCCGGTGAAGCTGACGCTGGAACTGGGGCCCAAGGCCGTGGTGCGCACGGCCCAGCGTCTGGGCATCACCTCGCCGCTGCAATCCAACGCCTCGATCGCGCTTGGCACCTCGGAAGTGACGCCGATCGAGCTGACCGCCGCCTTCGCCGCCTTCGCCAACGGCGGCATCGGCGTCATCCCCTATGTGATCGAGTCCGTGAAGAGCACCGACGGCAAATCGCTGTACAGTCGCATGCCGAACAGCCTTGGTCCGGTGATCACGCCGAAGAACGAGGGCATGATCAACGCCATGCTGCGCCAGGTGGCGACCAGCGGCACGGCCAGCAAGGCGAAGCTGCCGGGCTGGGAGATCGGCGCCAAGACCGGCACCACGCAGGACTTCCGCGACGCCTGGTTCGTGGGCTTCACCAACCAGCTCGTCACTGGCGTCTGGATCGGCAACGACGACAACAGCTCCATGAAAAAGGTAACCGGCGGTTCGCTGCCGCTCGATGTCTGGAACCGGGTGATGCTGGTGGCCTCGCGCAACCTCAAGCCTGGCCCGCTGCCAGGGATTCCCTGGACGCCGGCCCCGGCCCCGGCCGCTGGCTGGGCAAGCGCCCAGCAGCAGGGCGAAGGCGGCCAGACGCCGCAACCGCAGCCGCAGCGCCGGGAGCCGAACTTCTTTGAGCGGTTGTTCGGAGGCTAGGACGCTTTCCGACCAGACGGTTTCGTCCGGGCGATCAGCATTCGCTCAAAACAGGGAAAACTGGCGCGCTTTCCGGTCCATCCTTACCGGAGCGCGCTCCTGGGGGCGGCGCTCCAGGGCGTCGGTGCTCCAGGGCGTCGTCAGCAACAGACGCCGCTCCGCATCAGGACAGCCCGAGGCAGCCACTCAGACCGCCTTGCCTGCGGGCTGTCCGGCATTGCCATCGCCGTCCCCATCAGCCCCATCGCCGCCCACGCCATAGCGGTGCAGGCCTGCGCCGTTGGCCTTGAGCCAGGCCTCCGCGTCATCCGTGCCCGGACACAGGCTGTAAACCAGCGCCCAGAAGCGCTCGGAATGGTTCATCTCGCGCAGATGGCACACTTCATGGGCGGCGAGATAATCAAGCACCTCGGGCGGCGCCATGATCAGCCGCCATGAGAAATTGAGCCGGCCGGCGGCGGTGCAGGACCCCCAGCGGGTGCGCTGGTCACGCAGGGTAATGCTGCGCGCCCGGACGCCGAGCGTCCTGGAATGCCGCTCCACCGCCCGCTCCAAATCCCGCGCCGCCTCCCGGCGCAGGAACTCCTGCACCCGGCGCGGCACATGTCGCGGATCACCGCCGGTCAGAATCATCATCCCGCCATCGGGATGCGGCGCGATCACCGGAACGGCCCGGGCGCTGGCCTGCCAGACGATCGGAAGGCGCGCGCCCCGCACCAGCGCGATGGCGCCGGGCCTGAACTCAATGCGCCTGGGCACCCGGCGAAGCCGCGCGGCGATCCAGTCCCCATGCGCCTCGGCAAAGCGGACAGCCGCCCGCACATCGCCACGCTGGGGCATTGTCAAGGTCGCTTCGCCAGTAACCTGGGAGACACGCAAGGTAAAACGCCGGGCATCGTGACGGCGACGAAGAATCACCGCGAAAACTTCTTCGCCCGAACGAACCGAAACGGTATCAGCTTCAGAAATGCTTCTTCGAAACAGTCGCATCAGCATCAACTGCCATTTATATCGTTTCAACAATTAGGCAAGTCCAACTATCACATATCTGTGATCTGATGAAAAGCGCAATAATTGCAGTCGCGACCAATTCGGGACGCCATGATTCTGGCGCCACGATTCTGGCGGCCCGGCGCCCGACGTCAACCATGACCATTTCCCGGCAAGCGCGGATCGGCCATATTGACGCAGACGTGGGCGCCATCCGCAACCGGGGATGCCCTGCTCCGCGACGCCGCAGCCAACCCGGAAGGCCACATGCTGTCCGAAGACGCCCTGTCGACCACCGCCTCTCCGGGCCGCCTTCGCCTCGACACCCTTGTGCGCCTGCGCTGGCTTGCCGTCATCGGCCAGAGCGTCGCGGTGGCCGGCGTGCATTTCGGCCTCGGCTTTTCGCTGCCGTTCGGCCTGTGTTTCCTGCTCATCGCCGTATCGGCGTGGCTGAACATCGCCCTGCGCATCCGCTATCCCATGAGCCACCGGCTCAGCCTGTGGCCCGCCACCGGCCTGCTGGCGTATGACCTGACCCAGCTCGCCGGGCTGCTGTATCTCACTGGCGGCCTGCAGAACCCCTTCGCCATCCTGTTTCTCGCGCCGGTGCTGATTTCGGCCACCTCGCTGCCGCCGCGCGTCACCATGGCCCTCGGCGCGCTCTCGGCGCTCTACGCCACGGCGCTGATTTTCTGGCGCCGGCCGCTGCCCTGGACGCCGGGCGAAACGCTGGAGCTGCCGTTCGTCTATATCATCGGCATCTGGACCGCGATCACCCTCGGCATCGCCTTCACCGCCATCTACGCCTGGCGCGTCGCCGACGAGGCGCGGTCGCTGGCCCAGGCGCTGTCCGCCACCGAATTCGTGCTGGCCCGCGAGCAGCATCTGACCCAGCTCGACGGCCTTGCCGCAGCCGCGGCCCACGAACTGGGCACGCCGCTCGCCACCATTACCCTGGTCACCAAGGAAATGGCGCGGGAGGCGACCCAGGGCAGCCCGCTGGCCGAGGACATCGCCCTGCTGCGCGAGCAGGTGGAGCGCTGCCGGGGCATTCTCGGCAAGCTGACCTCGCTGGGCGCCGAGGGCGACGCCGGCCCGATGGAACAACTGAGCCTCAGCCACCTCGTCGAGGAGGTCGCCGGCCCGCAGCGCCCCTTCGGCGTGCCCATCACCGTCACGCGCGACGGCGCCGACCCGCAGCCGGTTTGCCGGCGCAACCCCGGGGTGATTTATGGGCTGGGCAATATTGTCGACAACGCCGTCGATTTTGCCCGCGAAGCCGTCGCCATCGAAGAGCGCTGGAACGACCAGTTCGTCGAGATCGTGGTGCGGGACGATGGCCCCGGCTTCGCGCCCGACGTGCTGCTGCGCATTGGCGAACCTTACGTCACCACGCGCGGCCCCGGGCAGCGCCATGCCGACGAACCGGCCAGCGGGCTGGGGCTCGGGCTGTTCATCGCCAGGAGCCTGATCGAGCGGACGGGGGCCGTCATCACCACTTCCAACGCGGCGGCGCCGGCGACCGGCGCTGTCGTCGCCATCCGCTGGCCGCGCCAGGCTTTCGAGCGCGACGTCGCCGCCGCCTGACGTGACGTCAATGGCGCAAACGGCGGCGTGCGACCATTTGGTACACTTTGCTGACAAAATGATCTAAAGAGGTCAGTGGACGCACATCAGCGCGGCGGCCGCCGGGTCATGCGCGGACAAAGGTCTGCGGGCGAGGGTCTGCAATGGGCCCGTCGCGCATGTATGATTGAGGGGACAGCGCGCCTGGCCTGTCCCACGCGGAACCGCCGGCGCGCCCGGCGCGCAGGTGAGAGCATGATCATGGAGTCTTCCGCCCCGTTTCCAGCCGCGCCAGAAGGCGAGCGCAGCCTGCTGATCGTCGATGACGACCGCCCGTTCCTGACGCGGCTCGCCCGCGCCATGGAAAGCCGGGGCTACGCCGTGCGCACGGCGGAATCGGTGGCTGACGGCATTGCCGCCATCGAGGCGGAAGCACCCGCCTATGCGGTGATCGACATGCGCCTTGGCGACGGCAACGGGCTTGAGGTGATCACCAAGCTGAAGGAGCGGCGCGCCGATGCGCGCGGCGTCATTCTCACCGGCTACGGCAATATCGCCACGGCGGTCACCGCCGTGAAGCTCGGCGCCTTCGATTATCTCGCCAAACCGGCGGACGCGGACGAGGTGCATGCGGCGCTGATGGCGCTGCCGGACGGGCGCGCCATCCCGCCGGAAAACCCCATGTCCGCCGACCGGGTGCGCTGGGAGCACATCCAGCGCGTCTACGAACTGTGTGGCCGGAACGTCTCGGAAACGGCGCGGCGGCTCAACATGCACCGCCGCACCCTGCAACGCATCCTCGCCAAACGCGCGCCGCGCTGAGCGCGGCGGGCCACGCCGGCCCCGGGGCGTTCCGGGCCGCCGCCATCCAGGCGACCGGGTAACCGCGCCTGGCTTCCTGCGCGTTTTGGGAGCGAACGGGGCGATGACAGCCAGAATATCGCGCGGGGCGCTCATGGCGACCGGCGCCATGAACAGCTTTTTCATGGCCAGTCTCCTGATGGTCAATCTCTTGATGGCCAGTCTCTTGATGGCCAGTCTTGCCGACCCGGCCAGCGCCGCCGCCAATGACCGTCAAAATGCGATGGATCACATCTCAGCCGTGCTGGCGGCCGAAAAGGTCTGCCCCGGCTTCAGGGCCAATTTGCCCCTCATCGTCGTGCTCAGCGACAAAATCGGCCTGAAAATCTCCGTCCCCGCCAACAAGAATTACATCGCAGCCAGGATGCAGGCCTACCAGAGCGAGATTGAGCAGGGCGGCAGGGACGCCGGTTGCGCCGCCGCCTACGGGCTCTACGGCCCGAAGGGAACGGACGTGCCCAACCTCATCCGGAGGAAGTGAGCCTGGAGCGCGCTCCGGCCAGACGACAGCGCCTGGCTGGTCAGAATTCGCTCAGGCAGAGCATCCCGGAGCGCAGGAACAGGCCAGGGCGATAACGCGGCGAACCGGCGTCCGTCTCGCCCGCCGGCGTCAGTCCAGCAGTCCGGCGGCGCCGTCGGGATCGGCCAGCCGGTGCAGCCGGCCGGCGGCGGCGCGGGCGAAGCGCAGGGTCACCGCCTTGCGCCGGGCGGCGGCCAGCGGATGGGCCGGCGCGGCGCGCAGCATCTCGGCGCCAAAGGCATCGGCGACGATGAGCCCAGCATCCTCCGGCAGCACCTCCAGCGGAAAATCCGGCGCGACGGCAAAAGAAAAGCTGTCGCACCAGTCGCGGTACTCATGCCATTTGCCGTCGGCGCGAAAATCCGCCAGCGAAGATTTGACCTCAACGATGGCCAGCCTGCCGTCCGGCAACAGCGCCATCACGTCGGCGCGCCGCCATGAGGCCAGGGTGAGTTCACACAAGGTGACGGCGCCGAGGCTGGCGAAATGCCGCCGCACGCCGCGCTGGATCGCCAGCGCCGCCGGCGACTGGCGCCCATCGGGCGGCAGGATCAGGTCAGAGTCGGAAATGCTGCTCATCACTCCGCTTCCGGGACCTCATGCGCATTGCCAAAGCATGATGCGAACAGCTGGATGCCGCCTGTTCGCGAAAAAACATGCGGCCTGAAGAAGATAGGGCGATGATGCGCCTCCCCTGAGCGCATCAGCCCCTGAAGCCGCCAATGCCATGACATTGGGGCGAGATCTGGAGCGGAGGCGCGCGTGCGGCAACGACCTGTCGCGTTCACGCCCCTGCCGCACGCCCCGTCCCGCCCGGTTCACTTGCCCAAAATCATCGCCGCGCCCTTCTCGGCGATCATCATGGTTGGCGAATTGGTGTTGCCGGAGGTGATCGCCGGCATGGCCGAGGCGTCGATGACGCGCAGACCGTCGATGCCGCGCACCCGCAGCTCGCCGTCCAGCACCGCCATCGGGTCATGATCGACGCCCATTTTCGCCGTGCCGACCGGATGGAAAATCGTCGTGCCCACATCGCCGGCGGCGCGGGCCAGCTCCTCGTCGCTCATCAGATCGGCGCCGGGCATGTATTCCTCCGGCTGGAAACGGGCCATGGCCGGGGCCTGGACGATGCGGCGGGTCAGGCGGATGGAATCGATGGCGACGCGCACATCCGCCGGATCGCTGAGATAGCGCGGGTCGATCGCCGGGGCGTCGGCGGCGCTGGCCGAGCGCACATGCACCGAGCCGGCGCTGGCCGGCCGCAGATTGGCGACGCTGGCGGTGATCGCCGGGAAGGCGTGCAGCGGCTGGCCGAATGAATCCAGCGACAGCGGCTGCACGTGGAACTGGATGTTGGCCGTGGCGTGCTCCGGCGACGAGCGGGTGAAAATGCCCAGCTGCGACGGAGCCATGGTCAGCGGGCCGGAGCGCAGCACGGCGTAGTTCAGGGCCATTTCGGCCTTGCGCAGCCAGCTGCGATAGTCGGCGTTGAGGGTGCGCACGCCCGACACCTTGTAGGTGGGGCGCAATTGCAGGTGATCCTGCAAATTCTCGCCAACGCCCGGCAGATCGCGGATGACCGGGATGCCCAGATCCGCCAGCCGCCCGGCCTGGCCAATGCCCGACAGCTCCAGCAGTTGCGGCGAGCCAACGGCGCCGGCGGACAGGATCACCTCGCCGCGGGTCGACGAGACGAAGCTGCGGCCGTCGCGGCGCCATTGCACGCCGGCGGCGCGGCCATTCTCGATGACGACGCGCTCGACCATCACGCCGGTTTCGAGGCGCAGGTTGGGACGCCCCAGAACGGGCTTCAGGAAGCCGCGCGCCGCGCTCCAGCGCCGGCCGCGCTTCTGGTTGACCTGAAAATAGGATGAGCCTTCGTTATCGCCGCGATTGAAGTCATCGACCTTCGGAATGCCGACCTGTTCCGCCGCATCGCGAAACGCGTCAAGCACCTCCCAGCGCACGCGCGGATATTCCACTCGCCACTCGCCGCCGGCCCGCTGCAGGTCATTGGAGGGGGCCATGTGATCCTGCATGCGCAGGAAGTGGGGCAGCACGTCCTCCCAGCCCCATCCGGCGAGGCCGCGCTGGCGCCAGCCGTCGTAGTCCGCCGCCTGGCCGCGCATGTAGATCATGGCGTTGATGGCCGAAGAGCCGCCAATCACCTTGCCGCGCGGATAGTTGAGCGCCCGGCCATTCAGCCCGGACTGCGGCTCGGTGCGGAACATCCAGTCGGAGCGCGGATTGCCAATGGCGAACAGGTAGCCGACGGGAATGTGGAACCAGATCCAGTTGTCGCGCCCGCCCGCTTCCAGCACCAGCACGCGATTGCGCGGATCGGCCGACAGCCGGTTGGCCAGCACGCAGCCGGCCGACCCGGCGCCGACGATGATGTAATCGAACTCACCCAGGCCAGCGTCATCCGCCCGCGTCCGCGCGTCCATGCTCCAGTTCCTCCCATGCCCCGCCTCGCCCCGTCCCTGGCCCCGGTTCCCCGTTGGCCGCCCACAACGGGCGGGCGCTGGGCCATTGCAGAGATCGCCGATATAAGCGCAGGGTTGGCGTCAGGGCAAAGTTCGATCAAGCTGAAACGGCGCGTTGCGCCAGGTTTTTTGGTCGGATGCGTTTTCCGGTGTGGTCGCGCGCGGCCCGCCGGAGCATGTCGCCGCTGGCAAGAGAAGACCCGCCGGGCAACATGCCGGGCAGACCATGCAAGGCGAACCAGGGCCGGGCTACGTCCCGGACATTCGCTCCCGAGGCTTTCGCGTGTGGGACCCATGTCCCTGGAGTTTGATGGTCGATGGAACGAAATCCGATCCGGTTTGTCTGGCAGAACAGCCGCCTGCTGCACGTGGTTGCCCTTGTGGCGCTGCTGGCCATGGCGCCCGTGAACTGGCTGCTGCTTGAGCTGCCGCGGATTCTCGTTGACGACGCGGTGCTGGGCATGGCCTTCCGCGACCGCAACATCGCCAGCTTCCTTCCGCTCGTCATTCCGATGCCCGAGCGAATCCTCCAGAGCGAGTTGCGCCTGTTCCAGGGGCTGGCGCTGGAGCGCAACGCCTATTTCCTCGCCGGATGCATCGCGGTTCTCGGCCTGCTGGCCATCCGCAGCCTGCTGATCTCCATGGTGGCCGCGCTGCGCAGCGTCATCGCGCGGCGCCTCGCCAGTCTGCTGCGGCTGCGCCTGTTCCGCCGCATCGCCGGTTCGCGCGGCATGACCCATGACGACGCCGATGACGTCGCCCAGCTTTCCGGCGGCGGCCTGTCGGCGATCGCCTGGTTTTTTGGCGACGCCATCATCGTGCCCACCATGGCGCTGAGCCAGCTCGCCATCGTGCTGGCGTTCGGCGTCCATATCGGCGTGCATTCCGGCGCCATGCTGCTCGGGCTGACCATCGCCAACGTCATTGTCATTCTGTGGGTCGCCCGCTCCGAAGCGCTGCTCGCCGAAGAGTCGCGCCGCCGCGAGCGGACCATGACCCGGGCGGCGCGCGGCGCCGCCAGCCGCGCCGTCGCCATTCAGCTGCATGGCGCCTTCAATGTCGAGGAAGGCTATTTCCGCAGCCTGCTGACGCGTCTCGACGCCCTCTGGCGGCCGCTGGCCCGCAAGGTCTCCCTCGCCTCCGCCGCCCGCGCCTTCCTGCGCGAGTGCGGCCCGCTGCTGATGATCACCTGGGGCTGCTGGTGGACCATGCAGGGGCGCCTGACCCTTGGCGGCATGGTCTCCCTGGTGTTCGCCTCGGTGTTGCTGCAGCGGCCCGTCAACGCTCTGGTCGCCTGGCGGCGGGAGCGGGACAGGGCCCGCGCCGTGCTGGACGAAATCGCCCGCGCCAACGGCTCGCTGGCCGCGCGCCGCCCCCGTGAGGCGCAACCCATCACCAGCGCGGCGCTGGCCGCGCCGCTGACCGCGGAAGCCGTGGCGGCGTTCGACCCGGCCAGCGGCCTGCGCGTCTCGGGCGTTTCGCTCACCGTGCCGCTGCCCGCGCATGTCGCGCTGGTGGGTGAGCCGGGCTCCGGCGCGGAGGTCTTCGCCGGCCTGCTCGGCGGCGCCTTCGACGCCACCGCCGGCTCCATCCGCATTGGCGAGCGTCCGTTGCAGAGCATCGCCGGTCCGACCCGTCCCAAATACATCGCCTATGCCGGCGGCGCGCCGATCGTCCTGACCGCAACCGTGCTTGAAAACCTGCAATATGGCTGCGCGGAGTGGGGCGATGGCCACGGCCTGGTGGACGGGCCGGACCGGGCGACGCTGGAGGAGGTCATCCGCGTCGCCGGCCTCGATGACGCGGTGTATGCGCTGGGTCTCGCCGCAACGGTGGAGAATGGCGCCGACCCGCAGACCGGCGCCCGCGTGGTGGCGGCGCGACGGGCCGTGCGGGATGAGCTTGAACGGGCCGACGCGGCGACCCTTGTCGACCGCTTCGATCCGGCCGCCTACAACATGCACGCCACGGTGGCGGAAAACCTGATGTTCGGCCTGCCGGTGGGCGACACGTTCGGCGAGACGAATCTCGCCAGCCACCCGTTCGTCCGGGCGGTGCTCGCCGCCGAGGATCTGGGCCGGCCGCTGGAGCGCATGGGCCTCGCCATCGCCAGCAGCATGCTGGAGATGTTCGAGGGCGTCCCGGAGGGGCACCCCCTGTTCCGCCAGTTTTCGTTCTTTCACTATGGCGAGCGCGGCGCCTACGAGGAACTGCGCGACCGTCACGCCGGCGACCGGCGACCACGCGGCGCGGTTGCGGCGCGCGACCGCGACCTGCTGGTCAACCTCGCTTTCCGTTACGTGGAATCCCGGCACCGTCTCGGCCTGCTGGACGACAGCCTGAAGCAGCGCATCGTGCAGGCGCGCGCCGTGTTCCGCGAGCTGTTGCCGCGCGGCCTTGAGTCCGCCGTCGCCTTCTACGATCCGGATCAGGTCTGCCGGGCCGCCAGCCTCGCCGACAACCTGCTGTTCGGCCGCGTCGCCCACAATATCGCCGGGGCCGAGGAGAAAATTCAGGGCGTCATCGCCGCCACCCTGAAGCAGACGGGGCTGGATGATCTGGTGATCAGCTCCGGCCTCACCTCCCGCATCAGCCCCGATGACATGCGCGCCATGGCCGGGCGCGAGAACCAGCTGGACCTGGCGCGCTGCCTCGCCCGCCAGCCCGACATGCTGGTCGCCGCCGGCGTCACCGAAAATCTCTCCCCCTCGCAGGCCGTTGCGCTGTTGAACCGTCTGCGCGCGTGGCTTGACGGACGCAGCCTGTTCATCACCATGCGCGATGCAGAACTGGCGGAAGGCATGCGCACGGTGCCGTTTGCCCGGGGCGGCCTCGCGCGCGCCGGCGCCGTGACCGGAGTGGACAGTGGAGAAAACCTGGCATGAACAATCTGGGCATGAGCGATCTGAAGCGTCGTGTGCGCCAGCACACATTTACCCGCGCGCCGCGTCAATAAATTGACATCATGGCTGCTGTAACAACGACAAATGCGGGCGATGGTTTGTCCGTGCGCTTCTGGGGCGTGCGCGGGTCGCACCCCGTTTGCGGTCAGCGCTTCGCCCATTTTGGCGGCAATACGCCTTGCGTTGAGATCACCGTCGACGGGCAGCGTTTCATCGTTGACGCCGGCGCCGGCCTCATTGAGCTGGGCCAGACGCTGTGCCGCGATGTCGGATGCGCCGGCAGCTTTCCCACCGATATTCATCTGCTGCTCAGCCATCTGCATCACGACCATGTTTCCGGCCTGCCGTTTTTCAAGCCGGCGCTGCGGACCGACAGCGTCATTCACACCTGGTGCGGCAACCTCGACGGGGCGAGCGCCGCCGCCGCGCTTGGCGAGATGTACCGGCCGCCGCTGTTCCCCATTACCCTGGACATGTTGCCGGCGACCTTCGCGCACCACGGCTTCCGCGCCGGCGAGACGCTGCATATCGCCGGCCGCCAGATCCGCACCTGCCTGCTCAACCACCCCGCGGGCGCCACGGGATACCGTTTCGATCACAACGGCCACGCCGTCTGCTACATCAGCGACATCGAGCACGACGCCAGCGGGCCGCCGCCCGAGCTGAAAGCCTTCGTCGCCGGCGCTGATCTGGTGATCTACGACTCCATGTTCCTTGAGGAGGAGTATTGCCGCTGCATTGGCTGGGGCCACTCCACCTGGCGTGAGGGCGTGCGCCTGTGCCGCGAAGGCGGCGCCAAGGCGATGGCGCTGTTCCACCTGCATCCCGACCGCGACGACGACGTCCACCGCAGCATCGAGCAGGAACTGCAACTGGCGCTGCCCGGCTCGTTCGTGGCCCGCGAGGGTCTTGCCGTTACATTCGACTGAGGCGCCCGCCTGCATCAGGCCCCGCCTGAAACGCTACGCCGGAAACCTCCCGCCCCCTGGCGGCGCCCATGCCCGCAAGGTTGCGCATGACAGCCAGAGCGTCCGCAGCATCCAGGGCGTCATGCGGGCGATCGCGGCGCCGGCTGCAGGCCATTTGCGGGCGGTTTGACGGCGCGTTGTCCGCGCGCCAGCCGCTTGGGCGCGTCGCCGCTTTCTCCCCCTTCCGGTTGCGGCTATAGGCTGTAGCGCATCGCGCCTTCTTCCTGGAGAACCGGCTTGCTTCCCCTTCTGGCCGCCCTGCTCGCCGCCGCCGTCGCCGCCGGCGTCCTGGTGATCGTTCTGCAGCCCCTGCTGCAACGCTACGCGCTGGCCCGCCCCAACGCCCGCTCCAGCCACCGCATACCCACGCCCCAAGGCGGCGGCGTCGCCGTGCTTGGCGGCTGTTTCATCGCCCTGGCGCTGGCCGCGGCCATGGCCTGGCTGCCTCCGGCCTCCCGGGATAGCGCTGGCTTGCTGGCGCTGGCGGCGGCGCTGATCGGCCTGATTGGCGCCATCGACGACATCCGGCCATTGCCCGTGGCGCCCCGGCTTGCGGGCCAGGCCCTCACCATTTTGCTCGCCCTGTGGGCCGTGGGCGATGGCGCCCGCCTGACGCCGGACCTGCCGCTGGCCGTGGAGCGGGCCTTCGAGGTCTTCGCCGGCCTGTGGTTCGTCAATCTCACCAATTTCATGGACGGGCTGGACTGGCTGACCGTCGCCGGCGTCACGCCCATGCTGCTCGCCATGGCGCTGTTTGGCGCCCTGGCCGGGGCCGGCGGCGCCCATGCGGCGCTGCTCGCCATGGTCGCGGCGGCGCTGGCCGGCGGCATGGTGGGGTTTGCGCCGTTCAACCTGCCGCCGGCGCGCCTGTTTCTCGGCGACGTCGGTTCACTGGCGATTGGCCTGATTGTCGCGTGGCTGCTGTTTCTGCTGGCTTCGGGCGGCGCGCTGGTCTCCGCCCTGCTGTTGCCGATGTATTATTGCGCCGACGCCACCATCACCCTGTGCCGTCGTCTGGCGCGCGGCGAGCGGGTGTGGGAGGCGCATCGCCAGCATTACTACCAGCAGGCCGCCGACCGGGGCTGGACGGCGCTGCGCGTCGCCGCACACGTCGCCGCCGCCAATGTGGCGCTGGCCGGCCTCGCCGCGCTGGCGCTGTTCGCGGACGGGCTGCCGGCCCAGCTTGGGCTGCTGGCCTGCGGCGCGGGCGTCACGGCGCTGCTGCTGGCGCGGCTTGGCGGCCGCCTGTAACGGCGCCTGCCGGCAGATCAGGCGCCGCCAGCGCTTCCCGGGGGCTGTACGCCGCCGCGCATCGGTGAGAATGTCCGGCTTCCGCCCACGTTCAAGAACTGCCACGTCCCAGGAATTCGCCATGCTCCGGCTGCGCCCGCCCCGTCTTGCGTCCTTCAGTCGCCGCAACCTGTTCGCCGCCGCCATCGGCGCGTTGTCCCTCGCCGTAGCCGGGACCGCGGGGCCGGCGCGCGCCGCCGGTGAACGCGTCGTCAACATCTACAACTGGTCGGACTACATCGATCCGGCGATGCTGAAGAAATTCACCGACGAGACCGGCATCCGCGTTGTCTATGACACCTACGACAACAACGAGATCATCGAGAGCAAGCTGCTGGCCGGAAAATCCGGCTATGACGTGGTTGTCCCCACCGGGCCGACCGTGCAGCGGCTGATCCGCGCCGGGGTGCTGAAGGAGCTGGACCGGGCCGCCCTGCCCAACCTGAAACACGCCTGGCCGGAAATCGCCGCGCGCCTCGCCAGCTATGACCCGGGCAACCGCCACGCCGTGAACTACATGTGGGGCACGACAGGCCTCGGCGTGAACGTCGCGAAGGCGCGCGAGGCGCTGGGGCCGGACGTGAAGCTGGACAGCCTCGACCTGCTGATGAAGCCGGAACTGGCCGGCAAGCTGAAAGCCTGCGGGATCATGATTCTCGACGCCGCCGAGGACGTGCTGCCCGCGGCCCTGCGCTATGTGGGGCGAGACCCGGATTCGAAGGCGCCGGCCGATCTGCAGGCGGCGGCGGACGCCCTCGGCAAGGTGCGCGGCGATATCCGCAAGCTGCACTCATCCGAATACATCGCCGCCCTGGCCAACGGCGACATCTGCATGGCCTTTGGCTATTCCGGCGACATCCTGCAGGCGCGCCGCCGCGCCCAGGAGGCGAAGAACGGCGTCGAGGTGGTCTATGTGCTTCCCAAAGAGGGCGCGCAGATGTGGTTCGACAATTTCGCCATTCCCGTTGACGCGCCGCACGCCGCCGAGGCGCACGCCTTCATCAATTTCATGATGCGGCCTGACGTCGCGGCGGCGAACAGCAATTTCATTTCCTACGCCAGCGGCAATGGCGACGCCCGGCCGCTGGTGAAGCCGGCGTTGCTGAACGACCCCAACGTCTATCCCGACGCGGCCACCATGGCCCGCCTGTTCACCACCACGACGCCGGACGACCGCAGCCAGCGCGCCATCACCCGGCTGTGGACCCGGCTGCGCAGCGGCCGCTGACGCGGCCTGCTCCTGAGCGCGCCGCCGCCTCTTTGCCGCGCCGCCGCCCCTTCCGGGCGGCAGTCCTTGGCGGGCGGAAGTCCTTGGCGGGCGGAAGTCCCGCGCGGGACGCGGACCGGGGATGTCCCTGATGCATTTTTCCAGATGCACAACGCGGCGGATCTTGTCAGGATAAAACCTGACCGTCGCACACCGGGAATCAGCGCCCGCCGCCTTGCGCGGGTGCGTTGAAGCTCCCACATCACCCCCCGGCGAAGCGTGGCCCCGGCGCCGCATCCAGCCAGCGGGGCAATCCGTGGATTGACAGCACCGGGCGCCTTTACTAACGGGGACGCTCGCAATTTCCGAAAGAGAGTCTGCTGTGGCAAAGCCGGAACTCGGAACGAAGCGGGTCTGTCCGACCACGGGCCGCAAGTTCTATGATCTGAACAAGGATCCCATCGTGTCGCCGTACACCGGCGAGGCGTTCCCGCGCTCGATGTTCGAGCCGCAGGCAAAGAACGCGCGCCCGGTGGAGGATGACGCCGACGACGAGAGCGCCGATCCCGCGACCGTGTCCCTCGAAGAGGCTGACAGCGACGAGGGCGGCAAGATCGATGTGGACGTTGACGTGGATGTCGATGGCGACAGCGATGACGAAGACACCTTCCTTGAGGAAGAGGAAGACAGCGACGACGTCGCCGGACTTATCGACAGCGACATCGACGACGACGAGGAAATCTGAGCAAAAGCGGTTTGAGCGCTTGTGCTCCGGAGGCGATATGACTATACCGCCTCCATCCACGGCGACCGCCCCAAACGGCCGCCGGAAAAAGTGGGGTCATAGCTCAGTTGGGAGAGCGCTTGAATGGCATTCAAGAGGTCGGCGGTTCGATTCCGCCTGGCTCCACCAAACATCTCCCGCCGAACATCTCCCGCAAGGGAATGCCCCGTGAGGGGAGACGCCGGTCCGCAAGGGCCGGTTTTTTTATGTCTGGACAGCTCCTGCAGCCAGCCCCCCAGGATGGTGGGACAGAGGATGACGGGCAAGGGAGCGTTTGGCGAGGGAGCGCTTGGCCAGGAAGCCTTTGGCGAGGGAGCGTTTTGGCCAGAGAGCGTCTGGCGAAGGAATGCTTGACCTGGAAGCGCCTGCTCCGGCGCGCCGCCGCCCCCCTGGAGCGCGCTCCAGCCCGATGGGGCCGTCTGGCCGGCCGGAATGCCTTCGAAGCGAAAATACGCCCGTGATCGCGTGGCTGGCCTGCGCCGGCGAGGCCCGAAAAAGCTGGCGCAACAGGCCGCGTCCGCGACGTCATCAACAGGCGGGGAAAAAAACGTCGCACCTGCCATATGACGCTTGTGTATCAGCCCGCGTCTGACTATACCGCGTTCATCCACGGCGTCCGCCCCAAACGGCCGCCGGAAAGAGTGGGGTCATAGCTCAGTTGGGAGAGCGCTTGAATGGCATTCAAGAGGTCGGCGGTTCGATTCCGCCTGGCTCCACCAAACATCTCCCGCCAAACATCTCCCGCAAGGGAATGCCCCGAAAGGGGGACGCCGGTCCGGAAGGGCCGGTTTTTTTTAGCGGCCGGCCTGTCGTCAATTTTCACCGGCCGGGTTTTGCCGCTGTTCAGCCGGCGAAAAACCCAGCACGCTGGCGCCATGACCGAGCTGATTCCCCCTTCCCTCACCCGCCTCGCCCACGCCTGCGCCGAACGGCTGTTCGCCCGCAAGGAAACGGTCGGCGTTTCTGAATCCTCATCCGGTGGCCTTGTCGCGGCGGCGCTGCTCTCCGTGCCCGGCGCATCGGCTTACTTCTACGGGGCCAGCGTCACCTACGCCCGCCCCGCCGCCCGCGCCTTCATGGGCATAGAGCGCCTGCCGCCGGGCATCCGCAGCTCAACCGAGCCCTATGCGCGGATCATGGCCGGCATTGTCAGCGAGCGGCTTGGCGCGACCTGGGGCGTATCGGAAACTGGCGCGGCCGGCCCGGCCGGCAACAGCTATGGCGATTCAACCGGACACAGCTGTATGGCGGTTGTCGGCCCGGTCAACCTGTCGCGCATCATCAAGACCGGCGAACCCGGGCGGGAGCGCAACATGGTCCTGTTCGCCGAAGCCACGTTGCAGCTGTTTCTGGAGGCGCTGGAGAGCCCGCGGGAGGCCTGAGCGCCTGCGACCGCACATTCCCCTGTGCACCGGCTGCCGCCGCCCCGGAACGCCTCTGGAGCGCTCATGCAGCGTCCCTGGAGCCCACGCCCTGGGCCGCCCGACGCGGGTAACGCCGGACGCCAGGCAACCAAACCGGGCCGCGCAACAAAACGGCCCCGGACGCACGTCCGGGGCCTTCGCTTTTCAAGCCGCAGGCAATGCAGCCCTTGCCCCTCGCGAGGCGACGACCGCCTGGCGAGCTGGCGTCAGTCGGCCGGGGCCGGGGCCGGCTTGCGCAGCCCCGCGGCCGGGCGGGCGTTGCGGAACTCACCGCGCTGGATGGCCACAAAGGTGATGATGGTCGCCACCAGGGTCGCCAGCCACCAGGACTGGGCGTTGGCCGTGCCAAAACAGGCGATGGTGAAGGCGGCGCCAAAGCAGGAAACAATGCCGGAGGTCAGGGCCGGGTTGTTGTGACGGCGCGAGGCAAAGATGGCGTAGCCAAGGGCCACGGCCGCCGCCAGGGCGCCGACGACGCCCAGTTCGTACCAGATCTCGAACGGCAGGGTGCGCGGCGCATCCGGCGACAGGTACCCAGCGACGCGAGCGCGAATGCTGGTGTCGAGACCGTGGCCCGTAATCATGCGCAACGGCTCGCGGCCGGTCTCCTCGGCCCAGGCGCGCAGCGCCACCGCGCCGGGATAAAACGGGCCGTGAAAGAACTTCAGGAACGGCCGCAGGATCAGCGGAAACAGCGGCGCCAGCGCCAGAAGCGCCGGCATCAGCACCGCGATCACCCGCACGCCGCGATCGCCCGTCAGGCGGGTGATCGCGTACAACACGCCGCCAACGGCGACAGCCAGCAAAGCGGCGTTCTCAGGCATGACGCAGGTGGCCACCGCCACAACGCCAAGCAGCACGCAGGCGCCGAGAATGCGGCGCCGCGACACCAGCCACGCCACCGCCGGCCAGACCATCACCGCCAGCACGACAAGGCCGCGCTCCAGCGGGTCGGCGTCCATCAACTCGGCGTTGACGTCCTGGGCCCGGAACGCGCCCAGCGCCATGGCGCCCAGGGCGCCAATCGCGACGCCGACGGGAATGAGATGCAGGTTGGCCGTGCGCACCCGCTCCGGCAGGCTGGCCACGCCAGCGACGCCAATCAGCGTCATCCAGGCGATCTGGATGACCTTGTCAGTGGCGGTTTCAGGAAACGGCGTCCAGCTGATGGAAACGATCGCCCAGCCCAGCAACACCAGCGCGGCGATGCCGCCCGGCGTCATGAAGGCATCGCGGATAGCGCGCAGGGGCTTGCGGGGGGCGCGATCGATCAGGCTGGCCAGCACCAGCAGCGCCACGGCGATCGGCGTCAGAATCACCGCCGCGCGGCGCGACACGACGGCGCCGATGGGCAGCAGGAACACCAGGGTGAAAAAGCCCACGCGACGCAGCAACTGGGCGGCGTCGACCGAGGGGTCGAACCGGCCTGTCGTCTGGGCTTGCGCCTGCGCCGGCCGCGCCGCTGTCGCGCCCGCCGGTCCGCCGCTTCCCTGAAGGACGGGACGCGCCGCCGGTTTGGAAGAGCCTGAACCCTGCATGACCATCCGATTCCGCTACTGGCAAACCAGTCTCGCATAGCGTGGTCTTGATGGCGGCGCCACCTTCATGGCGGGATCATGGCGGACGCCGCCCGGCGACTGGGCAGGAAAAGCACCCAAGCCGCAATAAAATTGCTTTAATATCATATACATATGCAAAAATCAGGATTCAGCCAGCCGGAAAAATGTTCCGGCCGTGTTGCATAAAAACGCAAGCAGGAATCCCGCAAACGACAAAAAGGCCCCGTCTGACGGGGCCTTTCCGGCTTGATGATGCCGCAGCGCGGCCTGGCGTCAGTGCTTGCCGTCGCGCAGGAAATTGATGATCCCCGAAAAATCTGAGCCACCAAAACCTGCCGCCGCGAAGCGCTCGTAAATCGCCGCCGCCGCCGCGCCGAGCGGGGTCGCGGCGCCGCTGGTGGCGGCTGCGTCCTGGGACAGTTTCAGGTCCTTCAGCATCAGATCGACGGCGAAGCCTGGCTTGTAGCCATTGTTCGACGGCGAGGTGGGCACCGGGCCAGGCACCGGGCAATAGGAGGTGATCGACCAGCACTGGCCCGAGGATGTGGAGGCCACGTCGAACAGCGCCTGGTGCGACAGCCCCAGCTTCTCGCCCATGGCAAAGGCTTCGCAGACGCCAATCATCGAGATGCCGAGGATCATGTTGTTGCAGATCTTGGCGGCCTGGCCGGCGCCGGCGTCGCCGCAGTGCACGATCTTGCCGCCCATGACGTCGAGCACCGGCTTGCCGGCGTCGAAGGCCGCTTTGGCGCCGCCGACCATGAAGGTCAGCGTGCCGGCCGCCGCGCCGCCAACGCCGCCGGACACCGGCGCGTCGAGGGCCGCCATGCCGGCTGCTTCAGCCATGCGGTGGGCGGCGCGGGCGCTGTCGACGTCGATGGTGGAGGAATCGATGAACAGCGCGCCCTTCTTCGCGACCGGCAGCGCCTGCTCCCAGACGTTGAGCACCAGCTTGCCGTTGGGCAGCATGGTGATGATCACGTCGGCGCCGGCAACGATCTCGACGGCGTTGGCGGAGGCGCTGACGCCCTGGGCGGCGGCGGCTTCACGCGAGGCCTCCGAGAGATCGGCGCCGCGCACGGTGTGGCCGGCCTTGACCAGATTGGCGGCCATGGGCCCGCCCATGTTGCCGAGACCGATAAAAGCAATGGTGCTCATGGGAATGCTCCAGGAAGATGGGGCCGGCGCGGCCGAAGCTGGGGAGAGGCTCCGGTCCGTTCATGCCGGACCGGATCTGGCCAATGTTCTGGTTTGATGCGCACTGCTCTTCACGAAAAGTGGGGGCCACTTTTCTTGAAAATGCTCTAGCGGCCCACCAGGGCGCGGGCGACGATCACCCGCATGATCTCGTTGGTGCCTTCGAGAATCTGGTGCACGCGCAGGTCGCGGACGATTTTTTCAACGCCATACTCGTGCAGATAGCCGTAGCCGCCGTGCAGTTGCAGCGCCTCATTGGCCACGTTGAAGCAGGCGTCGGTGACGAAGCGCTTGGCCATGGCGCACAACTTCGTTGCCTCCGGCTCCTTGCGGTCGAGGGCGGCGGCGGCGCGCCACAGGAAGCTGCGGGCGGCCTCAAGCTCGATGGCCATGTCGGCGATGCGGAACTGCAGGGCCTGGAACTCGTCGAGGCGTTTGCCGAAGGCCTTGCGCTCGTTCATGTAGGCCAGCGACTTCTCCAGCGCCGCCTGGGCGCCGCCAAGCGAACAGGCAGCGATGTTGAGGCGGCCGCCGTCGAGGCCAGCCATGGCGATCTTGAAGCCGTCGCCTTCCTGGCCAAGACGGTTGGCCACGGGCACGCGGGCGTTGTCGAAGATCACCTGACGGGTCGGCTGGGCGTTCCAGCCCATCTTGCGCTCATTGGCCCCGAACGACAGGCCGGGCGCATCCTTCGGAATCACCAGGGTGGAGACGCCTTTGGCCCCCTCGCCGCCGGTGCGGACCATCACCACGTAAACGTCGGTGTCGCCGGCGCCGGAGATGAACTGCTTCGAGCCGTTCAGGATGTAGTCGTCGCCATCGCGCACGGCCTTCGTCGCCAGCGCGGCGGCG
This sequence comes from Camelimonas sp. ID_303_24, assembly GCF_053543495.1. Taxonomy (NCBI): domain Bacteria; kingdom Pseudomonadati; phylum Pseudomonadota; class Alphaproteobacteria; order Hyphomicrobiales; family Chelatococcaceae; genus Camelimonas; species Camelimonas sp. ID_303_24. The sequence continues at coordinate 135,422 of NZ_JBLLJM010000003.1, forward strand.
TCGGAGCCGGCGCCCGCCTCGGTGAGGCAGTAGCTGGCCATCCATTCCATGGTGGTGAGCTTCGGCAGCCATTGCATGCGCTGGCTTTCCGAACCCCAGGTGTCGATCATCCACGAGGCCATGTTGTGGATGGAAATGAAGGCGGCGACGGCCGGGCAGCCGGTGGACATCGCCTCGAAGATCAGCGCGGAATCAAGCCGGGTCAGCCCGGAGCCGCCGACGTCCTCGCGGATATAGACGCCGCCCATGCCCAAAGCGGCCGCGGCGCGCATCTGCGCGACCGGGAAGTGTTTTTTCTCGTCCCACTCCAGGGCGTGCGGCGCGATCTGCTCGCTGGCGAAGGCGCGGGCCATGTCGCGGATGGCGACGTGATCTTCCGAGAGGGCGAAAAATGGCGTGCTCTGGCTCATGCGTCCCCGTTCCCTCTTCCCCGTTCCCTGCCCAAAACCTGTTGCTGACGCGCCGGGGTCATTGAGGCCAGTTCCGCCAACCTGAAGCGGAGCCCCTGTCGTCCTGAACTGGCGCTTTTCCACGCGCGCGCCGCGCTGGTTCCCGCGCGGCGCCCATCTGGCCGGGCGAGGCGGGTACGCCCCGCCCGGCCGCGCTTCGTGCATTTGCGCCCCGGCGGAAACCGCCGGGGCGCAACGCGATCAATCCATCGTCGGGATGACGAACTCGGCGCCTTCCTTGACGCCGGACGGCCAGCGCGAGGTCACCGTCTTGGTCTTGGTGTAGAAGCGGATCGAATCCGGGCCGTGCTGGTTCAGGTCGCCGTAGCCCGAGCGCTTCCAGCCGCCGAAGGTGTAGTAGGCGATCGGAACCGGGATCGGCACGTTGATGCCGACCATGCCGACATTGACCTTCGCCGCGAAGTCGCGGGCGGCGTCGCCGTCGCGGGTGAAGATGGCGACGCCATTGCCGTACTCGTGCTCGGACGGCAGGCGCAGGGCCTCGTCATAATCCTTCGCGCGCACCACCGAGAGCACCGGGCCGAAGATCTCTTCCTTGTAGATCTTCATGTCCGGGGTCACGTGGTCGAAAAGGCAGCCGCCCATGTAGAAGCCGTTCTCATAGCCCTGGAGCTTGAAGTCGCGGCCGTCGACGACCAGCTTCGCGCCCTCGTCAATGCCAGCCTGCACGTAGCCCTTCACGCGCTCCAGCGCGTCGCGGGTCACCAGCGGGCCGTAGTCGGCGGTCAGGTCGGTGGACGGGCCGACGCGCAGCGCCTCGACGCGCGGGATCAGCTTTTCCATCAGGCGGTCAGCGGTGGCCTGGCCAACCGGAACGGCAACCGAAATGGCCATGCAGCGCTCGCCGGCCGAGCCGTAACCGGCGCCGATCAGGGCGTCGACGGTCTGGTCGAGGTCGGCGTCCGGCATGATGATGGCGTGGTTCTTGGCGCCGCCGAAGCACTGGGCGCGCTTGCCGGTGGCGGCGCAGCCCTGGTAGATGTATTCGGCGATCGACGACGAACCAACGAAGCCAACGGCCTTGATGTCCGGGTCCTGGAGGATGGCGTCAACCGACTCCTTGTCGCCATTGACGACATTGAGCACGCCAGCTGGCAGGCCAGCTTCCAGCATCAGCTCGGCGAGGCGCATCGGCACGCCCGGATCACGCTCGGACGGCTTCAGGATGAAGGCGTTGCCGCAGGCGATTGCCGGGGCGAACTTCCACATCGGGATCATCGCCGGGAAGTTGAACGGCGTGATGCCGGCGACGACGCCGAGCGGCTGGCGCATCGAGTAGATGTCGATGTTCGGGCCAGCGCCCTCGGTGTACTCGCCCTTCATCAGGTGCGGCACGCCGATGGCGAACTCCACCACTTCCAGGCCGCGCTGGATGTCGCCCTTGGCGTCGGGAATGGTCTTGCCGTGCTCGCGGGCGAGCAACTCGGCGAGGTTGTCGTAATCGGCCTGCGCCAGCTCAAGGAACTTCATCAGCACGCGGGCGCGGCGCTGCGGGTTGGTGGCGCCCCAGGCGATCTGGGCTTCCCGGGCGTTCTCCACGGCGGCGCGCAGCTCCGCCTTGCTGGCGAGGGCGACCTTCGCCTTCACTTCGCCGGTCATCGGCTCATAAACGTCAGCGAAACGTCCCGAGGCGCCGGCGACGTGCTTGCCGCCGATAAAATGGCCATAGGTGTGCATGCGACCCTCTCCAGTTGCCGCCCGGCTCGCGGGCGCCCGGTCTCCAGCGCATTTTCCCGCCAAAACGATCATTTTGCGCGAGGAAAATGCATCATATCAAAATGATGGAGCAAAATTTCAGCCAGAGCGGCCGCATTTCGCTCCAGAGCACGCGCCGGGGATTGTTGTCCGGCTTGCGCCCTGATGCAATTTGGCGCCGCCCGGCGCGTGTCGTTCCAGCGCGAAATCTGATTGAAACTCCGCCGCAACAACATCACCGGACGCGAAAACCGCCTTTGGGTATCATTAACAATTGCGCACGGCTATATGCGTTTATGAATGGCTTTGGTGCAGAAATGCACATACATGCGATGGAGGCGGGCTGCAGTGATGAACAGGTTTGACTGGGATGACCTGCGCTATTTTCTCTCCGTCGCCCGGGCCGGGCGGCTGACGGTGGCTGCGCGCCGGCTCGGCGCCGATCACGCCACGGTGTCGCGCCGCATCACCTCGCTGGAAACGGCGCTGAAAGCCAAGCTGTTTGAGCGGCGCCCGCACGGCTACCAGCTCACGGCGCAGGGCGAGCAGTTGCTGGCCAATGCCGAGGCCATCGAAACCCAGGCCCTGGCGGCGCAAAGCGAAATCGGCGGCGCCGACCTCACCCTGTCCGGCGCGGTGCGCGTCGGCGCCCCGGACGGTTTCGGCTCCATCTTCCTGGCGCCGCGCATCGGCGCCCTGGCCGAGCGCTACCCGGAGCTGGACATCCAGCTGGTGGCCATGTCGCGCATTCCCTCGCTGTCGAAGCGGGAGGCGGACATCGCCGTGTCGCTCAATCCGCCGCGCGAAGGCCGGATCGTCGCCCGCAAGCTGGCGGATTACGACCTCGCCCTCTACGCCGCCCCGGCCTATCTCGACGCCGCGCCGCCGGTGCGCGCGCCGCAGGACCTGTTTGAGCACCGCATCGTCGGCTACATCGACGATCTGATCTATACGCCGGAGCTGGACTATCTGGACGAGGTCGCCAAGGGGCTGCGGCCGCGCATCCAGAGCTCCAGCATCCTCGCCCAGCTGGCGGCGACGGAGGCGGGGGCCGGCGTCTGCGTGCTGCCGCGCTTCATGGCGGATGGCGCGCGCCTGCGGCGGGTGCTGCCGGAGGCGGTCAGTCTCACCCGCTCGTTCTGGCTGATCGTCCACGCCGACCTGCGCGACGTGGCCCGCATCCGCGCCACCATGGATTTTCTGGTGCGCGAAACCCGCGCCGCCCGCGCCGTGCTGCAACCTGGCGCCCCCTGAGGCGCCCGGGGGACGGCCGACGCCTGTTCGACACAGGAGCTGCTGTTGCGGGAGCCCCGCGCGATGAAATGCGCGGTTTCCTCTTGCCCGGCCCGCGTCACATCCCCATTTGTGGGCGCATCCGCGCCGCGCCGTCATGGCGGCGGTTTCTTCCCTGCATCTGTCGCGAGTTATTCATGGCCAGTTCTGATGAACCGACCTCCGCCCCCCCTGTGTTCGCCCGGCGACGGCTGGGCCTGCTGCCAACCCTGATCTTCAGTTCGCGCTGGTTGCAGTTGCCGCTGTATCTCGGCCTGATTGTCGCCCAGGCTGTCTATGCCTTCCTGTTCCTGAAGGAACTGTGGCACCTCGTGGTGCACGCCTTCGACTTCTCCGAGCAGCAGATCATGCTGGTAGTGCTCGGCCTGATCGACGTGGTGATGATCTCCAACCTGCTGATGATGGTGATTATCGGCGGCTATGAGACCTTCGTGTCGCGCCTGAAGCTGGAAGGTCATCCGGACCAGCCGGAATGGCTCGACCACGTCAACGCCAGCGTGCTGAAGATCAAGCTGGCCATGGCGATCATCGGCATTTCGTCGATCCACCTGCTGCGCACCTTCATCGAGGCGGGCAATCTGGGCGTCCCCGGCAAGTCGAATTATACCGAAACCGGCGTCATCCTGCAGACGGTGATCCACGTGGTGTTCATCCTCTCGGCCATCGGCATCGCTTATGTCGACCGCATCAGCAACCCGCCATCGCATCACGAGGAAGACCACTGACGGCAACGTCACGGCGCAAGGCCGGCGTCATGCCGGCCAGGGCCAGCCAGGGACCAGAAGGCGCGGGTTTGACCGCGCCTTTTTTGTTGGCGCGACGCCCGGGCGCGGGCTGGCCAGGCAACGGAATGAACCACGTCAGCGCCTTGCGCGACACAGGATCATTGCGGACAGTGCTGACGCCGCGTCTTGAAAGGCGTGCGGCAAACAGGCGGGGGGACGAAATGGGTTTCGGACAGCGCATGCGCAACAGCTGGACCATGCTGACGGCGTGCCTCCAGATTCTGAAAGCCGAGCCCGGCCTGCTGCTGTTTCCGCTGCTGGGCTTCATCTGCGTGGCGCTGGTGGCGCTCATCTTCATCGCGCCGCTGTTCATGGCCATGATCTGGAACAGCCCGTCCGGTCAGGACGGCGACAGCACGGCGCTGTTCTACGCGGCGCTGTTCATCTTTTACGTCGCCACCTATTTCACCGGCAGCTTTTTCTCGGTGGCGCTGGTCGCCACGGTAATGCGCCGCCTGGCGGGCGAAGACGCCGACGTGCGCTCTGGCCTGAGCTTCGCCGCCGGCAAATGGCGACAGATTTTGGGTTACGCCGTCATCGCCGCCACGGTGGGCGTGCTGCTGCGCTTCATCGCCGAAAAGGCGGGCGCCCCCGGCTCCATCGGCGCCAGCCTTGCCGGCGTCGCCTGGGGCCTCGCGTCATTCCTGATCATTCCGGTGCTGGTGATGCGCGACCTCGGCCCGGTGGAGGCGGTGAAGGAGAGCGCGACGCTGTTCCGCCGCACCTGGGGCGAAAGCGTCGTGGGCGCGGCCAGCATCGGCTTCATCTTCTTCCTGCTGCACGCCTGTGTCTTCGTGGCCGGCCTGTTCTTCGCCATCAGGCTGTTCGCCAGTGACCAGGCGGGAGGCGGCCTGTTCGTCGTCGCCCTGATGTTTATTAGCTGGGGCCTGCTGGCCACGGTGCAGGTGGCGCTGTCGGGCATCTATTCCGCAGCGCTATACCGCTACGCCACGTCCGGCCAGGGCTTTGGCCCGCTTGACAGCCAGGCCCTCGCCCACGCCTTCGCGCCGAAGGGCGCCTGAGCCGCAAAGGACCCGACAGGGCGGCGTCAGCCGACCCAGGCCGGATCGGCGAGGATGGCCTCGCCGTCGGCGCCGAGCTCTGGCGAGGCCCGCAACGCCACCACCGGCTCACCATCCATGACGATTGGCGAGCGCACCGCCGGCACCGAGCCGCCCGCCGCATGGGCGTGCGGCAGATCAATGCGCAGGCCGCGATGCAGCACCTGCGGATCCGCGAACACGTCGTTGAGGCGGTTGATCGGCCCGACCGGCACGCCGGCCTTCGTCAGTTTCGCCAGAATGTCGTCGCGGGCGAAGGTCTTCGTGCGGTCCGCCAGCAGCGCCGCCAGTTCTTCGCGATGGCGAATGCGGTCGGCGTTCTTCAGAAAGCGCGGATCATCAATCAACTCCGGCGCGCCCAGCGCCTGGCAGATATGCGCGAACTGGTGATCGGTGCCCGAGGCGATGATGAAATGGCCGTCAGCCGCCGGAAACACCTGGTAGGGCGCCACATTGACGTGGGCGTTGCCAACGCGGGCCGGATTCTCACCGGAGACCAGGTAGTTCATGGCCTGGTTGGACAGCACCGCCACCTGCGTATCCAGCAGCGCCATGTCGATGTGGCAGCCGACCCCGCTGGCGCGCCGCCCCTGCAACGCCGCCAGGATGGCGACCGTGGCGTACATGCCGGTGAAAAGATCGGCGATGGCGAGACCCGCCTTCACCGGCTCGCCTTGGGGATCGCCGGTGAGCGACATGGCGCCGCCCAACCCCTGGATCATAAAGTCATAGCCCGGGCGCGGCGCATAGGGCCCATCCTGGCCAAAGCCGGTGATGGAGCACCAGATCAGCTCGGGGTGGTCGGCGCGCAGGCTGGCGTGATCGAGCCCGTATTTGACAAGGCCGCCAACCTTGAAGTTCTCGATGACGATATCGGCGTGCGCCGCCAGCCGGCGCACCAGCGCCTGACCTTCCGGATCCTCGAAATCCACGGCGATCGAGCGCTTGCCGCGGTTGGCGGCATGGTAATAGGCCGCCGACAGGTTGCCGCCGTCTGCGGCTTCGATGAAGGGCGGGCCCCATTGCCGGGTGTCGTCGCCGACGCCGGCGCGCTCAACCTTCACCACATCGGCGCCGAGATCAGCCAGTTGCTGCCCGGCCCATGGACCTGCCAGAACGCGCGCCAGTTCGAGCACGCGCACACCCTTCAATGGTTGCGGAGCCATCAGGCCCTCCATCATGGACGCATGACGGCGCCAGTCTGCGGCGCGTCATGCCCCGGTTTGTCTGGTTCAGGCGCATCCGGATCGCCCGGACGCCACGTCCGGGCGCAACGCGCCCTGAGCGCGTCGGCCGCAGGGTCGCGGCCCCGCAACCAGCGCGCAGGTTGAGGATCAGAAGAACGCCTGCAAGCCGGTCTGGGCGCGGCCGAGGATCAGCGCGTGCACGTCGTGCGTGCCCTCATAGGTGTTGACCGTCTCCAGGTTCTGGGCGTGGCGCATGACGTGGAACTCCTGGTGGATGCCATTGCCGCCGTGCATGTCGCGGGCGACGCGGGCGATGTCGAGCGCCTTGCCGCAATTGTTGCGCTTGACGATCGAGATCATCTCCGGCGCCATCTCGCCCGCATCGAACAGCTTGCCGACGCGCCAGGAGGCCAGCAGGCCAAGCGAGATTTCCGTCTGCATGTCGGCCAGCTTCTTCTGCACCAACTGGGTCGCGGCCAGCGGCCGGCCGAACTGTTTGCGGTCCAGCGTATAGGCGCGGGCGCGATGCCAGCAGTCCTCGGCGGCGCCCATGGCGCCCCAGGAAATGCCGTAACGGGCGCGGTTCAGACAGCCGAACGGGCCCTTGAGACCGGAAACATTGGGCAACAGGGCCTCCTCGCCCACCTCCACATTGTCCATCACCACCTCGCCGGTGATCGAGGCGCGCAAGGAGAGCTTGCCCTCGATCTTCGGCGCGGAAAGGCCCTTCATGCCCTTCTCCAGCACGAAGCCGCGAATTTCGCCGCCATGGGCGGCGGATTTGGCCCAGACCACGAACACGTCGGCGATCGGCGCGTTGGAGATCCACATCTTGGAGCCATTGAGGCGGTAGCCGCCGTCGATCTTCTCCGCCCGGGTCTTCATGCCGCCCGGATCGGAGCCGGCGTCCGGCTCGGTGAGGCCGAAGCAGCCGACCCATTCGCCGCTCGCCAGCTTCGGCAGATATTTCTTGCGCTGCGCCTCCGAGCCATAGGCGTAGATCGGGTACATCACCAGCGACGACTGCACGCTCATCATCGAGCGGTAGCCGGAATCGATGCGCTCCACCTCGCGGGCGACGAGGCCATAGGCGACATATGACGCGCCGGCGCAGCCATAGTCCTCCGGCAAGGTGACGCCGAGCAGGCCGAGCGCGCCCATTTCGTTGAAGATTTCGCGGTCGGTGCGTTCATGGGCATAAGCGTCGATGACGCGCGGCAGCAGCTGCTCCTGGGCGTAGGCGCGGGCGCTATCGCGAATCATGCGCTCATCGTCCGTCAGCAGGCCGTCGAGAAGGAACGGGTCCTCCCAGTTAAACGCCGCGCCAGAAGTTCCAGCCATGTCTCCGCTCCCGTCACTTGCCCCGCCCTCAGCAATCGCGGGGGCTGCATACCTTGTTGCGTCCACAGCCATAGAGCAACTGCGGCCTGGGCGGGAGCCACCATGTCCGTGGAGCGGACAAATCGCCGCCCCCAACCATTTGATGAGAAAAGGAATGGTTGTCATCTGACGGAACACGTGGCAGTCCACGCCTGTTACGGAAGCGCAAGGGGCATGCAGCCAGATCATGCCGCGCCGGCGGGCGAGCCCGCATGGCGAAGCGCGGGCAAGCGCGCCCTTCAGTTGAAGCGGCGGCCGCGCCCGGACATCATGGCGATGGCGCAAACCCGCTCCGGCGATCCTTCGCCCGGCGCGCTGACCCGTGACGGCGCCCCGCCGCATGCGCGCGGCGATGGGCCAACGGGAGATATTCATGTCTGCAGCCACCAGCCCTGCGACCCCGGTCGAGTACCTGGACTTCATGAAAAGCTTCAACGCGGAGGACCTGTGGCGGGACGTGACCGCCGGGGCTGACGTGGTCAACGCCAGCGTCGCCTGCTGCGACCGCTGGGCCGATGGCGACCGCGTCGCCCTGATTCATGACAGGGCCGGCGTCACGACGCAGACCACCTACGCCGACCTGAAGAAACGCGCCGCCCGTTTCGCCCACCTGCTGAAGCGTCAGGGCATTGGCAAGGGCGACCGCATCGCCGCCATGATGCCGCGCACGCCAGACATGCTGGTCGTGCTGCTGGGCGCCTGGCGCGCCGGCGCGGTTTACGTGCCGCTGTTCACCGCCTTCGGGCCGAAGGCCGTTGAAAGCCGCGTGCACGGCTCGGAAGCGAAGCTGGTGGTGACCGACGCGGTCAACCGGCCCAAGCTGGACGGCGCCGACAACATGCCGAAGATCGTCGTCATCGGCGGCGGCCAGCAGGCCATCGACGCCGGCGACCTCGACTTCGAGACCGAGATGGCGAAGGGGACGGATGATTTCGCCCCGGTCCCGCTCGGCCGCGACGACCTGATCATGATGCTGTTCACCTCCGGCACCACCGGCAAGCCCAAGGGCGTGCGCGTGCCGATGTTCGCGCTGACCGGCTTCCTGGCCTACATGCGCTACTCGGTGGACCTACGTCCTGACGACAAATTCTGGAACATCGCCGACCCGGGCTGGGCCTATGGCCTGTATTACGCTGCGACGACGCCGCTGCTGATGGGCCAGACCACCCTGTACAGCGAAGACGCCTTCACGGTGGAGAATTTCTACCGCGTGCTGAAGCAGTACGGCATCACCAATCTGGCCGGCGCTCCCACCGCCTACCGCCTGCTGATGGCGGCCGGCGACCAGGTGGCCGCGCCGGTGAAGGGGCAATTGCGCGCCGTGTCATCCGCCGGCGAGCCGCTCAACGCCGAGGTGATCCGCTGGTTCGACCGGGCGCTCGACGCGCCGATCCGCGACCATTATGGCCAGACCGAAACCGGCATGGTGCTGTGCAACCACCACGCCCTGACCCATCCGGTGCATGAGGGCGCCGCAGGCTTCGCCCTGCCCGGCTACCGCATCGTGGTGATCGACCAGGACAACAACGAACTGGCGCGCGAGCAGCAGGGCGAGCTGGCCATCGACCGCCAGAACTCGCCGCTGCTGGTGTTCAACGGCTATTGGGGGCGCGATCCGCTGCCAGCCGGCCAGCGTTATTACCGCACCGGCGACACCGCCGAGGTCAACGCCGACGGCACCATCAGCTTCTTTGGCCGCGCCGACGACGTCATCACCTCGTCGGGTTACCGCATCGGCCCGTTCGATGTGGAGAGCGCGCTGATCGAGCATCCGGCGGTGGCCGACGTGGCGGTGATCGGCAAGCCGGACCCGGAGCGCACCGAACTGGTCAAGGCCTTCATCATCCTGAAGCCGGGCATCGAGGGCACGGACGCCCTGCGCGACGAACTGGCCCAGCATGTGCGCAAGCGCCTGTCGGCCCACTCCTACCCCCGCGAGATCGACTTCGTCACGGAGCTGCCGAAGACGCCGAGCGGCAAGGTGCAGCGCTTTATCCTGCGCGCCGCTGAAGTGGCGAAGCAGAAGGACGCCGGCATTCAGGCGTAACGCGGGAGGTTGGGGGCCGGTTTCCGCACGGGTTTCCGCCTGGGGCAAAGCTCTCCTGGCGGTCCAGGCCTCTTTTTCCGGCGCGCAACCTGAGCGGCTCAACCTGAGCGGGCTGGGCCGTCGCCATCCGCCGGAGCACCGCGGCCCGCAGGCCAGGCCAGAGCCCCCCCATAAACGGTTGAAGGCGCGCTCCCCCGAGCGCGCCTTCTTTCTTCGACCCGGCCAGGAACAGCCCCCCAGGACATTCCCTGGCCGATCCGGAGCCTGCTGCGGCTACGCCGCCAGCGCCTCGTCGGCAGGGCCAAAGAACTCATAATGGATGCGGCCTGCCGGCACGCCCGCCGCCACCAGGGCGGCGATGATGTCGCGCAGCATCGGACGCGGTCCACAGATGTAATAGTCGGCGTCGGCGACCGGCGTCTGGCGCTTCAGCCAGTCGGCGGAGATCACGCCCTCCTCATCGAAATCGCCGCCCGGCGTTGACGCGGGGCTCGGCGCCTCATGGAAGAACACCGCCTCGCCGCCTGGCAATTTCGCCACCAGCTCGCGCACATGGGCGGCCATGGCCTGGGCGGACGCATCAAAGGCGCCGTGGGCGAACAGCACCTTGCGCCTTGCGCCCTGCGCCGCCAGGCTTTCCAGCATCGCCACCATCGGCGTCAGGCCGACGCCGCCGGACAGCAGCACCACGGGCTTGTCGCCGGGCTGCAGATAGAAATCGCCGGCTGGCGCGCCAACCTTGAGGCTGTCGCCAACCCTGATCCGGTCATGCAGCCAGCGCGAGGCGAGACCGCGCGGCTCACGCTTGACGGTGATGCGGTAGCTGGCGCCATCGGAGGCGGCCGACACCGTGTAGTTGCGCTTCAGGGGCGGCTGGCCGGGAATGCTGAGCCAGAGGGTGAGATACTGGCCAGGCTTCTGCCGCACGACCGGACCGCCGTCGGCCGGGCGCAGCACGAAGGAATTGATGATGCTGCTTTCGCGGATGATGTCGGCGACGACAAAATCGCGCCAGCCGTTCCAGCCGCCGGTCGCGCCGGCGATTTCCTTGTAGATCGTCTGCTCGCGTTCGATCAGCACGTCCGCCAGGAACCAGTAGGCCTCGCCCCACGCGGTCATGATGTCATCGGTGGCGGCTTCGCCAAGCACGGTCCGGATGGCGGCCAGCAGGGCGTCGGCGACGTAAGGATAATGCTCCGGCAGGATTTGCAGGCCGACGTGCTTCTGGGCGATGCGCTCCACGGCGCCGGTCAGCGCTTCCAGATTATCGATGTTCTGGGCGTAGGCGAGGATCGCCCCGGCGAGCGCCTGCGGCTGCGAACCGTTGTCGCCGTGGTGCGACTGGTTGAACAGGTCGCGGATCGCCGGGTTGCGGAACATGTTGGCGTACATTTCACGGGTAATGGCGAGACCATGGACAGCCAGCGCCGGCGCGGTGGCCTTCACCGTGGCGATGGTCCGTTCACTCAGTGACCGTGGCATGTTGGGGCTCCAGAAACAGTTTGGCCGCGCCAGGCCGCGCGAACCGGCGGCCTGCCGCGCGACGCATAATCATGTATCGCAAATGCATCTATTCACGCCATTGAAAATCATGCAACGAAAATGCATCTTTCAAATTGTCGCAGGGACAGGCCATGACGGACAGGCCATGACGGCCGGCGCGGCGCCAGATCTGGCCCCGGTTCATGTCTGGCGCAGGGATAAAGAACGGCGAAGGCGATGCGACTGACGCGCTACACGGATTACGCCATGCGCGTGCTGCTCTATCTGGGCGCGCGGCCTGAGCGGCTGTGCTCGATCGCCGAAATCGCCGGAGCCTACCGCATCTCCCAGAACCATCTGATGAAGGTGGTCAACGACCTGGGACGCGCCGGCTATGTGGCCAGCGTGCGCGGGCGCGCCGGCGGCGTGCGGCTGGCCCGCGATCCGTCCGGCATCAATGTCGGCGAAGTGGTCCGCCACACCGAGGACAGCTTCGACCTGGTGGATTGCGGCAGTTGCGTCATCGCCCCGGCCTGCGGCCTCACCAGCGCCCTGCGCGAGGCGCTGGCTGCGTTCCTGGCGGTGCTCGACGGCTACACCCTCGCCGATCTGCTGTCGAAACGCGCCGACATGGCGCGCCTGCTGCTCGGCGTGGACCCGCCGGCCAGACCGCAAAAGAAAACGCCCCGGCAGGTCGCCGGGGCGTAATCAGGGTCTTTTCACAAGAGTGCGCAAAGCGCCGCCCGGCTTGCCGAAGCGGGCCAGGTCCGGCTCTGGAAGCCTTCAGCCCTCAGCCTTGTCGAGGCCATACAGGGTGTGCAGCGTGCGCACCGCCAGTTCGGTGTAGGCCGTGTCGATCAGCACCGAGAACTTGATCTCCGACGTGGTGATGGCGCGGATGTTGATGCCCTTGTCGGCGAGCGCCCGGAAGGCGCGCGCCGCGACGCCGGCATGGCTACGCATGCCAACGCCAATGGCCGACACCTTCACCACATCGGTGGCGCCCTCGATCTCGGTGAGGCCGAGGGTCTCGCGGCGCCCATCAAGAATCTTGCGGGCGCGTTCGTAGTCCGCGCCGGGCACCGTGAAGGTGATGTCGGTGTAGGCGTTATCGCCCGACACGACCTGAATGATCATGTCGACATTGATATTGGCTTCGGCCAGAGGCACGAAAATATCGGCGGCGACGCCCGGCTTGTCGGCGACGCGACGCAGGGTGATCTGCGCCTCGTCCCGGGAATAGGCGATGCCGGTGACGACCTGCTGTTCCAAGATCTCCTCCTCGTCGCAGATGAGCGTGCCGCTGCCTGGATTGGCCGGATCGTCGAAGGACGAACGCACATAGGTGCGCACGCCGTGCACCATGGCCACTTCGACCGAACGCACCTGCAAAACTTTCGCGCCAAGCGACGCCATCTCCAGCATCTCCTCAAAGGAGACGCGGTCAAGCCGGCGCGCCTTGCTGACAATGCGCGGATCGGTCGTGTAGACGCCATCCACGTCGGTATAGATATCGCACCGGTCGGCGCCGATGGCGGCGGCGACGGCGACGGCGCTGGTGTCGGAGCCGCCGCGGCCCAGGGTGGTGACGCGGCCGGTCTCCTCATGCAGCCCCTGGAAGCCGGCGATCACCGCAACCTCGCCGCGGCCAAAGCCTTCGATCAGCCGCGATCCGTCAATGCCGGATATGCGGGCCGAGGAATGGGCGCCGTCGGTCAGGATCGGAATCTGCCAGCCCTGCCAGGAGCGGGCCGGCTGGCCCATGCCCTGCAGGGTGATGGCCAGCAGGCCGGCGGTGATCAGCTCGCCCGAGGCGACGACCGCGTCATATTCACGCGGATCGTACAGCGGGGCGGCCTCGCGGCACCAGGCGACCAGCTCATTGGTCTTGCCGGACATGGCGGAGACAACAACCGCGACGTCGTTGCCAGCCTCCACTTCCCGTTTGACATGGAGAGCGACGTTACGGATGCGCTCGATATTCGCGACGGAGGTACCGCCGAACTTCATTACCAGGCGGGCCATGGCTCTCAATCACATTCGATGGGAGGCGCGCGCCGCCGGACGGCGCGACCAACTGGGGAAAGAACCGCGCGTATAGGAAGCGGCATTGACGCTGTCAATGGATGCGCCCCGCCCCGCCAGAAGCACTCGACAGGCAGCCGCGCGTGGTGTAAAGGCGCGGCTTCAACTGAAAACAGCGTGGCCGAAACGCTTGCGGTCTTCGTTGGACGCCGCCTGATGCGGCCGGGTTTCCGGACCCGCGCCCCAAAAACAGACGTCCCGATGGTCGCCACGGCAGGAGCACATGATGAACATTATCGAGCAGATCGATCAGGAACAGATCGCCCGCCTCACCGCCGACCGCCAGTTCCCGGAGTTCGAGCCCGGCGACACCGTGCAGATCAATGTGAAGGTTCGCGAAGGCGAGCGCTCCCGCGTGCAGGCCTATGAAGGCGTTTGCATCGCCCGCGCTGGCGGCGGCATCAACCAGAGCTTCACCGTTCGCAAGATCTCCTACGGCGAAGGCGTCGAGCGCGTGTTCCCGCTGTATTCGCCAATCATCGACTCGATCAAGGTGATCCGTCGCGGCAAGGTGCGTCGCGCCAAGCTGTATTACCTGCGCGACCGTCGCGGCAAGTCGGCCCGTATCGCCGAGCGCGTTGAGCGCGCCCCGAAGGCTGCCAAGTAAGCCTTTACAAGCAAGCCTTAAAGGCAGGCGCCGGCCTCCGGCGCCCCGCTTTCACCCGCCGCGCGCCCGCACGGCGGGTTTATTTTTGCCGGATTGCCCGGTGCGTCCCGCTGGCCCGGGGCCCGGTTGGCCCAAGGTTCGCCTGGCCCAAGGTTCGCCTGGCCCAGGGTTCGCCTGGCCCAGGGCCGCATGACCTGAGGTGCGCTTTACCCGCCAGGCCAGGCCAGACAAGGCCAAGCTAGGCAAGGCAAGGCAAGGCCAGGCCAGACGCCTGCCGCGACGGCGCGCGGCGACGGGCTCACCGTCCGGCCCGCATCCCGCGCCCGCCGGCAGACTTCGCTCGCCGGCAGACTTCGCCTTACGCGCTGGCTTCGTCGGCCAGCGGGCGGAAGCGGGCGGCGCGAATGGAGATGCAATAGCCGGACAGCACGTCGATGGCGGCGATCAGCGTGATGATCAGAAACACCGCTTCGCCGCATTTGGGCACGAACAGGAATTCGACCGCGCAGACGAGAAAAACGATCAGCGACAACGCATGGTTGACCAGCGACGAGGTGCGCGCCCGGGCGCTGATGATTTCCACGAACAGCAGGGCGAAAGCGACGACCACAAAGGCATCGCCGGTGGTGATCGGCCACAGCCGCCCGGACGGCAGCGTTGTCTGGCCGACCACGGTGGTGGCGGTGGCCGAACCGAACACGACGAGGCTGTTCCAGGCCAACACGACCAGGGCCAGCAACGGAAATGCGCGCAGCACAAACATTCGGAACGCTCCCAGACAACTTTTCGCGCGCCAGCATGGCGCAACGCCCGCGCCATGCGGCCAGGGCCAGAGCGCCAGGCGCCAGAACACCAGGCGCATCGACGCCTGGCGCAGTGTTGCTGCGCCGGCGGGCGCCCGTCAATCGCCGCCACCCGACTGCCAGCTCATCACCCCCAACGGCTTCACGGGGCAGACGGCTTCACGGGGCGGGCAGCCCTTGCCAGGCGACGCCCGCACGCCGCTTCTCCGTATATGCGCCACTCCTCCCGCCGCGCCGCTGCGCGCTTTGCGCCGCTGCGCCCGTGCATGGCGCGCGCGAAGCGCCTGCGCTGGCAGCCGTTGTTTCCGCAGACTGGATTTGCTACAAACAGGCCATGGACGCCCTGACGATCATGACAGCGACTGCGCCGCGCCGCATCCATGTGCGGGCAATGGCGGTTGCGCGGCTCGATGAGCCGGGCAGCATCCTGCTGCATGATCACACGCGCCTGCCTGGCCGCTTTTTCGGCCGCATGACCGCATCGGTGCAGGCGGAGCTTACCGGCTGAGGCTTGCGGCGCACCCGCCGCCAGCCTCGCGCAGCGGGCCAACCCGCGCGGGCCGGACGCCATGCAACGCCATGGCGCATGTGCCGCCAGTCACTGGCGCCCACCTCCCGGCCACGCATCCGGACCCACTGCGCAAGCCCCGCGAATGACGCGCGGCCCCCACCATGACGATGGGGCCGCATTCCGGCGCACGCCATTGCGCCAGCTTTTCCGAACCAACGAGGCCTGCCATGGCTCCCCGCACCCTGTACGACAAGATCTGGGACGACCACGTGGTCGACACCCGCGAAGACGGCGCCAGCCTGCTGTATATCGACCGCCACCTGGTCCACGAAGTGACCTCGCCCCAGGCCTTCGAGGGCCTGCGCGTTTCGGGCCGCAAGGTGCGCGCGCCGCAGAAGACCCTGGCCGTCGTCGACCACAACGTGCCGACGTCCGACCGCTCCAAGCCCAACCCCGATCCAGAGAGCGCCACCCAGATCGAGACGCTGGCCCAGAACGCCCGCGACTTCGGCGTTGAGTATTACTCCGAGCACGACGTCCGCCAGGGCGTGGTGCACATTATCGGCCCCGAGCAGGGCTTCACCCTGCCCGGCACGACCATCGTCTGCGGCGACAGCCACACCTCCACCCATGGCGCTTTCGGCGCCCTGGCGCACGGCATCGGCACCTCCGAGGTCGAGCACGTGCTGGCCACCCAGACGCTGATCCAGAAAAAAGCCAAAAACATGCTGGTCCAGGTGGACGGCAGCCTGCCGGCTGGCGTCACCGCCAAGGACATCATCCTGGCGATCATCGGCGAGATCGGCACCGCCGGCGGCACCGGCCATGTCATGGAATACGCTGGCCAGGCCATCCGCGAGCTGTCCATGGAAGGCCGCATGACGGTCTGCAACATGAGCATCGAGGGCGGCGCGCGCGCCGGCCTGATCGCGCCGGACGAGAAGACCTGGGAATATCTGCGCGGCCGGCCGAAGGCGCCGCAGGGCGCGGCCTTCGACGAGGCCGTGCGCTTCTGGGAAACGCTGCGCACCGACGAGGGCGCGCACTTTGACTCGGTGATCCGCCTCGACGCCGCCAACCTGCCGCCGATCGTTTCCTGGGGCACCAGCCCCGAGGACGTGATCTCGGTGGCCGGCGTGGTGCCGGATCCGGACCAGATCACCGACGAGGCCAAGCGCATCTCCAAGCATCGCGCCCTGGAATACATGGGCCTGAAGGCTGGCACGAAGATCACCGACATCGGCATCGACCGCGTGTTCATCGGCTCCTGCACCAACGGTCGCATCGAAGACCTGCGCGCCGTGGCCCGCATGGTCGAGGGCAAGAAGGTGCACGCCAATGTCAACGCCATGGTGGTGCCGGGCTCCGGCCTGGTGAAGCAGCAGGCCGAGCAGGAAGGCATCGACAGGATCCTGATCGCCGCCGGCTTCGACTGGCGCGAGCCGGGCTGCTCCATGTGCCTGGCCATGAACCCCGACCGCCTGGCGCCGCATGAGCGCTGCGCCTCGACCTCGAACCGTAATTTCGAGGGCCGTCAGGGCTTCAAGGGCCGCACTCACCTGGTGTCGCCGGCCATGGCCGCCGCCGCCGCGATCGAGGGCCACTTCGTCGACATCCGCGACTGGGGTTGAAAGCCTTGAGCGCTTCCGCCGCTGACACCGCCGACGGAAGCGCCGGCGATCCCGCCCGGATCGCCAGCCTCACCGCGCCCACCATCGCCGACTTCGAACGGATGGCTGACGATGCGTTCGCCGCCCTGCCGCAGGAGTTCCGCGACATGTGCGCCGGCGTGCTGGTCCGCGTCATGGATTTTCCTGACGAGGACACCATGCGCGCCATGGATTGTGAAACGCCGTTCGACCTGCTCGGACTGTTTCACGGTCTGGGGCTGGCCCAGGGCGGGGCGTTCCAGAACACCGGGCAGTTTCCCAACCAGGTGTTCCTCTACCGCCGGCCCATCCTCGACTATTGGGCCGAGCATGAGGAAACCCTCGGGGACATCGTCACACACGTCCTCGTCCATGAGATCGGCCACCATTTCGGCCTCTCGGACGATGACATGGAAGCCATCGAGGCCGCCGCCGACGCGCCGTGAGCGCTGGCGGGCGGCTGGAGAACAGACATGCAGAAATTCACCACGCTTGAGGGCGTCGCCGCCCCGCTGGAAATCATCAATGTCGACACCGACATGATCATTCCCAAGCAGTATCTGAAGACCATCAAGCGCACCGGCCTCGGCACGGGCCTGTTCTCGGAAATGCGTTACAACGAGGACGGCTCGGACAACCCGGACTTCGTGCTCAACAAGCCGGGCTACAAGGCGGCCACCATCCTCGTCGCCGGCGACAATTTCGGCTGCGGCTCCTCGCGCGAGCACGCCCCGTGGGCGCTGGTCGACTACGGCATCCGCTGCGTCATCTCGACGTCGTTCGCCGACATTTTCTACAATAACTGCTTCAACAACGGCCTGCTGCCGGCGATCGTCTCGCGCGAGGACCTGGACAAGCTGTTCGATGACGCCAATCGCGGCGCCAACGCCACCCTGACCGTCGATCTGGAAGCCCAGGAAATCCGTGGTCCCGACGGCGGCGTGGTCAAGTTCGAGATCGACCCGCAGCGCAAGCACAAGCTGCTGAACGGCCTCGACGACATCGGCGAGACCGTGCACGCGCGCGGCCCGGCCATCGACGCCTACGAGCAGCGCATCGCCGGCAACCGCCCCTGGCTGTAAGACGGCAACCAGCGCCAAACGCAAAAACGCCCCCTTCCGGGGGCGTTTTTATTTTGGATCCTGCAAGAAGCATCGCCGGACGAACCGGCGCGGCCGGCGCGAACAGGTCCCGCTCAGGCTGCCGGTCCGCCCGCCATATCCGCTTCAAGGAAGGCGCGCACATCGTCGCGCGGCACGTTTTTGGCGATGAAGCTCTGGCCGATGCCGCGCGCCAGGATGAAGGTCAGGGCGCCGCGCGACACCTTCTTGTCCTGGGCCATGGCCTCAAGGACTTCATCCACCGTTCCGACGCCGCCAGGGATTTGCGCGGGATGCACCGGCAGGCCGGCCGCCGTCAGGTGACGGGCGACGCGATCGGCGTCCGCCGGGGCGCACAGGCCGAGCCGGGCGGAGAAGCGGAAGGCCTGGGCCATGCCAATGGCGACGCCCTCGCCGTGGACCAGCCGGGCGGAATCGTAATGCGTCAACCGCTCCAGGGCGTGGCCGAAGGTGTGGCCGAGGTTAAGCAGGGCCCGGTCGCCGGTTTCGGTTTCGTCACGGGCGACCACGGCGGCCTTGGCGGCGCAACTGGTGGCGACGGCGTGGTCGCGAGCGTCGGTTCCGTCATAGACGCCCCGCCAGTTCTGTTCGCACCAGGCGAAAAACTCCGGCTGGTCGATCAGGCCATATTTGGCAACCTCGGCGTAACCGGCGCGGAGTTCGCGCACTGGCAGGGTGTCGAGCACCGCCGTGTCAGCCAGCACCAGCGCCGGCTGGCAGAAAGCGCCAATAAGGTTCTTGCCGTGAGGCGAGTTGATGCCGGTCTTGCCGCCCACCGATGAATCGACCTGGGCCAGAAGCGAGGTCGGAACCTGGATAAACCGCACGCCGCGCCGCAGGATCGCCGCCGCGAAGCCGGTGAGATCGCCAATGACGCCGCCGCCGAGCGCCACCACCAGATCGCCGCGCTCGATCTTCGCCGCCAGCAGCCCCTCGACAACCTGTTGCAGGTCGCCCCAGCTCTTGGTCGCCTCGCCGGGCGTCAGCACAATGCTCTCCACCCGCAGGCCGGCGTCCGTCAGGCTGCGCCGCACGCGCCCGCCAACAACGGCGTCGACATTGCTGTCGGTAACGATGGCGACGTTGCCGCCCGGCGCCAGTTCCGCCGCCGCCGCGCCAATGCTGTCGATGACGCCGCGCCCGATGCGGATGTCGTAGGAGCGCTCGGCCAGCGCCACGCGGATCACGCGTTCGCCTGCGCCGTGGCCCGCCGTTTCTGCCTGCGCCGCCGCTGCGGAGGCCGCCGTCGTCATGCCCGGTTGTCCTTCTCGATGGGCCGGATGCCCGGCAGATAGTCCAGCACCGCCGCGATCACGTCGTCGACGACGACCTCGTGGGGGCTTTCATGGGAATGCACGGTGAGGTCAGCCTCGGCGTAAACCGGATAGCGCTCGTCCATCAGCCGGCGCATGGCGCCTTCCGGGTCCGGCGTCTGCAGCAGCGGCCGGTTGCCGCGCTTGCGCACCCGCTTCATCAACACGTCCAGATCCGCCTTCAGCCAGACGGAGATGCCCCGGGAGCGCACCAGGGCGCGGGTGGTGGTGTCCATGAAGGCGCCGCCGCCGGTGGCCAGCACGTGGCCGCCCTCCGCCAGCAGCCGGGCAATGACCCGGCGCTCGCCATCGCGAAAATATGGCTCGCCGTGGGCCGCGAAAATCTCCGGAATGGTCTTGCCGGCGGCGCGCTCGATCTCGGCGTCCGCATCCACGAACGGCAGATCGAGCCGGGCGGCCAGCCGGCGGCCGACCGTGCTCTTGCCGCAGCCCATCAGGCCGACCAGAACCAGGGAGCGTCCGCGCAGGCCACGGCGCAGCCGCTCGTAATCGGCGGAGGCGTCCGGTCTTTCCACGGAAGTCTGTTGCAACGTCATGGCCTGTCGATACCATGCCTTCACGAAACTGTCTTGCGGCGACTGGCCCGGGCGCGCCCGCTGAACCGGGAAAAATCCGGCAAAAATCGGCGGCGTTAACGGTTCCCTGCCAGACATGCTGCAATATGATCCGGGCGTTCTCACGCGCCCATTCAGCTTCGGGCGCTTTCCGGCCACAGGGAAACGCCTGGCCGATCAGAACTCGCTCAAGACAGGAATGCCTGGAGCGGTCTGCGGTTCGTTGTGAACCGCAGGCAGGTCCGGGACCGTCGCCGGGGGCCGGATGCCGACGCTAATTCGCCTACTGGCCATTCTCGCCGTCGCCGGCGCGGTGGCCGCAGCCGCCATGACGGCGCTCGCCACGCTGGTCACGCCAACACCGCGGGAAATCACCACGACCATCCGGCTGCCGGCGGACGGCAAAGCCCCGACGGGAGCCGGCCATGCGCGCTGACGCCGCTGTTGATCTGTTTCTGGACATGCTCGCCTCGGAGCGCGGCGCCGCCGCCAACACGCTCGACGCCTATCGCCGCGATCTTGATGACTACACGGAATTTCTCGCCGGCGAGGGGCTGTCGCCGCTCAACGCCGACGCCGGCGCCGTGCGCCGCTGGATCGCCTACCTGCATGAACGGGGCCTGAAGGCCTCCTCGGCGGCGCGCCGGCTCTCCGCCGCACGTCAGCTGCATAAATTCCTCTACAGCGAGGGCGAGCGCTCCGACGATCCCACCATCGCCATCGACGGGCCGAAGCTGGGGCGGGCGCTGCCGAAAGTTATTTCCATCGCCGAGGTCGACCAGTTGCTGGCGACAGCGCGGGAGGGCGTCGACGACGCCGGGCGCCCGCGGCTGGCGCGGCTGCGCGCCGCGCGCATGAGCTGCCTGCTTGAACTGCTCTACGCCACCGGCATGCGCGTGTCCGAACTGGTGTCGCTGCCCGCTTCGGCCGCGAATACGCGCGAGCGGTTTCTGGTGGTGATGGGCAAGGGCCGCAAGGAGCGCCTGACCCCCCTCACCGATGCGGCCCGCGCCGCGATGCAACGCTGGCGGGAGATCGCGCAGGAGGCAGTGTCCGCCCCCCAGGCAACGCCTGACGCGCGGGACGATGCAACAGCGAAACCGGCGCCCAGACGGGGGCGCCCGAAAAAGCCGCCGCCGCCTGCTCCCGCCAGCCCCTGGCTGTTTCCTTCCGACAGCGCCAGCGGCCATCTGACCCGCCAGGCCTTCGCCCGCGACCTGAAAGACATCGCCGCCGCCGCCGGCATCGCGCCGGCGCGGATCAGCCCGCACGTCCTGCGCCACGCCTTCGCCAGCCACCTGCTGCACAATGGGGCGGACCTGCGCATCGTGCAGGAACTGCTCGGCCACGCCGACATCGCCACAACCCAGATCTACACCCATGTGCTGGACGAACGGCTGAAATCGGTGGTGCGCGACCTGCATCCGCTGGCCCGCGGCTGACAGATGTCGACGCCAACATTACAAAATGCTCATTTGACACGGAAAACCGGGCTTTGACATGAAGGAGCCCGATATCAGGGTCATCATGGGTGGCAAAATAACCTGAACCGGACAGCCGGGGCGTCGCCAGACGCTGTCCGTGATCGCCGGCATGGCGTCGTGCGACCGGACCGCGCCAGACGCGAGCTGTCGAAGTCACAAGGACGGGGCCCTGGGCCCCGCAGCCCCGGAAGGGACCGGAATCTGATGCGCTTGCGCCCTGTCGTCATCGCCCTGGCTATCGCCGCCGTCGCCGGCGGAGGCTGGTATTATGTCCGGCACCAGGGCGGCGGCGTAAAAACCTCCGCGAGCCATGCGCAGAGCGGCCGGCCTGGCGTCGCCGTCATCACCGCCGCCGCCACCGCCGAAACCTTTCCCGTGCGTCGCCGCGCCATTGGCGTCATCGAAACGCCCGCATCGGTTGTGGTGCGCTCGCGCATCGCCAGCCAGATCCTCGAGCAGCATATCCAGGACGGCCAGATGGTGAAGGCGGGCGATCCGCTGTTCACCCTGGACGACAAGGAGGCCCGCGCCGCTGTCGCCCGCGACGAGGCGGCCATTGCCCGCGACACGGCCCTGCTGGCCAGGGCCAACGCCGACCAGGAGCGCGTCAAGCAACTGGCGGCGCGCAACACCGCCGCCCAGTCCCAGGTCGATCTCGCCGTCGCCAACGCCCGCAGCGCCGCCGCCGCCCTCGCCGGCTCGCAGGCTGCCCTCGCCGCCAGCAGGCTGCAGCTGAGCTACACCAAAATCTTCGCCCCCATGGCCGGCCGCATTGGCGCCGTGCGCGTGCCGCCTGGCAATCTGGTGGGCGCCGGCGACCTCTCGGGCCAGGGGCTGGTGACCATTACCCAGATCCAGCCGGTGCGCGTCACGTTCACCCTGCCGGAGCGTGATCTCGGCGCCTTGCGCGCCGCCATGCTGAAGCAGCCGCCGACGGTGCGGGTGATGTTGCCCAACTCGGGAGAAGAGCTGGCCAGCAGCGTCATCGATTTTGTCGACAATGCCGTCGACACCGGCTCCGGCACCATCATCGCCCGCGCCACCTTCCCCAACGGCGACCTGCGGCTGTGGCCGGGCATGTTCGTCGACGTGGCCATGGACCTGGACCAGCGGCCGGATACGACCGTCGTGCCAACCGTCGCCGTGCAACAGGGCCAGGACTCGCCCTTCGTCTACGTCGTGGGCAAGGACGGCAAGGTCGACTCGCGCCCCGTGAAGGTGTTCGCCGCGCTGGAGGGGCGCACCGCCATCACCAGCGGCGTCAACCCCGGCGAACACGTGATCGTCGAAGGCCAGCAGCGGGTCGGCCCTGGCGTGCGGGTGACCGAAACGCTGCGGACGCCCGACAAGAGCGCGGAAAAGGAAGACATGGCCCGGACCGGCGCGCCGCGCGCCCGGCCAGAGAAGGCCAACCCCACCTGACCGGACGCGGGGCGGAGACGGCGCGGCGATGGCCCTTTGCCCCTTGCCCCGACGCGGGTTTGACGACGCGGGTTTGATGATGGTTTCCGGGCGGCGCGACCCGCCCCGTCCGACGGCAACGCGCCCCCCATGCACGCGGGGCGGCGGGTAGCGCCAGGAGCAAGGCGACGTGAATATTTCAGAATTCTGCATTCGCCGGCCTGTCGCCACCATCCTGATGTGCGCGGCCCTGCTTGTCGGCGGCCTGTTCGCCTACCGGCAGCTGCCGGTGGCGGCGCTGCCGCGCACCGATTTTCCGGTGATTTCCGTCTCCGCCACATTGCCGGGCGCGGCGCCGGACACCATGGCGAATTCCGTGGCGACGCCGCTGATCAAGCAGTTCGCCACCATCGCCGGCATCGACCAGATCACCACCACCAATTCGCTCGGCTCCACCACGATCAATATCCAGTTCGACCTGAACCGGAACATTGACGCGGCGGCGGCCGACGTCCAGGCGGCGCTCACCGCCGCCCAGCGGCGACTGCCGGTGGAAATGACCACCCTGCCCAGCTTCCGCAAGGTCAATCCGGCCGACGCGCCGGTGCTGCTGCTGGCGCTCACCAGTTCGACGCTGCCGCTGCCGGAGCTGGACGGCTTCGCCCAGCAGGTGATTTCGCCAGCCGTGTCGACGGTGAACGGCGTCGCGCAATTGCTGGTGTTCGGCTCGCAGAAATTCGCCGTGCGGGTGCAGGTGGACGCCAATGCCCTCGCCGCGCGCGGCATTGGCCTTGACCAGTTGCAGCAGGCCATCGCCGCCGCCAACTCCTCGACGCCGGTCGGCACCATCGACAACGACCGGCAGAGCATCACCATCCAGACCAACACGCAGATGATGCGGGCAGCCCAGTTCCGCGACATCATCGTGTCCTACGCCAATGGCCGGCCGGTGCGGCTGCGCGACGTGGCCAACGTCATCGACTCGGTGGAAAACAACAAGACCGCCAGCACCTATGACGGCGTGCGCTCCATCGTGCTCGCCGTCTACCGCCAGCCCGACGCCAATACGGTGGAGGTGGTGGACCGGGTGAAGGCCATGCTGCCGGCCTTCCAGGCGCAATTGCCGCCGGCGGCGCAGCTGTACACGCTGATCGACCGCTCCACCTCGATCCGCGAGGCGGTGGCCGACGTGCAGTTCACGCTCTACCTGATCATCGTGCTGGTGGTGCTGGTGATCCTGCTGTTCCTGCGCCGGATTTACGCCACCTTCATTCCCAGCCTCGCCGTGCCGATCTCACTGATTGGCACCTATGGGGCGATGTATCTGTTCGGCTTCTCCATCAACAACATCTCGTTGCTGGCGCTGACCCTTGCGGTGGGCCTCGTCGTCGACGACGCCATCGTGATGGTGGAGAACATCTACCGGCACATGGAGGAATACGGCAAATCCGCCTGGGAGGCGGCGCTCGACGGCTCGCGGGAGATCGGCTTCACCATCGTCTCGATGACCCTGTCGCTCATCGCCGTGTTCATTCCGGTGCTACTGATGGGCGGTGTGGTCGGGCGGGTGTTCAACGAATTCGCCATCGTGGTGTCGTGCGCCCTGCTGGTGTCCGCTTTCGTGTCGCTGACGCTGACGCCGATGCTGTGCGCCCGCATCCTGCCGCCGCCCCTGAGCCATGACGAGGCGCGCGCCGGCGTCGCCGGCCTGCTGGAGCGCGGCTTCGACGCCGTGCTGTCGGCCTATGACCGCACGCTTCAGGCCGCGCTGCGGGCCAAGCCGCTCACCTTCATGGTGTTTGTGCTCACGCTTGTGGCCACCGTCTGGATGTTCATCACCATTCCCAAGGGCTTCTTCCCGACCGAGGACATCAGCCAGCTCAACTTCAACACCGAGGCGCGCCAGGACATCTCTTTGCAGGAGATGGCGACCTTGCAGCGCCAGGTGGAGAACGTGTTCCGCAATTCGCCGCACGTCGCCCACGTGGCCTCGGTGATCGGTGCCTCCGGCGGCACCCTCAACCAGGGGCGCGGCTTCATTGAGCTGAAACCCAAGACCGAGCGCGGCCATCTCGACAGGGTGCTGTCGGACCTGCGCCGCGAACTGGTGAAAATCCCGGGCATCACCACCTTCATCACGCCAACCCAGAACCTGCGTTTCGGCGCGACGCGCACCCGCAGCCAGTACCAGTTCGTCATGCAGGGCCTGAACCAGGACGAGCTGTACGGCTGGGCGACGAAAATGGGCGACGCGCTGCGGCGCGATCCACTGTTCCTCGACGTCGCCTCCGACCTGCAGATCAACGCCCTGCAATCATCCCTGACCGTGGACCGCGACAAGGCGCTGGCGCTCGGCGTCGACGCCGACCGGCTGCGCTCCACCCTGTACGGCGGCTTCGGCGCCCGGCAGATCTCGACCATCTACAGCACCGGCGACAGCTATCAGGTGATCCTGCAGTTCGATCCCGGCATGCAGTGGAGCGACGAGCTGCTCGACACCGTGCGGGTGCGTTCGGCCAGCGGCAAACTGGTGCCCGTCGGCGCCTTCGCGCGGATCGACCGCACCGTCGGAACCCTGTCGGTGAACCAGCTTGGCCAGCTTCCCGCCGTTACCCTGTCGTTCAACCTGCCGGCGGGCGTCTCGCTGGGCGACGCCACCAAACGCATCGACGCCATCAAGCAGGCCATGAACCTGCCGACGACCATCTCCACCACCTGGTCGGGCGACGCGAGCATCTTCCAGGCGGCGCTGGGCAATCAGGGCCTGCTGCTGCTGGCCGCGGTGCTGACCATCTACATCGTGCTGGGCATGCTCTACGAGAGCTTCATCCACCCGTTCACGATTCTCACCGGCCTGCCCTCGGCGGCGGTGGGAGCGCTGATCTCGCTCCAGATCTTCGGCATGGATCTCAGCGTCATCGCCATCATCGGCATCCTGATGCTGATCGGCATCGTCAAGAAGAACGCCATCATGATGATCGACGTGGCGTTGCAATTGCAGCGCGGCGGCGAAACGCCCGAAAAGGCCATCTACCGGGCCTGCCTGATGCGCTTCCGGCCGATCATGATGACGACGCTGGCGGCGCTGATCGGCACGCTGCCGATCGCCATCGGCCACGGGCCAAGCGCCGAGCTGCGCCAGCCGCTGGGCGTCGCCGTGGTCGGCGGCCTGCTGCTGTCGCAGTTGCTGACCCTGTACATCACGCCGGTGCTCTACATTTACATGGAGCGCCTCTCCCAGGCGACGAACGCCAGCTTCGCCCGGTTGCGGCGCAAGAAGCCGCCGGTGGCGCACACGCCGGCGGAATAGCGCGATCGCGCAAATTCCGCCATTGTTGCGCGCCAGAGAGGTGATTTGGATGGCTTTGTGTTTGGGCCTGACGCCACAACCCGGTGAGCCTCACTCATTGGGTTGTGGTGAAGCCCGGGCGGTGCCTGAGCCTGCCAGATCGCGGATGCGACAGCATCTTCGCGATCTGGCATGACGGCCCGCTTTTGCCGGTTGCGCCAGAATTGACGCGGCGATTGTCGCCACGGCGATTCAGGCGCAGCTGACCTGGACGCAGCGCCCATTCGCCAGACGGGAGCAGGCATGGCAGGCGCGGCGGCGGACCAGTATCAGGGCGTGGGGCGAACGGGGCGGCGCAGGCTCCGGCTGATCGCGGTGACATTGCTGGCGCTGCTTGCCGCCGCTCTTTCCGGGCAACTGGCCCTGGGGCAGGCAGGCCCGGCCCAGCCGCAATCCACACAGCAGCAGCCAGGCCCACAGCAACCCGCGCCGGCGAAACCCGCCGCCGGGGCGCCGGCGCCCGCGCCGCCCTCGCCCGCCACCGTCGATGAAGCCACCCGCATCGCGGCGGAAGCGCGCGCCAAACTGCTGGCGGCGGCGCGCGGGGCGTTCGACCGGCAAAAGGTCCGGCTGGCGGAGATCGAAAGCTCCCTGTCGCGGCGCAACCACACCAGCGCCCAGCTTGATGAACTGCGCGACCAGCTGGCCGAAAGCACCGCCGCCCTGCAGGATGCGCTGGGGCCGCTGGCCCAGCGGGCCGCCGCCGCCAAGGCCCTGGTCGATCAGCTCGGCCCCAAGCCGGACGAGAAGAAGGACGGACCGGAAACGGCGGAGGCCGCCGCCGAGCGGGAGCGCCGCCAGCGCAATCACACCGAAATCGCCGACATGACGCGCATCGGCAATGCCTTGCTGCTGCAGGCCAGCCAGCTGTCCGAGACGGTGGCGAGCGAGCGGCGCAGCCGGTTCACCCACGCGCTGTTTGACCGCTCGTGGAGCGTCCTCAGCCCGCAGCTCTGGACCTATGTGGCGGGGGCTTTCCCGTCCAATCTGAAGGCCCTCGCCGCCGTCGGCTCGGACTGGCTGGCCGCCCTGAACGACCGCATCGCCGACAGGCGCATGCTGCCCTTCGGCCTGTCGCTGGTGGCGCTGGGGCTGGTCTGGCTGGCCCGGCGCTTCCTGCTGCGCCTGCTGCATGCGCGCATTGTCAGCTACAATGCGCCCGGCCAGTTGCGCCGCGCCGTTTCAGGCCTGATCGTTACCCTCAGCGACACCGCCGCCGTGGCGCTTGGCTGCTGGTTCGTCTATCTCGGCCTGGACGGCAGCAATCTGGCCCCGGCCAGCGTTGAGCCGCTGATCCGGCCGGTGCTGCAGGCCATTGTCGTCGTCACGTTCATGCGCGCGCTGATCGTCGCCCTGCTGGCGCCGGACGCGCCGCAGTGGCGCATTCTCGACATTCCCGACCAGACGGCCGGCCCGATCGCCAGGACGCTCACCACCATCACGGGCCTCGCGGTAACCGGCTGGGCGCTGGGGGAGATCCTGGAAGCCATCGGCGGCGACCGCGCCACCGCCATTGCGCTCGACGCGGTGGTCAACGCCAGCGTCGCCCTGCTGTTCATGCGCATGCTGCGCCGGATGCGCGACGACGCCGACTGTGACGCGCAAAGCCTTGGCCCCTACGTACCGACCGACGGCGCCGCCTCCGGCCTGTGGCGCCTCGGCGCCTGGACCATCGGTTCCCTGACCCTCGCCGCGACAGCGACGGGCTTCATTCCGCTGGCCAGTTTTCTCGTCAACCAGACCCTGTGGACGCTGGCCCTGCTCGCGGTGCTCAAGCTGCTGCTGGTGATCATTGATGAGGGGCTTGGCCAGGCGCTGGGCGACAACAGCCGCATGTCGCTGGCGATGCAGACGACTGTCGGCGTGCGCAAGCGCTCGCTGCAGCAACTGGGCGTGGTGCTCGCCGGCGTGTTGCGCATCTCCCTGATCGCCCTGGTCGTGCTGCTGGCCCTGGCGCCGTTCGGCATCCAGTCAACCGACTTCATCGGTTCGGTCCGCAACGTGTTCTTCGGGCTGCACGTGGCTGGCTTCAACATCTCGCCGGTCAGCATCCTGTCGGGCCTGGCGCTGCTGGTGGTCGGCATTCTCATCACCCGCGCCTTCCAGGGCTGGCTGCAACAGAAGTTCCTGCCGGCGACCAGTCTCGATTCGGGCCTGCGCAATTCGATCACCACCGCCGCCGGCTATCTGGGCGTGTTCATCGCGGTGGCGGCGACCCTGGCCAATTTCGGCCTGAGCCTTGACCGCATCGCCATCGTCGCCGGCGCCCTCTCGGTCGGCATCGGCTTTGGCCTGCAGTCGATCGTCAACAATTTCGTCTCGGGCCTGATC
The DNA here is from genome assembly GCF_053543495.1 of Camelimonas sp. ID_303_24. NCBI lineage: Bacteria > Pseudomonadati > Pseudomonadota > Alphaproteobacteria > Hyphomicrobiales > Chelatococcaceae > Camelimonas > Camelimonas sp. ID_303_24. The sequence continues at coordinate 164,051 of NZ_JBLLJM010000003.1, forward strand.
CTGCTGTGGGACCGCTCGATCAGCGTTGGCGACTGGATCGTCGTGGGGGCCGAACAGGGCTATGTGAAGCGCATCAGCGTGCGGGCCACGGAAATCCAGACATTCGAGCGCGCCTCGATCATCGTGCCCAACTCCACCCTGGTCTCGGGCACGGTGAAGAACTGGCTGCGCAACAATCGCACCGGGCGCATCGCCATCACCGTCGGCACGGGCTTCCAGAAGGATCCCCAGGCTGTGGCGGACCTGCTTCTGAGGTGCGCCAATGCCCATCCGGACGTGCTGCGCGAGCCAAAACCCACCGTGCTGTTCAGCAATTTCACCACCACAAGCCAGGAATTCGACCTGCGCTGCTTCAGCGACGTCGAAGCGATGTCACGCATCCGCAGCGACCTGAACTACCGGATTTTCGCCGCGCTGACCGAGGCGGGCATCTATGCGACGCCTGGGCCGGCGCTCAGCGAAGTGCGGCTGCTGTTGCCGGAAGATTTGCAGCAGGCCATCGGCGCGCGCGCCGCGCCGGCGGGGCAGGCTACCCGCCCGGCAACGCCGGAGCCTCCGGCAACGGACTCTTGACGATTGCACAGGCAGGGTGCGCCGCGCGCTGGTCACGGATGCATCCGCCCGGCGCGCGATCATTGATGTGATGCATTTTCCCGCTGAAAAGTGGCCGCTTTTCCCGAAGATGCCCCGAGCCTGGAGCCCGCCCTTGCCTCCTGCCTTTCTGTCCCCCGCCATTTCGCGCGTCGGAATCATCGCGGTTCCGGCGCTGGCCGCCGCCTTGCTGGCAGGTTGCGCCAGCCAGCCACAAGCCCCGGCCGCGCGCCAGCCGGCGTTCTACGCCAACCTCGGAGAAACCGGCGCGCGCCTGGATGTGGCGGACGCGGCCCAGACCATCAATCTCTACCGCCAGCGCCACGGCCTTGCGCCGCTCAGCGTCGATGCGGACCTGACGGCGCTGGCCAGCAGCGAAGCCAGCGCCATGGCCGGCCGCGACGCGCCGGCCTCCGCCGACGCCCTGCGCCGTTCACTGGCAAGCCGCGGCGTCAGCGCGCCGATGGTCAACATGTCCGCCGGCTATCGCACCATGGCGGAAGCGTTTTCCGGCTGGCGCGACTCGCCGGCCCACAACGCCGCCATGTTGAACCCGCGCGCCACCCGCATGGGCATCGCCGCCGCCAGCGCCCGGCCTGGCTCGAAATATCGCGTTTACTGGACGCTGGTGACGGCTGGCCCCTGACGGGCCAGCAATTGCCCACGCGTCGGCCGGCGTCTGCCCATGTTCTGGCGAGCGCTTTTCCAGGCGCTGGCAGGCGCCTTTCCATGCGCTGGCAGGCGTTTTTCTATGCGCTGGCAGGCGCCTTTCTATGCGCTGGCAGGCGCCTGGACGCCCCCCGCCCGGCCTGGTTCATCCGGCGTTCGGGCGGTGATCGCCAGGGCGTGGATACGATCTGGCGTCAGCTGGTCAGCCAGTTCCGCGTTGACCATGCGGTGCCGCTCCAGCCGGGACTTGCCAGCGAAGGCCGCTGACACAATGTATACGGAGTAATGGGTTTCCCCCTCCGGCCGCGCCCCGGCGTGGCCAGCATGACGGTGGGAATCGTCGATGACGTCCAGCGTCACCGGCGCGAACGCCGCCTGAAGACGGTCGCGGATCAGGTCTGCGCGCTTCATGATCTGCTCCTTTTTGGCGAGCCTGCTGGAACAATACCCGATCGATATTGATCTGATATTGCCCATGTTTTTTCTTGCCTGAGCGCATGTCGGCCGACCAGGAGACGGCCTCTGGCATGAAAGCGCTCCACGGCGGTGGTGGAAGCGCTCTGGTATGGCGAGAGCGTCATTTTGGCCACCGTTTTTCCACCGCAGCCAGACCGTGCCCAGCGTTTTGAGAACATTGAGCGGCTGGCGGTTTTGCCTGCTGTTTTCAGATGGGGATCCGGGCGGCCATTTGCATGGGAATTTTCCTGGCGTGCGCTGGCTGCCAGCGTCTGGTATGGTGCCTGTCCGCCAGACCTCCCGTTTCACCGGGACGGCGGGCGGGATTTGCCAGGCAGTATTGGCGGCCCGACGCCGCGCCGGCGTCCCTGACGCCGGCCCAAGCCGTGACGGAGACGGCCTGTCCGCCCCGTCGCCACGATCTTGCCTTGCGCCGCGGTCTTGCCATGCGCCGCGGTGTTTCCATGCGCTGTCGGCGGCGTGGAGAGCGCCGGTCGCCTGGCGTGAGGCGCAGCGCCGCGACATGCGCCGGCAAGGCCCTTCTGACGCTGGCGCTCCGGGTTCCGGAGCGTCGGGTGGAGCCATGATCCAGGGCGAAACGCCATCCGGCCAGGCCGGACGTCGCCCTGCCTTTTTGTTTGGACGCACGCGCCGGGGACGGGCAGCCTTCCGCCCTGGCCAGGCCCTCGAATTGCAAGACGCACGGACAGATGGATCTCAATTCACCCCTGTTTGACCGCATTCGCGCCGGTCGCAAGAAGGAAGAAGAGCCGCAGCCGAGGACCCCGGCGTGTGACCATCCCGGCTGCGATGAACCAGGCCAGCACCGCGCGCCGAAGGGACGCCAGCGGGAAGGGCAATACTGGTGTTTCTGCCTCGCGCATGTGCGCGCCTACAACCAGTCCTACAATTATTTCAATGGCATGGATGACGCCTCCGTCGCCAGCCACCAGAAGGCGGACCAGGTGGGGCATCGCCCGACCTGGAAAATGGGCGTCAAGGGCTCCGCCGGCATGCGCTCGAAGATCGACACAAGCGGCCGGGTCGCCGATCCCTTCAACCTGTTCCGCAGCGCGGCGGCGCAGCGCAATCCGGCGGCGGCGCCGCGCGTCGGCCTCGCCGCCCGCAAGGCGCTGGAAACACTCGGCCTCGACGAGAGCGCCGACGCGGCGGCCATCAAGGCGCGCTACAAGCAGCTGGTGAAACGCTTCCATCCGGACGCCAATGGCGGCGACCGCAGCTTCGAGGCGCGGTTTCAGGAAATCGTCAAGGCGCACGGCGTGCTGCGCACCCAGGGCATGTGCTGAAAGGGCGCGGCGCGGGCCGGCGAACGGCTCCCACGCCGCCACTCCGCCGCCGCCTCAAGGCAGATCCCCGCAAAAAACACGGCTGCGGCGCCCCTGTCATGAGCCCGGAACATTGCCCCCTGGGCAAACGGGTTCTAGAACTGTCGTGTCGCCTGTCTTTCAGGCGGCGCGCCCGTTGGGGAGCAGCGCCAGATCGGGCCCGTGCGCGGGCGCGCTCCGGCGTGCACGACCGGACGGCGGGCCTGCCTCCGGCCATGCCCGGAACGGCTCGCCGCACCATGCGGAGACGCCCGTGTCGCCGCGTGGCCGGACCATGCTCCCTGGCCTGGCGGCGTGCGTTTGACTTTGGAACCCGGCCTGCCCGGGATGCAGCTTCAAAGCCAGTTCGCAGGCCGCCGGAACATCATGTGGGTGGTCTTTTGATTCCGGCGTCTGCATCCGGCCTTCCCGGGCCTGGACAAACGCCTGAATCCAAGGACCACCAGGCCGGCTGCTGATCGAGGAATTACATGCAAGCCCCAAGCGCGTCATCCGGCGTTCCGGATGTGAAAGTCTCCGTTCGCAAGCTGTTCGGCATCGATTCCGACATGGAGGTCCCCGCCTTCTCCGCGCGTGACGAGCATGTGCCGGAAATCGACGCCGATTATCTGTTCGACCGCGAGACCACGCTCGCCATTCTCGCTGGCTTCGCCTTCAATCGCCGCGTGATGATCACCGGCTATCACGGCACCGGCAAATCCACCCACATCGAACAGGTCGCGGCGCGCCTCAACTGGCCGTGCGTGCGCGTCAACCTCGACAGCCACGTTTCGCGAGTCGATCTGGTTGGCAAGGACGCGATCGTCCTGCAGGACGGCAAGCAGATCACCGAGTTCCGCGACGGCATCCTGCCATGGGCGCTGCAGAACAACGTCGCCCTGGTGTTCGACGAATATGACGCCGGCCGCGCCGACGTGATGTTCGTGATCCAGCGCGTGCTGGAGGTTTCCGGCAAGCTGACGCTGCTCGACCAGAACCGCGTCATCCACCCGCACCCGTCGTTCCGCCTGTTCGCCACGGCCAACACCGTCGGCCTTGGCGACACCTCCGGCCTGTATCACGGCACCCAGCAGATCAACCAGGGCCAGATGGACCGCTGGTCGATCGTGGTGACGCTGAACTATCTGCCGCATGAGCGAGAGGTGGACATCGTACTCTCCAAGGCGCCGCACTATCGCGACAGCGCCACGGGCCGCGACACGGTCGACCGCATGGTCCGGCTGGCCGCCCTGACCCGCAACGCCTTCATGAACGGCGACCTCTCCACGGTGATGAGCCCGCGCACGGTCATCACCTGGGCCGAGAACGCCCGCATCTTTGGCGACGTGGGCATGGCCTTCCGCCTGACCTTCCTCAACAAGTGCGACGAGCTGGAGCGCACCCTGGTGGCGGAGTTCTACCAGCGCTGCTTCGGCAAGGAGCTGCCGGAAAGCGCCGCCAATCTGGCGCTGGCCTGACGCCGGGAATGACCGGCGCCTGCTGGCTTCGCCCCGTCGCCGCATGACGCGCCGCCCCCGCCCTGGCGAACCGGCGCGTCATGGTCCTTTCGGGGCGGAGCCCTCCCCGCCGGAAGCATTCCCTGTCGGGAGCGTTTTCTGGCCGGGAGCGTTTTGACGACATTGACGCTTTTCAAGGGGGCCGTCGGCCCCGCGTGGAAAATCCCGCCCGGAAGACCCCGCTTGGAAGGCCCCGGAGCAGAACGCCGCCGGCCCAGGCTGGAAGTCTGCCCCATCTTTTTGATCTGACGCGTTTTCCTGACGCGAGGTGGCGTTCACTTCGCCGGGAAACGCCCTGGCAGGAACAGGCGATCGTGACGATCCCGAACACCCGACCAGCGGGCGCGAAACCCGCCCCCACCGAACCGCTGAAGCGGGCTGTTGGCGACTGCATGCGCGCCATGGCCGGGAGCAGCGCGCTTGAGGTGACCTTCGGCACGGACAAACCGAGCCTGGTCGTCGACCGCGCCCGCATTCCCGAGCCGCCGCGCAAGATGTCGGCGGCGGATGTGGCGGTGATGCGCGGCCACGCCGATTCGCTGGCCCTGCGCCTCGCCTGTCACGACGATGCGGTGCATCGCAAGTTCGCGCCGGAAAGCCCCCAGGCGCGCGCCGTCTATGACGCCGTGGAGCAGGCCCGCGTCGACGCCATTGGCAGCCGCCGCCTGACCGGCTCGGCCAGCAACATCGCCGCCATGCTGGAAGACCGCTATTCCCGCGCCAACCTGCAGCACGTGGCCGACCGGGAAGACGCGCCGCTGGCCGACGCGCTGGCGATGCTGGCGCGCGAACGCATGACCGGCTTGCCGCCGCCGCCGGCGATCCGCCGGGTTGTGGACCTGTGGCGTGAAGGCGTTGAGCACAAGGCCGCCGCCAGCCTCGACGCCCTGCTCGATTCGCTCACCGACCAGAAAAAGTTCGCCCGCACCGTGCGCGAACTGCTCTCCAGCCTCGACATCGCCGACGAACTCGACGCCGACGAAAGCGAGGACGACGACGACAGCCAGGACGACGCCCCCGAATCGGGCGCCGACCAGGAGCAGGGCGACGGCGACCAGCAGGACGCCGGCGAGCGCGGCGACGCGGAGCTGTCCGACGACGTCTCCGAGGACATGCAGGAAGGCGCCATGGAGGCGGACGACGCCCCGCCTGGCGAACTGCCCGATGAATCGGATCTCGGTGATTCCGAAAGCTCCGGCGAGACGCCGCGACCGCCGCAGACCAAGCCCGGCGACAACCGCGCCACCGACTACAAGGCCTATGCCCCGCGCTTCGACGAGGTGGTGACCGCCGAAGAGCTGTGCGATGCGGAAGAGCTGGCGCGCCTGCGCGGCTATCTGGACAAGCAACTGGCCAATCTGCAGGGCGTGGTGGCCCGCCTCGCCAACCGCCTGCAACGCAAGCTGCAGGCGCAGCAGAACCGAGCCTGGGAGTTTGACCTTGAAGAAGGCATGCTCGATCCGGCGCGCCTGCCCCGCATCATCATTGATCCCTTCCAGGCCCTGTCATTCAGGCAGGAGAAGGACACCAATTTCCGCGATACGGTTGTGACGTTGCTGATCGACAATTCCGGCTCGATGCGCGGACGGCCGATCACCGTGGCGGCGACCTGCGCCGACGTTCTGGCGCGCACCCTGGAGCGGTGCGGCGTCAAGGCCGAAATCCTGGGCTTTACCACCCGCGCCTGGAAGGGCGGCCAGTCGCGCGAGCTGTGGCTGCAATCCGGCAAGCCGGCCAATCCGGGCCGTCTCAACGATCTGCGCCACATCATCTACAAGGCCGCCGACGCGCCATGGCGGCGGGCGCGCAAAAATCTGGGCCTGATGATGCGCGAGGGCCTGCTGAAGGAGAACATCGACGGCGAGGCGCTGGACTGGGCCCACAAGCGGCTGCTGGGCCGGCCCGAGCAGCGCAAGATCCTGATGGTGATTTCCGACGGCGCGCCGGTGGATGATTCCACCCTGTCTGTGAACCCTGGCAACTATCTGGAGCGCCACCTGCGCCAGATCATCGCCGAGATTGAGCAGCGCTCGCCGGTGGAGCTGATCGCCATCGGCATCGGCCATGACGTCACCCGCTACTACCGGCGCGCCGTCACCATCGTCGACGCCGAGGAACTGGGCGGCGCCATGACCGACAAGCTGGCTGAACTGTTCGACGAAACCCCGGCGCCGCGCACTGGCCGGACGGGGCGCGGACGGTAAGGTTTCCCGGTGACAAATGACCGATGGAATGGATGGCGCGGGTGACCGCGCCATTTGTTTTGGGCGCGGGGCCTCTGACAGGCAGGGACGCTGACAGGCAGGGGGGCGCGCGGCTGGCCCGTGTCCGGCTACAGCCGGGGCACACGCCGCCAGACAACAAAAAAGGCGGCCAAAGCCGCCTTTCCATCGGGCTCACCGGCTCCGTCAACCGGAGCCAGGCCCTTATATGTGCGCGACCTGACGCCTTGCGTCAGCCAGCGCGAACGGCGCGCCTCAGTTGGCGGCGGCCTTCTTCTCGATCTCGCGCTTCAGCGCAAGCGCGCCCTGCGACAGCTCGGAAGCCGAAGCCTTGGCGAGGAAGCCGTCCAGGCCGCCACGGTGCTCGACCGTGCGGAGGGCAGCGGCGCTGACGCGAAAGCGAACGGCGCGCTCGAGAGCCTCCGACTGGAGGGTCACATTGCACAGGTTCGGAAGGAACCGGCGCTTGGTCTTACGATTGGAGTGGCTCACGAGATGGCCGGTCAGAACGGCCTTCCCAGTCAGCTCGCAACGGCGGGCCATGATCGTTGTCCTGCTCAACGGCGAAGCGGCGCGGTCCCCAAATGGCGGACAGCTTGCTTGACCGACAATTCCATGAAGTGCCGGAGCTATAATGGCGCGCGGCGGCAGCGTCAAGCCATTGTCCCGGCGCTGGCGGACAAATGTCCTGGTCAGGCGCGATGGACGGCGCCTTTCCCCACTGTCACCAGCCGCCACGGCTCAAGGGACGCGGCTCAAGGGGCCCGGCTCAAAAAGCGCGTCCAGAGGACAATGCAAAAACAGGCCGCCGGGCTTCACCATACAGAAACCGGAATCATGCCATATGGCCGCCCACCATCGGACATCTGGCGCGCCCCCTGGGCGGCGCATGCGGAGGACATACTGTGGCCGCGAAACTGTCGAGCGATCTGCGATCCGGAGCCCTTGTCTATCACAGCCATCCAAAGCCCGGAAAGCTGGAGATCAAGGCGACCAAGCCGCTCGGCAACCAGCGCGACCTTGCCCTGGCCTATTCGCCAGGCGTCGCCGCCGCCTGCGAGGCCATCGCCGCTGACCCTGCGGAAGCCGCCCGTCTCACCATCCGCCAGAACCTGGTGGCGGTGCTTTCCAACGGCACCGCCGTGCTCGGCCTTGGCGACATCGGCCCGCTGGCCGCCAAGCCGGTGATGGAGGGCAAGGCCGTCCTGTTCAAGAAGTTCGCAGGCATCGACGTGTTTGACATCGAGGTGGCGGAGAAGGACCCGGAGCGCCTCATCAATGTGGTGGCGGCGCTGGAGCCAACCTTCGGCGGCATCAACCTTGAGGACATCAAGGCGCCGGAATGCTTCGAGATCGAGGAGCGGCTGCGCGAGCGCATGTCGATCCCGGTGTTCCACGACGACCAGCACGGCACCGCCATCATCGTGGCGGCGGCGGTGACCAATGGCCTGGCTCTCGCCGGCAAGGACATCGCCAGCGTCAAGATCGTCGCCTCGGGCGCCGGCGCGGCGGCCCTCGCCTGCCTCAACCTGCTGGTGTCGCTCGGCGCGAAGCGGGAGAATATCTGGGTCACGGACCTGGAGGGCGTGGTCTATGAAGGCCGCCCCGCGCTGATGGACCGCTGGAAGGCGGTGTTCGCCCAGAACACCGACAAGCGCACCCTGGCCGAGGTGATCCCTGGCGCCGACATTTTCCTCGGCGTCTCCGCCGGCGGCGTGCTGAAGCCGGAGATGCTGGCGGCCATGGCGCCGCGCCCGCTGATCATGGCGCTGGCCAATCCCTATCCCGAGATCATGCCGGATGAGGCGGAGAAGGCCCGGCCCGACGCGATGATCTGCACCGGGCGCTCGGATTTCCCCAACCAGGTCAACAACGTCCTGTGCTTCCCCTTCATCTTCCGCGGCGCGCTCGACGTGGCGGCCACCACCATCAATGAGGAGATGAAGCTGGCGGCGGCCCACGCCATCGCCGCCCTGGCGCGTGAGGCGCCCTCCGACATGGTGGCGACGGCGGGCGGCGGCGCCCAGCCATTTGGCCCGCATTCGCTGATTCCCAATCCCTTCGATCCGCGCCTGATCCTGCGCATCGCCCCGGCCGTGGCCAAAGCCGCGATGGACACCGGCGTCGCCACCCGGCCGCTGGCCGACATCAACGCCTATGCCGACAGCCTGACGCGTTTCGTCTTCCGCTCCGGCTTCGTCATGAAGCCGCTGATCAGCCGCGCCAGGGAAAACCCCATGCGCGTCATCTATGCGGAAGGCGAGGACGAGCGGGTGCTGCGCGCCGTTCAGGCGATCGTGGAGGACGGGGTGGCCCACCCCATCCTGGTCGGTCGCCCGGCGGTGGTTGAATCCCGCATCAAGCGCTTTGGCCTGACCATCCGCCAGGGCGTCGATTTCGACCTCACCAATCCGGAGGATGATCCGCGCTACCGGGACTATGTCGCCGCCTATCTCGAGGTCGCCGGCCGCAAAGGCATCACGCCGGACGCCGCCCGCACCCTGGTGCGCACCAACAATACGGTGATCGCGGCGATCGCCGTGCGGCGCGGCGACGCCGACGCCATGATCTGCGGCCTGGAGGGGCGCTTCCAGTCGCGGCTGCGGCACATTGGCGACATCATCGGCCTCGCGCCCGGCATCAAGGAAATGTCGGCCCTGTCCCTGGTCATCACCAGCAAGGGGCCATTCTTCATCGCCGACACCCATGTGCGCCAGGACCCGAACGCGGAAGAACTTGCCGACATGGCCATCGCCTGCGCCAGCCATGTGGCCCGCTTTGGCATGGAGCCGCAGATGGCGATGCTGTCGCATTCGGATTTCGGCTCGTCCGATTCCCCCTCGGCCCGCAAGATGCGCGCCGCGCTGGAACTGGTGCGCGAGCGGGCGCCGGACCTGGTGATCGACGGCGAAATGGCCGCCGACACGGCGCTTTCCGAAATGGTGCGCGACAAGGTCTACCCCAACGCCCGCATCAAGGGCGCGGCCAACGTGCTGATCATGCCCAATCTGGACGCCGCCAATATCGCCTTCCAGATGACGCGGGCGGTGGCGGACGCCCTGCCGGTCGGCCCCATCCTGATCGGCCCGGCGCAGCCGGCGCATATCGTCACTCCCTCGGTGACGGCGCGCGGCATCGTCAACATCACGGCCATCGCCGTGGTCGAGGCCCAGGAACACGCAGGGAAGGAACACGCCGGGAAGGAGCACGCCGAGAAGGAACACGCCCGCAAAAAGCTGGCGGACGGCGCATCCTGAAGGCAGTGTCTCACCACCACGATCAACCGGAGGGCGCGTCATGAACCTGTCGGGATTGCAATCACCTGCGCAAGCGCAGACGCAGGCCCCCGCGCGGACGTGCGGGCCCTGCACCCTGTGCTGCAAGGTGATGGGCATCGTCGCCCTCGACAAGCCGCGCGGGCGCTGGTGCCAGCACTGCAAGCCCGGCAAGGGCTGCGACGCCTATGACGCGCGGCCAGACGAGTGCCGGACATTCTCCTGCCTGTGGCTGGGCGAGGGATTTCTGGGGGAGGAATGGCGACCGGACCGCAGCAAGCTGGTGCTGTACACGGAGCACGGCGGCGCGCGCCTGGTGGTGCAGACCGACCCGGGCGCCGCCGGCGTCTGGCGGCGCGAACCATGGTTCAGCCAGATCCGCACATGGGCCGCGGCGGCGACGGCCAGCCGCCGCCAGGTGCTGGTGGTGACCGGCGACAGCACCACGATTGTCCTGCCGGACAGGGAGGAAAACCTCGGCCGCCTGCATGACGGCGACGAGGTGATCGTACATGAGCGCCACGTCAACGGGGCGCAGGCCTGGGACGTGGAGATCCGCCGGGCCTGACGCGCGCCCCAGGTTTGCGGCGATTACAGCTGGCGGGCTTCGTCGGGCAGCATGATCGGAATGCCGTCGCGGATCGGATAGGCCAGACGCGCCTGGCGGCTGATCAGTTCCTGACGCTCCGCGTCATATTCCAGCGTCGCCTTGGTCAGCGGGCACACGAGCAATTCGAGCAGGCGCGGGTCGAGCCGGGTGACGCCCGGCGTCGGGCTGCCCTGGTTGGCGTCCTGTTTTTTGGCGTCGGTCTGGCCGGTCATGGGATGGTTTCCAGTTGATCTGTCGGGGCGCTGTCTGCCAGCGCCGCCTGGGAGCGGTTTCTGATCGGCCAGACGATTCCGTCTGGCCGGAAAGCGCCTTATTGCAGCGACGGGTCCGAGCCGGCGCCGCCGCGCGCCAGTTCGATCTCGGTGATGGCCACCAGCATCTCGGCGCGGGTTTTCAGGTCCGGCGCCTCCAGCAGCGCCTGTTTTTCGCGCATGCCGTAGGGGCTCATCATCGACAGGGCGTTGACCAGCGCCTCATTGGAGGCGCTGCGCACGCCGCGCCAGTCGATGCGCAGGCCGCGCGCCTTCACGAAAGCCTCCAGCGCCGCAATGACGGCGTCGCGGTTGACCTCGTCCTCGCCGGCGCGGGCGCAGAAATCATCGCAGAACGGGTGATAGTCGACCCGCGCCTGGCGGTAAGGCGTGGTCACCGCCAGCTCCTCCGTCAGGCGGAAGCGCGCCACGCCGGTGAGGGTGATGAGGTAGCGGCCGTCGCCGGTTTCGGCGAAATGGGTAACGCGGCCGATGCATCCGGTAGCGTAAAGATCCGGCGCGGGCGACCGGTCCTCCTCCTTCAGCGGCTGGATGATGCCGATGACCCGCCGGCCAGCCAGGGCGTCGTCGACCATGGCCAGGTAGCGTGGTTCGAAAATATTCAGGGGCATCTCGCCGCGCGGCAGCAGCAACGCCTCCGACAGTGGAAACAGTGGAATCGTCAGCGGGCAGTCCTGCGGACCACGATAGACAGCGTTCATTACCACGGCGTCATGCCTCTTCCTGAACTGTTGCCTGGGCCTTTGCTGTGGCTCAGGCAAACATCAGCGACGACAGGCGGCGCCGGCCTGTCAGCGTCGCGGGGTCCTTCGGACCCCACGCCTCGAAAAACTGCACAAGCTGCTTGCGGGCGGCCTCGTCGTTCCAGCCCCTGTCCTTGCGGAAAATGGTCAGCAACTCCTCAAGAGCGGCCTTGCGGTCGCCCCTCGCGTTGTGGGCCAGCGCCACATCGAAGCGCGCCTCGTGATCGTCCGGATTGGCGGCGAGCCGCGCCTCCAGCTCCGCCGCCGGACCAAGATCGCCGGCCTGCTCCGCCAGCTCCAGCGCCGAGCGGGCCGAGACGATGGCCGGATGGTTGTGCTTGTCGGCCGGGGCCAGAGCCAGGAAGCTGCGGGCGCCTTCCAGATCATCCAGCGTGACGTGCAGTTTGACCAGGGCAGCGATGGCGTCGGCGTTGTCCGGCTCCTGCTGCAGCACGGCGGCGTACAGCTCGGCGGCGCCCTGGGCGTCGCCGGCCGCGTCAAGCGCCGCCGCTTCCTCAAGCAGGGCGTCGATCGCCGTCGGCCCCAACGGCCCGACAAGGCGCTCGATAAAGGTGCGGATCTGCCCCTCCGGCACCGCGCCCATAAAGCCGTCCACCGGCTGGCCGCGCTTGAAGGCGATCACCGCCGGAATCGACTGGATGCCCATCTGGCCGGCGACTTCCGGGTGATCGTCGATATTCATCTTGACCAGCGACACCTTGCCGCCAGACGACGCCACCACCTTCTCCAGCGCCGGCGCGAGTTGCTTGCACGGGCCGCACCACGGCGCCCAGAAGTCCACCAGAACCGGCGCATTCATGGAGGCGCGGATCACGTCGTCAGCGAAACTCGCCGTGGTTACGTCCTTGACGGAGGTCGCGGCGGAAGCTGAAGCAGTCTGGTCGGTCATCGGCAACTCGGTCATCGGCGGCGGGGTCCCTGGCAACGGCGTCCTGAACGCAGCGGCGCGGTCTGTCGGTTCACCACGGCGCAGGCGTCATTTTCTGCCCGTCAAAATGGGGCTTCGCCGGCCAGAAAACAATTCCGGCGACACAATTCGGGGCAGACAATTGCGGACAGCCCGGCGGAACCGGGGGGCAGGCCTGGCGCGGCGCGGCGCCGCCACGCCCGAAAGCCGCCCCACACGGCCGCCCGCCCCAGAAACGCGCCTGCCCCGGAATTGCGACTGGGAAGCCCGTTTTCCCGCAGCAGGCCCGCCTCTGGTTGTCCACATCCCTGGCGCAGCGTCACAGCTTTTTCACACGACGCGCCACATCTCCCCTTGCGTCCATCCACGTTCCAGGGCACATAGCGCCCATCGGCGGCGGCGACGTTGCTGATGGAAGCGGGTGTAGCTCAGGGGTAGAGCACAACCTTGCCAAGGTTGGGGTCGAGGGTTCGAATCCCTTCGCCCGCTCCAAAAATGGCCAGCAGACAAACCGCCGCGAGGCGGTTTTTTTGCGTTTGGACCACGACCTTTGCCACGGCGGCGGCGCCAGGTCCGGCATCATGTGCGCCAGCGTGGAAAAAATGCGCCAGACATATTGCGCGGGGAAAAAATCTGGGGCAGATAGCGCTCATCGGCGGCGGCAACGCTGCGGATGGAAGCGGGTGTAGCTCAGGGGTAGAGCACAACCTTGCCAAGGTTGGGGTCGAGGGTTCGAATCCCTTCGCCCGCTCCAGAAATGGCCAGCAGACAAGCCGCCGCGAGGCGGCTTTTTTGCGTTCAGATCATATTTCCGCTCAGACCATGCCCAGCAACAGCAGCAGCGCCAGGCTGATCGCCGTCAGAGCGAGGATCGACAGCACCGCCGCTGCGACAACCCGCCAGCCCGAGCGGGCAACCATGCGCACGTCGACGCCAAGCCCCAGCGCCGCCATCGACAGCAGCGTCAGGATGCTGGCCGCCTCGCTGGCCGGCGCGACCAGCGCCTGAGGAACCAGGCCAGCCGAGCGCAGTGCGGCGAGAACCATGAAGGCGGCGATGAACCAGGGCAGCGCGTGCATGACGCCGGGTTGACGGCGCGGCGCGCTGCGGCCCCCCGCGGCCGGGCGCGGCGCCAGCCGCGGGGCAAACAGCGACAGCACCAGGCAGATCGGGCCGAGCATCAGCACGCGCACCAGCTTCACCAGCGCCCCCATATGCATCGCCGTGGTTCCAAACGGCGCGGCGGCGGCCAGCACCTGCGGCACGGCGTAGACGGTCAGGCCGGTGAGCGCGCCATAACCCACGGCGCCCATGCCCAGCCACAACCCCAGCAGCGGCAGCCCCAGCACCACCAGCACGCCGAGCACCGCCGTGAAGGCAATGGAAGCGGCCACGTCGTTGCTGTCCGCGTCGATGACCGGGGCCACGGCGGCGATGGCCGAATTGCCGCAAATCGAATTGCCGCAGGCGATGAGCAGCGCCATGCGCACCGGCAGGCGCAGCAGGCGACAAATGCCGAAGCTCAGCACAATGGCCAGCGCCACCACGGCGGCGACGCCGGCAATCATGCCTGGCCCGGTCGCCAGCAGCGTCGCGGCGCTCACCGACACGCCGAGCAGCGCCACGCCCAGTTCGAGCAGGAAACGGGCGCTCCAGGCCACGCCCGGCTCCCAGTCCGGCCCTGGATTCCAGACGCTGCGCACGGCGGCCCCCATGAGAATCGCCAGCACCATCGGCTCCAGCCATGCCTTGCCGAACAGCGTCCGTTCGCCGGCCTCCAGCGCCAAGGCGGCGGAGCCAACAGCGACGCACAGGGCGACGCCGGGCGCCAGCGTCCGCAATCTGGCGAAACCACAAAACAGACGGCTGGCGATGGCGGTCATGGGATGTCCTTTCACGACGCATCCTGGACATCGCGAACCAATCATTCCAACGCATCGTTTTTGTCGTTATAATCTGTTTTTCAGATCATTCGATTCATCCGGCCGCATGACCCCGAACAATGACCCTTGAACAATTGCGAATTTTCGTCGCCGTCGCCGAGCGCGAACATGTCACCGCCGCCGCGCGGGCCCTGCACGTGTCGCAATCGGCGGCGTCGGCGGCGATCGCGGCGCTGGAGGAACGCCACGACGTGCGGCTGTTCAACCGGGTGGGGCGCGGCGTGGAGCTGACCGACGCGGGGCGCATTTTTTTGCGGGAGGCGCGGGCCGTGCTGGCGCGGGCGGCGGCGGCGGAGCAGGCGCTCGACGAATTGCGCGCGCTGACGCGGGGCAGTCTGCGGCTGGTCGCCAGCCAGACAACCGCCGCCTACTGGCTGCCGGCGATCCTCGCCCGCTACCGCGCCGCCTACCCGCGCATCGCCATCAACCTCGACATTGGCAACTCGGACCAGGCGGCGGGCCGGGTGCATGAGGGCGAGGCGGATTTCGGCGTGGTGGAAGGGCCGGTGGATGATCCGGCGCTGGCGGTGTTCCCCATCGGCGCCGACCGGCTGCAACTGGTGGCGGCGACGCCGTTCGCCGCGCCGCCCGACGCCGCGTGGCTGGGCAAGGCGCGCTGGGTGATGCGCGAGCGCGGCTCCGGCACGCGGGCGGCGCTCGAAGACGCCCTGCGCGGCCTGGGCGTCGATCCGGCGGCGCTGGACATCGCTCTGGTGCTGCCCTCCAACGAGAGCGTGCGCACGGCGGTGGAGGCGGGCGCCGGCGTGACGGCGCTGTCATCGCTCGTCGTCGGCCCGTCGCTGGCGGCCGGCGCGCTGCACGCGGCGCCGGCCGATTTCGGAGCGCGGCTGTTTTACGGCCTGCGCCACAAGGAGCGTTATCGCAGCCGCGCCGCCGATGCGCTTGTGGACATGTTCACCGGAGCGCGCCAGGGGGGAGCGCCATCAGGCTGACGCCATCACGAGAGGTTGTCCCTGCGCGTTTTCCACATCGAGAAGATGACGCCGGAGGCGATCAACGCAAAGGTGACGCCGAGGCTGACCGCCGGCGGAAACTTGTCCACGCCCAGCAAGAAGTCGGAGATAAAGATCTTCGCGCCGATGAAGATCAGCACTCCCGCGAGGGCATATTTCAGATAGTGGAAGCGGTGCACCATGGCGGCCAGCGCAAAGTACAGGGCGCGCAGACCCAGGATCGCCATGATGTTCGAGGTGTAGATGACGAAGGTGTCGGTCGTGATGGTGAAAATCGCCGGCACGCTGTCCACCGCGAACACCAGATCGGCCAGGTTGATGATGACCAGCGCCAGAAACAGCGGCGTCGCCGTCAGCACCACCCGCCCCTTCCTGTCGGGGACATGCACGAAAAAGCGGTCGCCGTGCAGTTCCTTCGTCACGCGCATGTGCCGGGTGATGAAGCGGATCGCGGCGCTGTCCGACAGATCCATCGGCTCGTCGCCGGACAAGAACATCTTCACGCCAGTGTAGAGCAGGAAGGCGGCGAACAGATACAGCACCCAGTGAGCTTCGGCGACCAGGGCGGCGCCGCCGGCGATCATCAGGCCGCGCAGCACAATCACCGCCAGAATGCCCCACAGCAGCGCCCGATACTGGTAGCGCGCCGGAATGGCGAAATAGGTGAAGATCAGGCTGATGACGAAGACGTTGTCGATCGACAGCGCCTTTTCGATAAAGAAGCCGGTGTAGTATTCCATGCCCTGGCGCGGGCCGAGCGCAATCCACACCCAGACGCCGAAGAGAAGCGCCACGCCAATATAGAAGGCTGACAGCTTCAGACTTTCGGCAATGCCGATTTCGCGGTCCTCCCTGTGGAGGACGCCCAGATCGAAAACGGTCAGGGCCACAACCAGAGTGACGAACGCCACCCAGAACCAGACAGGCGTGCCAAGCCAGACGGCAAACAGAAAATCCACGGCGCTGCTCCTCAAAATCGGGAACCACCGGAGCGACCGCAAACGCATCTGGGGAGAAAACAGGCCCGTCAGTGCACCGGATGGCTCCGATGCGGTCCGACATCACGTTGCTGTTCAGCATCCGCCAGAGGGGCCCGGTCCGCGTCATCTGTATATGCGCAGACGCTGGCGCTGCTCAATGGCCCTGCACAAACATTTTGCGCCGCACGCAGCCTGCGCATGCGGAAACTGCGCCGGCGCCACGCCCCTTGACCTTCCTGCAGCTGGAACCATTACATCAAGATCCAGCGCGCAATCTTGCTGAACGCAACCGGCGCGGGTTCTGCTTCATGCAGGGCGGCTAAATGGAGGGCCGATTGATGAGCGTCACACACAGCGATCTGGCTCCGGCGAGGCGACACTTTGCCGTAACCGGCATGAACTGCGCCTCCTGCGTGCGCCGGGTGGAGAACGCGCTGAACGCAGCCCCTGGCTTGACGGCGGCGTCGGTCAATCTGGCCACGGAAAGCGCCGACGTCACGCTGGCGCCGGGGACCGACCCGGCCGTGGCGATCGCCGCCATCCGGGGCGCCGGCTATGACGTGTCAGGCGACATCATCGAGATTGATATTGACGGCATGAGTTGCGCCTCCTGCGTCGGCCGCGTCGAGAAGGCGCTGGGCGCCGTGCCTGGCGTGACCTCCGCCGCCGTGAACCTTGCGACGGGGCGCGCCACGGTGCAGACCGCCGGAGGCGCCATCGACAGAGCGGCGCTGGCGGCGGCGGTGCGCCAGGCAGGCTATGAACCGCGCGAGGCGGCCGCATCCGCCATGGCGGGTCAGGAGACCCGGGAGGCGGCGCGCGCCAGCGAAATGGCAAGCCTGCGCCGCGATCTCATCATCGCCGCCGCGCTCACCATTCCGGTGTTCATGATCGAGATGGGCGGGCACGTTATTCCCGCCCTGCACCACTGGCTGGCGGGGAATTTCGGCCAGCAAAACCTGCATGTCGCCAGTTTCGCGCTGACGACGCTGGTGTTGTTCGGGCCGGGTCTGCGCTTCTTCAGCAAGGGCGTCCCGGCCCTGCTGCGCCTGGCGCCGGACATGAATTCGCTGGTGGCGCTCGGCGCGATGGCGGCCTGGGGCTATTCGACGGTCGCGACCTTCCTGCCCCAGGCGCTGCCGGAAGGCTCGGCCCACGTGTATTTCGAGGCGGCGGCGGTCATCGTCACGCTGATCCTGCTCGGGCGCTTTCTGGAAGCGCGGGCCAAGGGGCGCACCAGCGACGCCATCCGCCATCTGATGAACCTGCAGCCGCAGGTCGCCCACGTGCAGCGCGACGGCGTCTTTGTTGAGACCCCGCTGGAAGCGGTGGCGACCGGCGACGTGCTGCAGGTGCGGCCCGGCGACCGCATTCCGGTGGACGGCGTGGTGCTCTCCGGCGCTTCCCACGTCGACGAGTCGATGATCTCGGGCGAGCCGGTTCCGGTGGCCAAGGCGGAAGGCGCCGAGGTGATTGGCGGCACCATCAACCAGGCCGGCGCCTTCACCTTCCGGGCCGAGCGGGTTGGCGCCGACACGGTGCTGGCGCAGATCATCCGTATGGTGGAGACGGCGCAGGGCGCCAAGCTGCCGATCCAGGGCCTGGTCGACCGCATCACCATGTGGTTCGTGCCGGCGGTGATGGCCATCGCCGCCCTCACCTTCGGCGTCTGGCTGGTTTTTGGCCCGCAGCCAGCGCTGAGCTTCGCTCTGGTCAATGCGGTGGCGGTGCTGATCATTGCCTGCCCCTGCGCCATGGGCCTCGCCATCCCCACCTCGATCATGGTCGGCACGGGCCGCGCCGCCGAACTCGGCGTGCTGTTTCGCAATGGCGAGGCGCTGCAATCGCTGGGCGACGCCAGGGTGATCGCCCTCGACAAGACCGGCACGCTGACCGTCGGCAAGCCGGCCCTGACCGATCTGGTCACGACGCCAGGCTTTGCGCGCGATGACGTTCTGGCGCTGGTCGCGGCGGTGGAAACCCAGTCCGAACATCCGGTTGCGTCGGCAATCGTGGCGGCGGCGCGCGAACAGGACCTGACGCTGGCCGCGGCCAGCGATTTCTCCACCGACGTGGGCATGGGCGTGAAGGCGCGCGTCGGCGGCCGCGACGTCGCCATCGGCGCCGCGCGCTACATGGCGCAACTGGGCGTCGACGTCATGACGCTGGAGGCCGACGCGGCGCGCCTCGGCGCCGAAGCCAAGACGCCGCTCTACGCCGCCATCGACGGCCGGCTGGCCGCCATCATCGCCGTCGCCGACCCGGTGCGGCCCACCACCCCGCGCGCCATCCAGGCGATGCACGCCCTCGGGCTGAAGGTGGCGATGATCACCGGCGACAACCGGCGCACGGCGGAAGCCATTGCCGCGCAACTGGGCATCGACGATGTGGTGGCGGAGGTGCTGCCGGACGGCAAGGTGGCGGCGCTCAATCGCCTGCGCGACGCATACGGCGCAATCGCCTTCGTCGGCGACGGCATCAATGACGCGCCGGCCCTGGCCGAGGCCGACGTCGGCGTCGCCATCGGCACGGGCTCGGACGTGGCCATCGAAAGCGCTGACGTGGCGCTGATGTCCGGCGACCTCAATGGCGTCACCAGCGCCATCGCCCTGTCGCGGGCGACCATGCGCAATATCCGCCAGAACCTGTTCTGGGCCTTTGGCTACAACGCGGCGCTGATCCCGGTGGCGGCGGGCGCCCTGTACCCGGCCACCGGCCTGCTGCTGTCGCCGATGCTGGGCGCTGGCGCCATGGCGCTCTCCAGCGTGTTCGTGCTGGGCAACGCCCTGCGCCTGCGCAAGTTCAGGCCATGACCCCTGGGCCGGACGGCGTCCGCGTCGCCTGGCTTGATCTTCCAGTTCCGGGAATCTTATATCAACAGCGGCTCCGGCGCGTTTCGCCGCCGGGCCGCATGATTGCAGGAGGCCACCATGAACATTGGCGCCGCATCGCAGCAGTCCGGCCTTCCCGCCAAGACCATCCGCTACTACGAGGACATTGGCCTGCTGACGCCGGACCGGGCCGACAATGGCTATCGCGACTATTCCGCCAGCGACGTCCACCGCCTGCGTTTTCTCCAGCGTTCGCGCAGCCTCGGATTTTCCGTAGAGGAATGCCGGCAGTTGCTGTCCCTGTACGGCGATCACAGCCGGGAAAGCGCCGATGTCCGGGCCATCGCCAAAACCAAACTGGCGGAGGTTGAGCGCAAGCTCACCGAACTGGCGGAGTTGCGCGACGCGCTGCGCCATCTGGTGCGCAACTGCCATGGCGACAACCGGCCGGAATGTCCGATCCTTGATGATCTCGCCGGCCGGGTGAACGCGCGTCAGGCGCGAATCTGACCTGCGCGCCGGGCGCTGGACGGCGCGACGCTTGTGCAGTTGATTGATCGACAAACAGCATGGAAAATCGCACAGAAGATGCGGCGAAGCCCTGACCTGCATTTTCCTGAATCAGAGACGCGATGGAAAACGCAACAGAACCGCACCAATCCATGCCCGAGCGTATCCGGCTGCTCGACTGGTCCCGGTCGCCGGCAGGTCCGCCCGAGGCGTGGCCGGCGGACATGCGCAGCATCTGGCGAACGGTGGTGCGGTCAACGACGCCAATGGCGCTGCTGATCGGGCGCGCGGGCGCCTTTGTCTACAATGACGCGGTGCGGGCGTTGATCGGCCCGGCTTACGATCACCTGCTGGGCCAGCCAATCGTCGATGTGTTCGACGGCTCCGGCGACTTTTACCTGCCCTTGCTGGACAAGGTATTTGAGGGAAAATCCGCCGGGTTTCGCGATCTGCCGTTCCGTCTGTTCCGCAACGGGGTCTGGGAAACCGGATGGTTTGACCTCGATTACACTCCCGTGGTCGATGACAACGGCGCCATTCTTGGCGCGCTGGTCATTGGCGACGAAACAACCGGGCGGGTGGAGAGCTATCAGGACCTGCTGCGGGCCCGCGACAAGCTCGACCATGCGCTGGACGCCAGCGGCATTGTCGGCGCCTGGACCATCGATTTCGCCGCCGGCACGACGCAGGCGGACGACCGGGTGGCCAGGCTGCTTGGGGTGGCGCCGGACATCGCGCGCGGCGGCGCCGCGTCAGAAATGTTTCTCGCCGGGGTTTACCCGGACGACCTGCCGCAGGTGCAGGCTGCGCTGGAGCAGGCGCGGACCACCGGCGTCTACATGTGCCAGCATCGCGTCCACGGCGTTGACGGCGTGCGCTGGGTCGTGGCGTCAGGCCGCGCCACGCAGCTTCCCGGCGGCGAGGCGGGCCCGCTTGGCGGCGTGGTCATCGACGTCACCAGCCAGGTGGAAACCGCCGTCGCGCTCGCCGAAAGCGAACTGCGCTTCCGCACCTACACGGAGGCGCTGCCGCACATCGTCTTCAGTTGCAACACGGACGGACGCACGACCTATCTGAACCGTCGCTGGTATGAATTCAGCGGCCACTCCGAGACGGGGGCGGCCACGGCCGACTGGCTGACCTGCGTCCATCCGGATGACCAGGCCAACCTCCTGGCGACATGGCGCAACGCTTTGGCCAATGGCGAGCCATGCCATTGCGTTGCCCGCCACCGGCACCAGTCCGGCGAGTACCGCTGGGTCCAGGCCGCGGTGCTTCCAATCCGCGATCCGGCGGGCGCCATCGCCAGCTGGATTGGCACGCTGACCGACATTCATGAGACGCGCCTGCTGGAAGCAGAGCGGGAAACGGTTTCCCATGAGCTGGAGCACCGGATCCGCAACCTGTTCGCGCTGGTTCAGGGACTGATCAGCATCACCGCCCGCGAAGACCATACCCTTCAGTCCTTCACCGAGCAGCTGCGCGGCCGGCTGACCGCCCTGCACCACGCCCACGGGCTTGTGCGTGATGGCGCCATCATCTCCGGCGCCAGCGCCAGCTCGTTGCTGCGGCTGGTCAGGGAGCTGCTGGAGCCCTATGACGCCGCGCGAAAACGCATCGCAGTCAGCGGCGACGACGCCGCGGTTCCCACCAGGGCGATTACCTGGCTGGCGCTGATTTTTCACGAACTGGCGACCAACGCGGCAAAATACGGTGCCTTCAGCACAGCCGCCGGCATGGTCACGGTGACGTCCGAACGGTCCGGCGACACCCTGCGGATTATCTGGGAAGAAACCGGCGCGCCCCATGATGCGCCTGTCGCAATCGCCCGCAACGGCTTCGGTTCCCGCCTTCTCAGCATGATCGTTGAGAGCAACCTGCACGGCGCCGTGAAGCGTTCCGTTGAACCAGAGGGATTGAAAGTCGTTCTGGAGCTGCCCACCAGCGCGTTCGGCCTGGAAACCTCGGGCCAGGAGGGCCCGGGCCAGGCAACCCCGGACAAGGAACCCCTGGACAAGCCGCCCCCGGGCAAGGCTGGCTGAAGGGCGGGCCCTGAACCCGCGCCAGTTCCGGCTGCGCTGCGAAGGCGCCGCGCCTGTCGTGAACGGCAGCGCGCGAACAGCCTGCGACATGCGCCAGAGAAGACGGATCACCAGACAAGGCGATCAGCGGCCAGCTCTCGTGGGCGTCTCAGAGCGCGCCGCGAAAGGTCAGATTGTAGCGCAGCCCGCCGGTCAGCGGGTGTTCGCCGTCCTTGAGCCGCAGCACGCCGTGATAATACAGCCGCGATGGCCCGCCCCAGACCACCACGTCGCCGTGGCGCAATTCATACTTCTTCACCGGGTCGCTGCGCGCGGCGCCGCCGAACTGGAACACGCAGGGCAGCCCCAGCGACACCGAGACGATCGGCCGGGCAAAATCCCGCTCATCCTTGTCCTGGTGCAGCGACATGCGCGCGCCTGGCGCATAACGGTTGATGAGGCAGGCATCGGGCGTGAAATCCGGGAACCCGGCTTCGGCGGCGCTGGCCCGGGCAAGGGCGGCGAACGCATCGGGCATGGGCGGCCATGGCGCGCCGCTGTCCGGATCCCGCCGCGCGTAGCGGTAGCCGCGCCGGTCGGTGACCCAGCCAGCCTCGCCGCAACTGGTCATGGCCACGGACATCTCGAACCCGCCCGGCGTGCGCATGTGACGGAACGGCGCCTGCGCGGCGACGGCGGCGATGCCGGCCAGCAGGTCGCGCTCATCGGCGAGGGCGCGCCCGCGCAACAGCACGGCGCCAGTAGCCATGTGTTCTGGCGCCATGTGTTCTCGGGCCATATCTTCCCGCGCCGGACCGGAAGCGGCGCAGGCGAAATCGAACAGGTCCATGTTGTCGCCTCCATCGCCCATGGCGCGCCGTGACGGCCCGGCGCTCAGGCCTTTGTGTCTGCGTCGCCATGCGCCGCCGTGGCGGCTATGTCCCTGAATATGGCGTCCCATTCGGCGTCGTCCATGTCGACAAGGCCAAAACTGCGCAGCAGGAACACGCCTTCCGTCGCCAGGAAGGCGAGACGCAGCGCGCCGGCGTCGGCGCCAGAGGCGGCGATCTCGCGCAAACGCCCGGTGTACCAGGTGCGGGCCTCGGCGCGCTGGCCGGCGCTCATCGACAAGGCGGCGAGCATCACCGCGGCGCGGTCGGCCGAGGCGAGCCCCGACTGCGCCGTCGCCGCCACGTGCGCCCGCACCTGGCCGGCGACGGTGCCGTCGTTCTCCGGCATGGCGGCGACCTCACCGTCGAATTCCGCCTCCCAGCGGTCGATCATGGCGCGGATCATGGCGTCGCGCGAACCAAAGCAGTACTGGACGCCGCCCTTGCTGATTCCGCCAGCGCGGGCAACGGCTTCGATTGTCAAACTGTTGATACCTTTCTCGCGTATCACAGCTTCCGCGGCGTCCAGAACCGCGTTCCTGTCAATTGTCTGCCTGCGTCCCATGGCGCGCGCGCACCTCTCCTGACCTGAATATGCAGCCTCTGGACCCGGATGGACCCTGCCGGGCGGCCTCTGGCGCGCTCCGGCCTTCCCCCTGGCGTGGAGACGGGGCCGCTCAGACCAGATCGCTCCGGCGCGCTGGCAGGAGCGGAGCCAGCTCCGGCCGCAGAGCTGTAAATATTTGCCTGAAAAGGATATTTCACCAACCTCTGGCCTGCGGCTGACGGGAATGAAATCGCCCCCTTTTCAATCCATACGTATGGATTTATAATGTAGCCATACGTTTCGCAACCTCCGGAGGCCGTGAGAGAAGCCCCGGACACAATGGTGACCCATGTCTTCCCCCAATCGCTGGATCGTTCTTGCGATCGCATCCAGCGCGCTGCTGCTTGTCGTGATCGACATGACAGTACTCTATACGGCCCTTCCTACCCTTACCCATGACCTGAACGCCACGGCGTCGCAAAAGCTCTGGATCGTCAACGCTTATGCGCTTGTCGTCGCCGGCCTGCTGCCCACCGCCGGCGCCCTGAGCGACCGGTATGGCCACAAGCCGATGCTGCTGGCCGGTCTCGCCATTTTCGGCGTCGCCTCCATCCTCGCCGCCTTCGCGCCGGACGCCGGCTCGCTGATCGCCGCCCGCGCGGCTCTGGCCGTCGGCGCCGCCGTCATGATGCCCACCACCCTGTCGATCATTCGCATCGCCTTCACCGACGAGCGCGAGCGCGCCATGGCCATCGGCGTCTGGGCGGCAATCGCCTCGGGCGGCGCCGCCCTTGGCCCGGTGGTCGGCGGCGTGCTGCTGTCGTGGTTCTGGTGGGGCTCGGTGTTCCTCATCAACGCGCCGATCGTCATCGCGGCGCTGGTCGCCGGCGCCTGGCTGATCGCGCCGTCGCGCCCCAACCCGGCGCGCCGGATTGATCTGGTCGGCTCGGCCCTGGCCATGACCGGCGTGATCGCCCTCGCTGTCGCCATCAAGGAAATTGGCGCCGGCGAGCGGCCGCTGGCGATCGTGCTTGGCGCCTTCGCCATCAGCGGCGCGGCGCTCACCCTGTTCGTGCGGCGCCAGCAGGCCATGGCGGCGCCCATGATCGACTTCCGGATGTTCCGCAAGCCGGCCATCGCCATGGGCATGCTGGTGGCGTTGCTGACCTCGGTCGCCATGATCGGCGTCGAGCTGGTCTACAGCCAGCGCCTGCAGCTGGTTCTCGGCCTTTCGCCGCTTGAGGCGGGGCTGATGATCCTGCCGCTGCCGCTTGGCGCGCTCGTCGCCGGCCCCCTCGCCGGCATGCTGGTTGGCCGCGTGGGCGCGCCGCGGGTGATGTGGACCGGCATGGCCGTCGCCGGCGCGGCGCTGGCGCTGTTCACCATCGCCCCGGCCCACGGCCATATGGCCCACGCCCTGCTGCTGGCGGCGGCGAGCGGCGGCCTTGGCGCCGCCATGACCGCGGCATCGGCGGCGATCATGGGCAACGCGCCGGCCGATCACAGCGGCATGGCGGCCTCCGTTGAGGAAGTCTCCTACGAACTGGGCGGCGCCATCGGCGTTGCCGCCATCGGCGGCGCCCTGTCCGGCCTGTATTCCAGCGCCATGGGCTCCGTCGCCGGCGCGCCGGCGGCCGCCCGCGACAGCATTGACGGCGCCTTGCGCGCCGCCGGGCAAATGTCGCCGGACATGGCCGCCACGCTGCTGGCCCAGGCCCGGCTGGCCTTCGACCATTCGTTCTACGCCGTGCTCGGCATGGCGGCGGCGCTGGTGCTGGTCACCGCCGCGCTGATCTGGCTGGCGATGCGCCACATCCCGGCCCCGGCCAGGGCGCGCGCCGGCTAATCCGGCCCGCCTCTGAATGATGCAAGGCGGGAGCCAGGACGGCTCCCGCCTTTTTTACGGATGCCGCCAGTTTGCGCGGGCGGCGGGAAAACGCTAGAGCCTTGCGCAACAGGGCGCACGCCGCCTTGCGTCAGACGGGACGCGAGCGCCGCGCGCCGCCAGGCCATGCAATGCAATGCGGCCATCCTGACAGCGGAGATCCGGACTGGAACGCTGGAGCCTGAAGCGTCTGTTGTGGGCGATCCTTGGCGGCGGCTTTGTCGCCATCGGCCTGGTGGGCGCCGTGCTGCCGGTGCTGCCAACGACGCCGTTTCTCATTCTGGCGGCCGCCTGTTTCGCCCGGTCTTCACCACGTCTGGAAGCCTGGCTGCTCAACCACCGCCACTTTGGCCCGCCCCTGCGCGACTGGCGGCGCCATGGCGCCATCCCCCCCAGGGCCAAACGGCTGGCCTGCGGCGGCATGGCGGTGGGCTACGGCTTTTTCTGGCTGATGACCCGGCCCGGCTGGCCGCTGGCGCTCGCCGTCGCCGCGCTGATGCTGGCCAGCGCCAGCTACGTGCTGTCCAGGCCGTCGGCCCCGCCGCTCCCCAAAACCCATCCATAAAAAGCGGCGCAACGAAAAACGGCGCTGCCATGGGCGGAATGCCCGTCGGGTTCGACGGAACTCTGCCCACGGCCGCGCCGGACTGGCGCGCCATCCGATCAGACGAAAGCGTCTGACCGACTGGCGTTCGCTCAACAATGAAAGATGCTGGAGCCTCTCCCGATCCATCTTGACCGGAAGAGGCCCGAACGTCAGGACCGGAAAGTCCCCGGCCGGGTGGAGCGGCGCTGACGCCGCCCCTGGCTATCTGGTCCCCTTGGCTATCTGGTCCCCTTCCGGGAACCGGCGTCCGTCAGGATGCGAAGTACTGCTGGGTGCCGTGCGCCTCGATGGCTTCGGCGAGGCGGCCAAGGGCATGCACATAAGCGGCGCTGCGCACGCTGATGTTCTTGTCCTTCGCCAGGTCCCAGATCGCCCGGCCTTCGACTTCCATATTGTTCTTCAGGCGCTGGTGGATCTCGCCAACGGTCCAGTAGAAACCCTGGCGGTTCTGCACCCATTCGTAATAGGAGACGGTGACGCCGCCGGCATTGGCCAGGATGTCCGGCAGAACGACGATGTTCTTTTTGAACAGGATGGCGTCGGCCTCCGGGGTGATCGGGCCGTTGGCCAGCTCCACCACGACGCGAGCCTTCACCTCATCGGCGTTGCTCTCGTTGATGAGGTCTTCCATGGCGGCCGGCACGAGGATGTCGCAGGGCACGCTGACGATGTAGTCCGGCGGCAGCGCCTCAATGCCGTTGGAGCCGGCAAGCGAGGTCAGCCTGTTGGCGGCCTTGGCCGTCAGCACCGCTTCCACATCGAGGCCATCGGCGCAGTACAGCGTGGCGCGCGAGTCGGAAACGGCGACAACCTTGTAGCCCACATCGGCCATCAGGCGGGCCATGTGGGTGCCAGCGTTGCCGAAGCCCTGGATGGCGACCGAGGAGCCGGGGGCGACGCCCAGTTCCTTCTCCAGGTGGCGCACCAGGTAGAAGCCGCCGCGCGCCGTGGCGTCGTCGCGGCCGAGCGAACCGCCGAGGGAGATCGGCTTGCCGGTGATGACGGCCGGCGCATTGCGGCCGATGATCGAGGCGTATTCATCCGCCATCCAGCCCATGATCATGGCGTTGGTGTAGACGTCCGGCGCCGGAATGTCGCGGTCAGGGCCAACGATGTTGGCAAACGCCTGCATGTAGGCGCGCGACAGGCGCTCCAGCTCCGCCTTCGACAGCACGTGCGGATCGACCTGCACCGCGCCCTTGCCGCCGCCGTAGGGCAGATTCATGACGGCGCATTTGAAGGTCATCCAGAACGCCAGCGTTTCCACCTCGTCCATGCTGGCCTGCGGGTGGAAGCGGATGCCGCCCTTGGTGGGGCCGCGGGTGTCGTCATAGCGGCAGCGCCAGGCCATGAACGATTTGCGCGAGCCATCATCCATGCGCACCATCAGGCGCATCTTGGTGGTTTCGCGCGGGTATTTCAGCTTTTCAAGGACGTCCGCGTCGAGATCAAGATACCGGGCCGCGTCATCAAGACGGGTAAGGGCCTGCTCAAGCTGGGACTTTTCCATGATGTTCTTCCTGAAACCTCTGCCGGGCGCTGGCCGGGCGGCGGAAGATCGGCATGGAGGGGGCCGGAGCGGCCATGACCGGATCGACGCCTGCCTGCGCAAACATCGCCTGATCGCCTGAACCCCATCCTGGGAGCTGTCCACCGACGCGGCTGGCGCCGGTCTTTAACTGGCGCCGCGGGGGTGAGGATGGCTGGCGCCAGGCGCCCACAGGCCATCGACTCGCAGATGCATAAAGGCGACCTGAACAATTTTCCAGCGATTTCGGGATATTTTGCGCACATAACGCCCAAATCGCCCACGATGACGGCGAACGGGGCCGCAAACGCAGGCGTTGCCCCAGCTATTCAGGCGACGTTCCGCAGGCCGGCGCCGGCGAAGGTTCTTCTGGACAAACAGCTTTCTACCCAGGCAGGAACCGCGCCAACCGGCGCCAGCAGCGCGTTTTATTATATTTTATATTTCATTCTGGCCGCATCTGTTTCCGCCAGCGGGCAATCACCCGGTCCCGTTTCAGTTTCGACAGGCGCTGCAGCCAGAAAATGCCATTCATCTGGTCGATCTCGTGCTGCAGGCAGGCGGCGCGAAAGCCGTCCGCCGCCGCTTCATGCGCGGCGCCGTCAAGGTCCTGCCAGCGCACCCGCACCTCAGCGGGTCGCGCCACCTCCGCATGGGCGCCCGGCATCGAAATGCTGCCTTCCGCGTGGCTTTGCATCTGCGCCGACGCCTGGATGATTTCGGCGTTGACGTAAAAGCACGGGCCGGCATCGCCCGGCAGCTCAATGACGAACAGCCGAACGGGAACGCCCATGTGCGCCGCCGTCGCGCCAACGCCAGGCGCCGCCCGCATCATCGCCAGCAGTTCATCCGCCAGCGCGCGCAGCTCCGCATTGAATGCCTGCACGGGCAGGGATTGCTCCGCGAGGCGGGGGTCGGGCCAACGGACGGGAGAGCGGACGGTCATGACAATTGCCGGGGTCGGAAGTGATATTTGCGCCGCGTTTGTGCGCCGCCAGCGCCGGCCGCGCAAGCAGCGTGGAGGTTTCCGGCCGCCCAGCGACGTAATTCCGCAGCAACTCCGGCTTGAGTTTTGGCGCCAGGGCCGTTAATGGACCCCCATCCGCACTATGCGGCTTGCATCTGCTGGTTGGGGAGGACGCCATGTCATACGACGGCCTCTTCCAATTGGGGATGGGCGCAGTTCTGCTGAAAGCCTCCCAAACGGAAGACACGATCGGTTCCGGCGCCACGACGCGCCGCGCACGCGCCCTGTTTCATGAGGCGCAATCGGGTATGCCGACGCGAGGCGCGCGAACGCGCAGCGCATGCGCCGCGACGCATGCGCGAATATCCATCGCATCCGGCTCCAGACCAGCGCCAACGCTGCGCGACCGCGCCTGGGCAGGGGTGGCGGCGTGGATCGCCAGTCGCCTGGCGAACCGGCAAGACGGGATCAAACGGCGGGGTTGACCCGCTGGCCCAACGCAGCGCCCCGCCTTCTGGGCTGTGACTTTGGCGACATATCGGGGCGCTACGCTGTTTGCGCCTGTTCAGGACGCTGTCCAGCAGAGCAATTCGCGGGCCGTCAGACGGCGCGCCGCACCCATCAATACCGATATCGCGCGCCGGACGCCTCCGGATGCGGCTCGCAACAGCAGGACCGACAATTGAGCATCCAGACGCCGTATTACCTGATCGACAAGACCGCGTTGCTGCGCAACATGGAGATCATCCGGCGCGTGCGCGAGCAGTCCGGCGCGAAGCTGCTGCTGGCGCTGAAGTGCTTCGCCACCTGGTCCGTGTTCGATCTGATGAACCAGTATCTCGACGGCACGACCTCCTCGTCCCTGTATGAGGTGCGCCTCGGCCGTGAGAAATTCGGCGGCGAAACCCACGCCTATTCCGTCGCTTACGCCGATCATGAGATCGACGAGGTCGTGTCGTGCGCCGACAAGATCATCTTCAACTCGCTTGGCCAGTTCACCCGTTTCGCCGATCGCGCCGACGGCATCCAGCGCGGCCTGCGCCTGAACCCTGGCGTCTCGTCGTCCAGCTTCGACCTCGCCGATCCGGCCCGGCCGTTCAGCCGCCTTGGCGAATGGGACGCGGACAGGGTGCGCCCGTTCATGGACCGCATCGACGGCTTCATGATCCATAACAATTGCGAGAACGGCGATTTCGAGCTGTTCGACGCCATGCTCGGCAAGATCGAGGAGCGCTTTGGCGACCTGCTGACCCAGGTGAAATGGGTCAGCCTCGGCGGCGGCATCCATTTCACCGGCGACGGCTACGATCTCGACGCCTTCTGCGCCCGCCTGAAGAAGTTCGCCGCCGACTACGGCGTGCAGGTCTATCTGGAGCCAGGCGAGGCGGCGATCACCCGCTCGACGACGCTGGAAGTCAGCGTGCTGGACATTCTCGACAACGGCAAACAACTGGCCATCGTCGACGCCTCGGTGGAAGCGCACATGCTCGACCTGCTGATCTACCGCCAGCATGCGAAAGTGGAGCCGGACGCCGGCCCGCATCCCTATATGGTGTGCGGCAAGTCATGCCTGGCCGGCGACATTTTCGGCGAGTTCCGGTTCGGGAAGGAACTGGCGGTCGGCGACCGCATCTCCTTCCAGGACGCAGCCGGCTATACGATGGTGAAAAAGAACTGGTTCAACGGCGTCAAAATGCCGTCGATCGCCATCCGCGAGCTGGATGGCGAGGTGCGCCTGGTGCGCGCCTTCGGTTACGACGACTTCGCGGCGGCGCTCTCCTGAGCGCCCGCCCACCTTGCAGATTCACAGAACACGGGGTTTTCGCGTGAAATGAAGAAAAACGTCCTTGTCATCGGCGCCGGCGGCGTCGCCCAGGTCACTGCCCACAAATGCGCGCAGAACAACGATGTGCTTGGAGACATCCACATCGCCTCGCGCACCGTCGGCAAGTGCCGCGACATCATCGCGTCGGTTCACGAGAAAAAGAGCATGAAACAGCCCGGCGTCCTTGAGGCGCACGCGCTGGATGCTCTTGACGTTGAGGCGACCAAGGCGCTGATCGCGCGCACCGGCGTCCAGATCGTCATCAATCTGGGCTCGGCCTTCGTCAACATGTCCGTGTTGCAGGCCTGCATTGAAACCGGCGTTGCCTACATCGACACCGCGATCCACGAAGACCCGCTGAAAATCTGCGAAAATCCGCCGTGGTACGGCAATTACGAGTGGAAGCGCCGCGAAGCCTGCGCCGCCGCCGGCGTCACCGCCATTCTCGGGGCCGGCTTCGACCCTGGCGTGGTCAACGCCTATGCGGCGCTGCTGGTTCGCGACTGGCTCGACACCACGGATTCGCTCGACATCATCGACATCAATGATGGCAGCCACGGCAAATGGTTCGCCACCAATTTCGATCCGGAAATCAATTTCCGCGAGTTCACCGGCCAGGTCTGGTCGTGGCAGAACCGCCAGTGGACTTCGAACCAGATGTTCGAGATCCGCAAGGACTGGGACCTGCCCGTGGTCGGGACCAGCGCCACCTACATGACCGGCCATGACGAGATTCACTCGCTCTCGAAGAACCTCGACGTGCCGAACGTGCGGTTCTGGATGGGCTTTGGCGAGCATTACATCAACGTCTTCACCGTGCTGAAGAACCTCGGCCTGCTCTCCGAGCAGCCGGTCCGCACCGCCGAAGGCATTGAGGTCGCGCCGCTGAAGGTGGTGAAGGCCGTGCTGCCCGACCCGTCGTCGCTGGCGCAGGATTACACCGGCAAGACCTGCATTGGCGTGCTGGCGAAGGGCAAGAAGGACGGCAAGGACGCCGAGGCCTTCATCTACCAGATCTCCGATCATAAGGAAGCGTTCGAGGAAGTCGGCAGCCAGGCCATTTCCTACACCGCCGGCGTGCCCGCCGCCGCCGCCGCCATGCTCATCGCCACCGGCGAATGGGACGCGAAGACCATGGTCAACGTCGAGGAACTGCCGCCGGAGCCGTTCATCAACCTCCTGAACCGCATCGGCCTGCCGAACCGGGTGAAGGACGCCCGGGGCGACCGCGAACTGGCGTTCTGATGTTTTTCGCGGGCGCGCCCCTGACCGGCGCGCCCGGCCGAAGAACCCGGCCGAAGAACTCCGGGGCTGGCGGCTGCGCCAGCCCTTTGCATGTCTGCATGCGGTTTCTGCGCGATGCCGTTTCTGCGCGCCCCGGGAAAAACAGCAGGGAGAAAAACATGAGCGCCGTCCTGTCCAACGCCCTGCCCTTCGACCGGCTTGTCGACGCCTGCCCCAGCGACTGGCGCGCCTATATTGAACATCCGTTCGTGCGCGGCATGGGCGACGGCTCGCTGCCCGAGGCCAGCTTCCGCCATTACCTGAAGCAGGACTACCTGTTCCTGGTGCATTTCGCCCGGGCCTGGGGGCTGGCGGTCTACAAGGCGCGCAGCATGGCCGAGTTGCGCCAGGGCCTCGACATTCTGAAGGCCATTGTCGATCTGGAGATGGGCCTGCACATTTCATGGTGCGCCGAGTGGGGCGTCAGCGAGGACGATCTCGCCGCGCTGCAGGAATCGCGCGCCACCATGGCCTACACCCGCTATGTGCTTGACGCCGGGGCCAGCGGCGATCTGCTCGACCTGCACGTGGCGCTGGCGCCCTGCGTCGTCGGCTACGCCGATGTCGCCAGCTGGCTGCTGGCCCAGCCGTTCCTGAAGCGTGACGGCAACCCCTACATGCGCTGGATCAGCATGTACGCCGACGCCGAATTCCAGCAGGCGGCGCAGGCCGAGCGCGACTGGCTCAACGCCCGCCTCGCCAGCGTGACGCCGGAGCGCCTCGCCCAGCTGTCGCGGATATTCCGCGACGCCACCAGGCTGGAAGCGGATTTCTGGCAGATGGGCCTGACCCTGGCGGATTGACGCCAGACAGGACTGGCCAGACGCCCCTGACCAGACCCGGGTTGCCTGGGCGAAGCTGGCCAGATCAGCGCCTTGGCGGCCCCGCCTGCAGGCTGCGCGCGAAGGCGTCGCGCTCCAGGCGCACCCCCGGCCCCTCGCGGCCAGCGGCGATAAAACGCACGCCCGCCTTCTGGAAAGCGCCAACGATCTGGCTTTCGCTGGCCTTTTGCAGGCCGTGCCGGCAGCTCTCGAAATCGCGCACTGTGCTGCGCGACACGCCGGCTTCTTCCGCCAGCTGGCATTGCGTCCAGTCAAGCAGGCCGCGCGCGGCGCGGCATTGCCCCGGACTCATGCTGCGGACAGGTTTCAGAAATGCCCCCATGTGCATCGACCATCGCGTTTAAGGCAGACTCTCCGGAGCCATCGCGGGTCCGGCGTTCCAGCAGCCATTTTTCCAGCGGCTGCGGTTGTCCAGTTCATTGAACCCGATTGCATTTCGTCCGCCAAATCAACCATAATGGGCGAACAGGAGCAAGCTCGAGCGCTTTTTGCTGGTTTTCACGATACGTTTGCCGTTCTGAAAGGTTTTTCCATCGCAGATGCCCGACGCCAAGCTGCTCCTGACGCTCATGCTTTTTCTGCCCTTCGCCGGCTCGGCGATAACGGCGCTCATGCCGCTGGGGGCGCGCAGTTCGGTGGCGTGGCTGGCGGGCCTGACGGCGCTGGCGGTTTTTGGTCTTGGACTGTGGGCCGCCCCTGACATTTACGCGGGCACGGTGTTGCGGGCGCAATATGCCTGGCTGCCGGAGTACGGGCTGAATTTCTCCATCCGGCTCGACGGCTTCGCCTGGGCCTTCGCGATGATCGTTTCCGGCATTGGCGCGCTCGTGGTGCTCTATGCCCGCTATTACATGTCGCCGGATGATTCAGCGCCGCGCTTTTTCGCGTTCCTGCTCGGCTTCATGGGCGCCATGCTGGGCGTCGTCATCTCCGGCAATCTGATCCAGCTGGTGTTCTTCTGGGAACTGACCAGCCTGTTTTCCTTCCTGCTGATCGCCTACTGGCATCACAAGGACGCGGCGCGCGACGGCGCCCGCATGGCGCTGACGGTGACGGCGGCCGGCGGCCTCAGCCTGTTCGCCGGCATGCTGATTATCGGCCACATCGTCGGCAGCTATGAGCTGGACGTGGTGCTGTCCTCGGGCCGGGCCATCGTCGACCATGCGATGTATCCGGTCGCCCTTGTGCTGGTGGCCTTCGGCGCGCTCACCAAGAGCGCCCAGTTCCCGTTTCATTTCTGGCTGCCGCGCGCCATGACGGCGCCGACGCCGGTCTCGGCCTACCTGCATTCGGCCACCATGGTGAAGGCCGGCGTGTTCCTGCTGGCGCGGATGTGGCCGGTGATGGCCGCCAGCGACTACTGGTTCTGGATCTTCACGCCGGTGGGCGCGGCGACGCTGCTGATCGGCGCCTTCCTCGCCATGTTCCAGCAGGACCTGAAGGGTTTGCTGGCCTATTCCACCATCAGCCATCTGGGCCTGATCGTGCTGCTGCTCGGGCTCGGCAGCCCGCTGGCGGCCGTGGCGGCGATCTTCCACATGATCAACCACGCCACCTTCAAGGCGTCGCTGTTCATGGCCGCCGGCATCATCGACCACGAGGCCGGCACCCGCGACATCCGCCAGCTCGGCGGCCTGTACCGGGCCATGCCCATCACCGCCACCCTTGCCATGGTTGCGGCGGCGGCCATGGCCGGCGTCCCGCTGCTCAACGGCTTCCTGTCAAAGGAAATGTTCTTCGCGGAAACCATCGAGACCCACGTCGATTCCGCCTTCGATCACGTCCTGCCCTATCTCGCGACGCTCGCCGGCATGTTCTCCGTCGCCTATTCGCTGCGGCTGATCGACCAGGTGTTCTTCGGCCCCGTAGCGAAGGACCTGCCGCGCAAGCCCCATGATCCGGCGATCTGGATGCTGGCGCCGGCGGCCCTGCTGGCGCTGATGTGCCTGCTGGTCGGCGTGCTGCCCACCTGGACGATCAGCGGCTTCCTGAGCGCGGCGGTGTTCGGCGTGCTGGGCGCCCTGACGCCGGAATACAGCCTGGCGGTCTGGCACGGCCTGACGCCGGCGCTGCTGATGAGCGTGGTGGCGCTCGGCGGCGGCACGCTCACCTATCTCGGCCTCAAGGACTACCTTTCCGGCGCGGTGGAGGGGCCGCCATTGCTGCGCCGCCTCAGCGGCCGCCGGCTGTTCGAGCGCGCCATCGCCATGCTGTCGTGGCGCTGGGCCCGCGTGCTGGAAGAGTTTCTGGGCACCACGCACCTGCAATCCCAGCTGCGCGCCCTCGTGGTCATCATGGTGCTGGCCGGCTGCTGGCCGCTGCTCGCCAGCGCCGCCTTCTCCCCCGCAACGGCGCTGGCCAATGTGGGCGCCTGGCTTGGCGGCACGTGGCTGTCGCCGGGCTGGCTGACCTCCTCGGTGCCCATGGTCGGCATGTTCGATCCGGCGCTGGTGCTGGTATGGGGGGTGGGCATTGCCTGCGCCGTTGGCGCCGCCTGGCAGGCCAAATATCACCGCCTGGTGGCGCTGATCCTGATGGGCGGCTCTGGCCTCGCCACCAGCATCACCTTCGTCTGGTATTCGGCGCCAGACCTGGCGTTGACCCAGTTGCTGGTCGAAATCGTCACCGTGGTGCTGATCCTGCTGGGCCTGCGCTGGATGCCGCGCCGCGACGAACTGATCGCCGACGACCAGCAGACCTCGGCCCGCCTGCGGCGGCTGCGCGATCTGTTCATCGCCATCATCGCCGGCGCCGGGGTGGCGGCGCTGGCCTTCGCCGTGCTGACCTCGGAGCAGACCGCCACCATCGGCGATGAGCTGATCCGGCGCGCGTACCCGGAAGGCGGCGGCCACAACGTGGTCAATGTCATTCTCGTCGACTTCCGCGGCTTCGACACGCTTGGCGAGATCACCGTGCTTGGCGCCGTGGCGATCACCGTGTTCGCCCTGCTGCGCCGCTACCGGCCGGCGCGGGACAGTTTCGCCGCGCCCGACCAGAAGCGCTTCCAGATCGAATACGACAGCACCCGCTACGCGCCGGCCAGGGACCCGATCAACGCCCATTACATGCTGGTGCAGGGCGTCATCATCCGGCTGCTGTTCCCGGTGATCTGCGCCATGGCGGCGTTCCTGTTCATGCGCGGCCACGATCTGCCCGGCGGCGGCTTCATCGGCGGCCTGACCTTCGCCATCGCCTTTATCCTGCAATACATCGCCGGCGGCGCCCGCTGGGTGGAAGACCGGCTGGTGGTGCTGCCGGTGCGCTGGATCGGCGCCGGCATCCTGCTCGCCGCCGCCACCGGCCTCAGCGCGGTGCTGTTCGGCCGCCCGTTCCTCACCACCGCCTTCCGCTACGTGGACCTGCCGCTGTTCGGCAAGACGCCCCTGGCCAGCGCCCTGTCGTTCGATCTCGGCGTGTTCGCGCTGGTGTTTGGCGCCACGGTGCTGATGCTGATCGCCATCGCCCACCAGTCGATCCGCGTCTACCGCACCATGGAAAAGGCGACCGCGCGCGAAAAGGCCGCCTCGCGCAACAGGGGAGACGCCTGATGGAGCCCGTTATCGCCATCGCCATCGGCGTGCTCACGGGCTCCGGCGTCTGGCTGGTGCTGCGTCCGCGCACCTTTCAGGTCATCGTTGGCCTGTCGCTGATTTCCTACGCGGTGAACCTGTTCATCTTCTCCATGGGACGCCTGAAGGTAGGCGCGCCGACCTTCACCGAGGGCGCAGGCCCCGCCAGCGCCCTCGCCGATCCCGTGCCGCAGGCCCTCGTGCTCACGGCCATCGTCATCAGCTTCGCCATGACGGCGCTGCTGCTCGTGGTGACCATCGCCTCGCGCGGGCTCACCGGCAGCGACCACGTGGACGGCCGGGAGGACGGCCTTTGAGCTGGATCCAGCACCTGATTCTGGCGCCCATCCTGCTGCCCATGGTCGTGGCCGGGCTGATGCTGGTCATCGACGGCCGCAGCGGCAGGATCACGGCGGCGCTGGGTCTGGCCTCCACCTTCGCCCTGCTGGTCATCGCCATTGTCCTGCTGGTTCAGGCCTCGGCCGGCGGCGCCCAGAGCGCCGTGCAGGTTTACCAGATCGGCAACTGGCCCTCGCGCCTTGGCATCGTGCTGGCGCTGGACCGGCTGTCGGCGATGATGCTGGCGCTGACGGCCCTGCTGGCGACTGCGGCCATGGTGTTTTCGCTGGCGCGCTGGCACAAGGCCGGCAGCTTCTTTCATCCGCTGTTCCAGGTGCTGCTTGTCGGTCTGAACGGCGCCTTCCTGACCGGCGACCTGTTCAACCTGTTCGTGTTCTTCGAGATCATGCTGGCGGCCTCCTATGGCCTGGCGCTGCATGGCTCCGGGCACGCCAGGGTGAAGGCCGGGCTGCATTACATCTCCGTCAACCTCGTCGCCTCCTCGGCGTTCCTGATTGGCGTCAGCCTGATTTATGGCGCGACCGGCTCGCTCAACATGGCTGACATCGCCAGTCGCATCGGCGATCTCGACGCGCATGGAACCACGCTGTTCCGCGTCGGCGCGGCGGTGCTGGGCGTGGCCTTCCTGGTCAAGGCAGCGATCTGGCCGCTGGGCTTCTGGCTGCCCACCACCTACGCCGCGGCGGGGCCGCCGGTGGCGGCCATGTTCGCCATCATGACCAAGGTCGGCGTCTACGCCATCCTGCGTCTCGGCCTGCTGTTCTCGCCAGACGGCCAGACCAATGTGATCGCCGCCAGCGGCCTGCTGCTGACCGGCGGCGTCATCACCATCATCTACGGCATGCTGGGCATGCTGGCCTCCCAGGCCATGGCGCGGCTGGCCGGCTTCAGCGTGCTGGTGTCATCTGGCACCATCCTGGCGGTGATGGGCGCCGGCAACGCCAATGTCTTCAGCGCGACGCTGTATTATCTGGTCAGTTCGACGCTGGCGATCGCGGCGTTCTTCATGCTGATCGAGCTGGCGGAGCGGGGGCGCGCCCGCGCCGACGACGTGCTGGCGGTGACGCTGGAAGCCTATGGCATCGTCTATGACGAGGACAGCGAGGACAGCCGCGAGGCCGGCGCCGCCGTACCAGCCATTCTGGCGATCCTCGGCATCGCCTTCATGGGCTGCGCCCTGCTGCTGTCAGGCCTGCCGCCGCTATCCGGCTTCATCGCCAAATTCGCCATGCTGGACGCCCTGCTCGACCAGGCGCGCAACGGGCCGGCGCCAGGCTCGGCCTGGGCGGCCTGGCTGCTGGTGGCGACCCTTGTCGTGTCTGGCCTCGCCACGCTGATCGCCATGATGCGCGCCGGCATCCGCACCTTCTGGCCGTCCTTCGAACGCGAGGCGCCGCGCGTCAGCATGATCGAGCTGGGGCCGGTGCTGGTGTTGCTGGCGCTGTGCGTCGGCCTGACCATCCAGGCTGGCCCGGCCATGCGCTTCGTGCGCGACACCACCGAACAGCTGGCCCAGCGCAAGCTGTACATGGACGCCGTGCTGAAAAAGCCGGTGGTCGCCACGCCGGCCTCCGCCGCGGATGCGTCCACCGCGCCGGCCGGCGGCCGGAGCGCCCCGGCGCCAGTCTTGCCCCCGCAGAAGAAGGAGGCCGCGCGATGACAGGGCGTGCAAGCCGCTTCCTTGCCTGGCTGCTGCCGTGGCCCGCCGTCTCGGCGCTGGTGCTGGCCATATGGCTGCTGCTGAACCAGAGCGTGTCGCCAGGGCAGATCTTCCTTGGCCTGCTGCTGGCCCTGACGGCCCCGCGCCTGCTGACCACGCTGGATACGCCGCCGCTGCGCATGCGGCGGCCATGGGCCCTCGTGCGCCTGCTCGGCAATGTGCTGCCGGACATTTTCATCTCTAACTACAAGGTGACGCGGGCGATCCTGTTCTCCGGCCCCGAGCGCCAGGCTGGTCACATCCTGGTGCCGTTGAGCATACGCTCGCCATGGTCGCTGGCCATGCTGGCCTGCATTCTCACCGCCACCCCGGGAACGGCGTGGATCAGCTTCAACCCGCAGACCGGGCTGCTGCTGATGCATGTGCTGGACCTGAAGGACGCGGACGAACTGGCGGGGGCCATCACCCGGCGCTACGAGCAATGGCTGCAACAGGTGTTCGAATGAGCATGACCATTCTGACCTGGTCGCTGATGGCGGCCCAATTTATGCTGGCCATCGCCATGGTCTGCGCCTGCCTGCGCATGTTTCGCGGCCCGCGCGCGCAGGACCGGGTGCTGGCCATGGATTCGCTTTATCTGAACGGCATGGGGCTGATGCTGGTGTTTGGCATCGTCTCGGGCAGCACGCTGTATTTCGAGGCGGCGCTGGTGATCGCGCTGCTCGGCTTTGTCTCGACCGTGGCGCTGGCCAAATTCCTGATGCGCGGGGAGGCGATTGAATGATCGCCATCAAAACCCTGCCCGACTGGGCGGCCCTCCTCACGGCGTTTCTGGTGCTGGCCGGCGCGGCGCTGACCATGATCGGCGCCATCGGCCTCGTGCGGTTCCGCTCGTTTTATGAGCGCGTGCACGCGCCAACCCTGGGCGCGACCCTCGGCATCGGCGGCGTGCTGCTGGCCTCAATGGTGTATTTCTCCGTCAGCGAAACCCGCCCCGTCGTCCATGAAATCCTCATCGCCCTGTTCGTCACGGTGACGACGCCGGTCACCATGCTGATGCTGACCCAGGCGACGCTCTACCGCGACCGGGCCGAAGGCAGGGCGCCCAAGATTACCGACGCCCCGCCGCTCGCCGCCAACGGCATCGCGGCCGAGCCTGTTGCGGGCGCCAAATCTGACTGACCCGGAGGCCGGGATCTGGAGCCGGAAGCCTGAGCCGGAAACCTGAGCCTGTGCGCACCGTGGCGGCGCGATCCTTGGGCTGAAGGAAACAGTTTTTCGCGCCCCTTCGTCGTCACCCCAATATTGCGCGCCGAACCCATGCCCCCTGCAATCGCCCAGCAAAAAATCCTTCGCACACAGAACTTTCCATTGCTGAAATTTAGACAATCTCCAGAATAAGCAAATTAATTATTTATATATATTTGTTTTCATTTTGATCGAAACTGCTACGCTCTGATGACAACACCACGCGAGATGTCATCGCCATGCCCATTGACACTCCACGGCGGGATCAGTCCATCTGGATGCTGCCCCCTGCCCGTTGCGGGCGTCGCCGGCTGCGCGCCTTGCCACGGCCGCGCCAGCCGCCGCCTGTCGCCCGCCAGCCCGGGAAACGCCTGATTGATCTGGCGCTCGCGGCGCCGTTGCTTGTCATGCTCGCGCCGCTGATGCTGCTGATCGCCCTGCTTGTGCGTCTGGATTCACCGGGGCCGGCGCTATTTCGCCAGACGCGCACCGGCTGGCGCGGCGCGCCCTTCACCATCCTCAAGTTCCGCACCATGCGGCAAGCGGCGGACTGCGCCAGCCCCGCCATCACAACTGACGCGTCTGGCGCTCCCGACAGTTTCCAGACCCGCCTGCGCCGCATCCAGACCTCTGGCGCCGCCCCTGGCGTCACCTGGAGCGGCCGCTTCCTGCGCGCCTCCAGCCTGGATGAACTGCCGCAATTGCTGAACGTGCTGCGCGGGGAGATGTCCCTGGTCGGTCCGCGCCCCCACATGCCGGAACTCGACGCCCTGTTCCGTCTGCGCCTGGCGCACATCAGCCGCCGTTATGCCGTGCGGCCGGGCATAACCGGCCTTGCCCAGATCAGCGGCGCGCGCGGCCCGACGCCGGATGTCGCGGCCATGGCGGCGCGTCTGGACGCCGATCTGGCCTACGTCCGCGCCTGGTCGCCGTGGCGGGATCTGGCCATTCTCCTGAAAACGCCATGGCGCCTGCTGGACCCGCGCCAGCCGGCTGCCGGCAATATGGGCGCGGGAGCATTTGACGCCCGCGAATTTTCCGCAGCGCGCCGCGCGCGCACTACCCATATGGCCCTCGCCCCGCTACATAGGGGGCGGATGCGGCGCCGCGCCAGACCCTGCCGGACCGGACCGGCCTCCCGCTGGAGGCTGTCGGCGCGGGCAGGTCGCCTGACCTGACGCGGGCCAGCGCATTCCGGGCGTTGCGGAGCCGGTAGCGGACATGAAACGCCTGTCATCATGTATGGGCAGAGTCGGGGCCGAAACGGCGGACTGAAGTTCGCCGCCCAACGGCGCGGCGCGGACTGGCGCCGCCGGCTCCTTACCAACTGCGGGGTTTCATGCGTGTCGCGATGATCGGCGCAGGCTATGTCGGCCTGGTTTCCGGAACCTGCTTCGCTGATTTCGGCCATTCGGTCATCTGCGTCGATACGGACGCCGCGAAGATCGACAATCTGCGCCTTGGCAAACTGCCGATCTATGAGCCAGGCCTCGACCAACTGGTCGCCGCCAACGTGCGCCAGGGACGGCTCGGCTTCACCACCGATCTCGCCGCCGCTGTGGCGGACGCGGACGCGGTCTTTATCGCCGTCGGCACGCCCTCGCGGCGCGGCGACGGTCACGCTGATCTCACCTACGTGCATCAGGCCGCAGCCCAGATCGCCGCCGCGCTCACCCGCTACACCGTGGTGGTCAACAAATCCACGGTGCCCGTTGGCACTGGCGACCAGGTGGCGCGCATCATCCGCGAGACCAATCCGGCGGCGGATTTCTCCGTGGTGTCCAACCCGGAATTCCTGCGCGAAGGCGCCGCCATCGAGGACTTCAAGCGGCCGGACCGCATCGTCATCGGCGTCGAGGATGCGCGCGCCCAGGAGGTGATGCGCGACCTTTACCGGCCGCTGTTCCTCAACCAGGCGCCGCTGGTCATGACCGGCCGGCGCACGGCGGAGCTGACGAAATACGCCGCCAACGCCTTTCTGGCGATGAAGGTGACCTTCATCAACGAAATGGCCGATCTGTGCGAACAGGTGGGCGCCAATGTCCAGGAGGTGGCGCGGGGCATCGGTCTCGACAAACGCATCGGCGCCAAGTTCCTGCACGCCGGCCCCGGCTATGGCGGCTCATGCTTCCCCAAGGACACCCTGGCTCTGGTCAAGACGGCGCAGGACCATGGCAGCCCGGTGCGGCTGGTGGAAACCACGGTGGCCATCAATGACGCGCGCAAACGCGCCATGGCCGCCCGCGTCATCGCCGCCTGCGACGGCGACGTCGCCGGCAAGCGCATCGCCATCCTTGGCCTGACCTTCAAGCCCAACACCGACGACATGCGCGACGCGCCGTCCATCGCCATCATCAATGAATTGCAGGCGGCCGGCGCGCGCATCGCCGCCTACGATCCGGAAGGCGTTGACCAGGCGAAGCAGGTTCTGCGCGACATCGACTATGCCGCCGATCCTTACGCCTGCGCTGACGGCGCCGATGCCCTCGTCATCGTGACGGAATGGGACGCGTTCCGCGCGCTTGACCTGCATGAATTGCGCAACCGCCTGGCGCGTCCGGCCCTGGTAGACCTGCGCAACATCTATCCGCCCGAAGACGTGGCGGAAGCAGGCCTGCATTACTGGAGCGTGGGGCGGCCAGCGGGCGCGCCGGCGGCCGGCGGCCCCATTGCGGCGCCGTAAACGACGGCTATACCCGTTCTTCGACCGGTCGCGCGCAAGGCGTCGCCGGACCTGAAACGCGCCTGACCGGCGCCGCGCATCAGGCGCCTGTTTCCGGAGACTTTCCCGTGCGTCACACGTCAGGCGATGCGCCATCCACCGCCGCAGGCCAGCAGGCCGGAGCCACCGCCGCGCTGGCGGGGCGGATAGGCGCGCGGCTCGACAGCCGGGATGCGGTCATCGCCGTCATCGGCATGGGCTATGTCGGCCTGCCGCTGGCCATCGCCGCCTCCGGCGCCGGTTTTCAGGTCATCGGCTTCGATATTGACCCGGCCAAGGTGACGGGGCTGAACGCCGGCCACAGCCATCTCAGCAGCGTTGCCGCGGAGCGCGTCGCCGCCATGGCCGCGAGCGGACGCTTCGTGGCGACCGGCGATCCGGCCCGGCTGGCCGACGCGGACGCCATTTTGATCTGCGTGCCGACGCCGCTGTCGCGCTATCGCGAGCCGGACCTGTCGTTCATCGTGGCGACCGGCCGGCAGATCGCCGCCGTGTTGCGTCCCGGCCAGCTTGTCGTGCTGGAATCCACCACCTGGCCCGGCACGACCAATGAGGTGCTCAGGCCGGAGCTGGAAGCTTCGGGACTGAAGGCTGGCGCTGACTTTTTCCTGGGCTATTCCCCGGAGCGCGAGGATCCCGGCAATGCCAGCTTCGGCACATCGACGATTCCACGCGTGACCGGCGCCGATGACGACCTGACCCGCGATCTGCTGCAGCGGCTTTACGGCGCCATTGTCACCCATGTCGTGCCGGTGCGCGACGCCCGCACCGCCGAGGCGGTCAAGCTGACGGAGAACATCTTCCGTTCGGTCAACATCGCGCTCGTCAACGAGCTGAAGCTGATCTACGAGCGCATGGGCATCGACATCTGGGAGGTGATCGAGGCGGCGAAATCAAAGCCGTTCGGTTACATGCCGTTTTATCCAGGCCCCGGACTCGGCGGCCATTGCGTGCCGATCGACCCGTTTTATCTCACCTGGAAGGCGCGCGAGTTTGGCGTGCCGACGCGCTTCATCGAGCTGGCTGGCGAGATCAACACCGCCGCCCCGCACCGGGTTATCGAGCGGCTGACCGACGTCCTGAGCGCGCGCCTGCAGCGCAGCGTCCATGGCGCGCGCATCCTGCTGCTCGGCGTGGCTTACAAGAAGAATGTCGACGACACCCGGGAAAGCCCGGCGTTCGTCCTGCTGGAAGAGCTGGAGCGTCGCGGCGCCCAGGTTGCGTTCTACGATCCGTTCGTCCCGGTCATCCCCATGACCCGCGAGCACGCGCCGCTGGCTGGCCGCGCCTCCATCGTCTGGTCGGCGGCAACCCTGGCCGGCTTCGACGCGGCGCTCGTGGCGACCGATCACGATGGCGTCGACTATGAAACCCTGACCGCCAGCGTGCCGCTGGTGATCGACACGCGCAACGCCACCGCCGGCGTCATCGCCAACCGCGACCGCATCGTTCGCGCCTGAACCTCCTCCCCGACCACTGGCATTAACCAAGCAGACTGTGTGGGAACACACAGCCTGCTTTTTCGCTTTATAACAGAGTAAACAAATGATTAATGACAGACGGATGGGTTAGCCGCAGCGCTCCCAGCCAGACCAAGCCCGGACGGAATGCGTATCATGGCCAAGAATCTGCTGCCTTTTCTGGTTGGCATTGTCGCCCCTCTGGTTGGCGCGCTGTATCTGCTGGCCCACACCTGAGGCAGCAGGCCTGACCGCTCCGGCGCATGGCGTCCGCCGCTGACGGTTGCCGCCAGGTTGTGATGACCCCGCCCGACGGACGCGCTGCAAAATTCACATCCGCGTGATGACCGACCTGCAGAACCGGCCGCCCATTGCCATTGCCCGACAACGAATGCGCCTGACGCGTCTGGTTTGGGCATCACGCCCGGCTGGGGCGCTGGCGCCGGTCAGCGGCCGCGGCTCCGTTACAGGTCCGGCCGCCGCCTCCCCGCTGCTTTTACTTGCTAACTGGAAGCGTTTTGCTCATTGTCCGGGCGATCAGGGGCTTCACGCATCGGGATTTGACAGTTCATGAAGGGTATCATTCTGGCCGGCGGTTCCGGCACGCGCCTGCATCCGCTGACTCTGGTTACCTCAAAACAACTGATGCCGGTTTATGACAAACCGATGATCTATTATCCGCTCAGCGTGCTCATGCTGGCGGGCATCCGTGAAATTCTCATCATCTCCACGCCGCATGACCTGCCGCAGTTCCAGCGTCTGCTGGGCGACGGCGCGCGCTGGGGCGTTGAATTCTCCTACGCGGAGCAGCCAAGCCCCGACGGGCTGGCGCAGGCCTATATTATTGGCGCGGATTTCGTCCGCGACGACAATTCGGCGTTGATCCTCGGCGACAATATTTTCTACGGCCATGGCCTGACCAACCTGCTGGCCAACGCCCGGGCGCAGCCAGACGGAGCGAC
Organism: Camelimonas sp. ID_303_24; assembly: GCF_053543495.1. NCBI lineage: Bacteria > Pseudomonadati > Pseudomonadota > Alphaproteobacteria > Hyphomicrobiales > Chelatococcaceae > Camelimonas > Camelimonas sp. ID_303_24. The sequence goes on from NZ_JBLLJM010000003.1 coordinate 208,274, forward strand.
GGTGTTCGCCTATAACGTCACGGACCCGGAGCGCTACGGCATCGTCGAGTTCGACAAGAGCGGCCGCGCGCTCAGCATCGAGGAGAAGCCAGCGAAACCACGCTCGCATTCGGCGGTGACCGGCCTGTACTTCTACGATCGCGACGTGGTCGACATCGCCGCCAATCTGAAGCCATCGCCGCGCGGCGAGCTGGAAATCACCGACGTCAACCGCGCCTATCTGGAGCGCGGCAAGCTCAACGTGCAGCAGATGGGCCGTGGCTTCGCCTGGCTCGACACCGGCACCCATGACAGCCTGGTGGACGCCGCCAATTTCGTCCGCACCCTGGAAAAGCGCCAGGGCCAGCGCATCGCCTGCCCTGAGGAAGTGGCGTTCGAGCGGGGCTTCATCGAAGCCGCCCAGCTTGAACGGCTGGGACAGGAGCTCGGCAAAAGCGGCTATGGCCAGTATCTGGTGCGGCGGGCGCACGAGGGGCGCTGACGTTCCGCAGCAAGTCTCTGGACATGTCCCTGACATCTGCCTGGCATCTGGCTTGCATTTGCCCGACAGTAAATGGCGCGCTGCATCACCCCTGATGCGGCGCGTTCTGGTTTTCGGGTATGAAACCCGTTGCGCCGGCATTGGCGCCGGCGGGAAGACGCCCATTTTTCACAGGCGCTCCGGCGCCAGGAGGAGACGGGATTGGCGTTTCGTTTCGTGCACGCTGCCGACATCCATCTGGATTCTCCCCTGCGCACGCTGGCGCTGCGCGACGCCGGGGTCGGCCGGCTGATTGCCGACGCCACCCGTGAGGCGCTGGCGCGCATCGTCGACATCTGCATCGAGGAGCAGGTTGATGCGCTGATCGTCGCTGGCGACCTGTATGACGGCGATCAAACCTCGATGAAAACCGCGCTGTTTCTGGCCGGGCAGATGCGCCGGCTGGAGGAGGCCGGCGTGCGGGTCTACATCATTCGCGGCAATCATGACGCCGCCTCGCGTATCACCAAGGAACTGACCCTTCCGCCAAACGTCACGGTGTTTGATGGCCGCGCCCAGGCCATCGAGGCGCCGCGCCCTGCGGGCGCCATGCCGGTGTTCATCCATGGCCTCAGTTTCGCCCGCCCCCACGCGCCGGAATCGTTGCTGCCAAAATTCAGGGCTCCGGTGGCCGGAGCGATCAATATCGGCGTGATGCACACCAGCCTCGGCGGGGCCGAGGGGCACGACGTCTATGCGCCCTGCTCCATCGCCGATCTGGACGGCAGCGGCTTCGACTATTGGGCGCTGGGTCATATTCACAAGCGCGCGGTCTACCGGGGGCGCTGCGATGTCGTCATGCCGGGCAATCCGCAGGGGCGCGACATCAACGAAGCGGGGCCCCGCTCCGTCACCCTGGTTTCCATCGATGACGCCCGCACCATTACCCTGGAGGAGCGCCTGACCAGCATCGCCGAATTTGCCCGGGCCGAGGTCGATCTCGGCGGCGCGCAATCCCGGGCGGAGGTGGCGGAGCGGCTGCACAAAAGCCTGGCGAACCTGCGCCAGGGCGTTGGCAGCCAGCATCTGGTGGCGCGGCTGCGACTGGGCGGCGCCACCGCCATGGCCGGCTGGGCGCGGCGCGACGCCGACCGCCTGCTCGCGGAAGCGATGGCCGCTGCGCAGCGGCTGGACAATTGCTTCATCGACAAGGTGGAAATCGGCCCGGACCTGCGCGACGTCGCGCCCACCGCCATGGCCTCCGACGCCGATCCTACCCATGAGCTGGCGCGGCTCATCAGCGAGCGGGTGCTGCCATCCGGGGCCTTCGTCGCCGCCGCCCGCGCAGCGCTCGCCGATGTGATCAGCCAGTTGCCGCCGGAACTGCGCGACGATTTTGATCCTGGAAGCGATGTGGGACGCGATGAACTGATCGCCGCGCTGGCCCGCGAGGGAGCCGCCGACGCCATGGCCTGCCTGCAGGCGGACGCCGTGGAGCAGGACGCCTGATGCGCATCGAACGGCTCGACCTCACCCGCTACGGCAGGTTCACCGACCAGACGCTGGATTTCGGCCCGGCCCGTCCCGGCAAGCCTGACCTGCACATCGTGCTCGGCCCCAACGAAGCTGGCAAAACCACGGCGCTGAACGCCTGGCTCGACCTGCTCTATGGCATGGCGCCGAACACGCCCTATGCCTTTCAGCATGGCTACGAACTGATGCGCGTCGGCGCGCGGCTGGCGCTGGCTGGCGGGGCGCGTGATTACGTGCGGGTGAAGCGGGCCAAAAACAGCCTGCTCGACGCCGACGGCAACCCGGTGCCCGAGGACGCGCTGGTCGAGGCGATGGGCGGCCTTGGCCGCTCCGCCTACGCCAACATGTTCTCCCTCGACGCCGACGCGCTGGAGGCGGGCGGCAAGGAGGCCATCGCCAGCAAGGGCCAGCTGGGCGAGATGCTGTTCTCCGCCAGCGCCGGGCTTGGCGCCCTTTCCGGCGCGCTCGGCGACCTGCGCGCCCGCGCCGACGCCTTCTGGAAACCGCGCGGCCGCAACACCGAACTGGGCAGGCTGAAGAGCGAACTGGCCGAGTTGCGCCAGCAGCGCGACGCCATCGACGTCATCGCCTCACGCCACGCGACGCTGCGGACCGAGCTGGAGCGCTGCCTGGCCAGCTATGCGGCCGCCAGCAGGGACCAGGGGCAACTCCAGCGCCGCAGCGACGACATCCGCGGCGTGCTGGCCGCCCTGGACCTGGCGCCGCGGCTGGCGGCGCAGCGCGCCAGACTGGCCGGGCTGCCCGAATATCCCGAGGCGCCGGCGGTCTGGGCTGACCGGACGGGCGAACTGATCATCGAACAGGCCCGGGTGCAGGAAAGCCTGCGGGCGCAACGCCAGCGCGAGGAAGAGCTGACGCAACGGCTGGCGGCCATCCGGCTGGATGAGGCCGGCCTGCGGCTTGGCGTGGAGTTGCCGGCGCTCGATGCGCTGCACGCGCAATATGTCTCGGGGTCGCGCAGCCTTCCCAACCGGCGCCATGACCTGGAAGCCAGCGCCCATGACATAACCGCGCTGTTGCGACAGCTCGGCCGCCCGGCCGATGACGACGCCGCCCGCCTGCCGTTGCCGGCAGGCCTCGTTCTCACCTTCCGTGAGCTGATCGACCGCCGGGCGGCGCTCGACGCCCAGTTGCAGGACGCGCGGCGCGAAGACGCCGATGCGCGGGCGGCGCTGGACCAGGCGGAAGCCGCCCTTGCGGACCTGCCCGCAGCCACGGCGGATGCGGCCCTGGCTCAGGACGGAGACTGGCAGGCGCGGCTGGCGATGGCCGCCGACAATGCCCGTCAGCAGGGGTTTGACCGGCGGCTGGCGGCGCAGCGGCGTGAGGTCGCCGATGCCAGCGCCCGGCTCGACCAGCACCTGCAACTTCTGGCGCCGTGGCGCGGCGAGGCCGGGGCGCTGGCGGCGATGACGGCGCCAGCTGCCTCCGTGCTGGAGGCGCTGGCGCAAGAGCTGGCCGGGGCATTGCGCGCGCGCGAGCACCTTAACCAGGCCATCGACGGTCTGCGGAGCGATCATGACAAGGCGCTGGCCGAGCTGGCGGGACTTGCCAGGATCACCGGCGCCGTGGACGAAGCCGGCGTGGCCGAGGCGCGCGCCCGGCGCGAGCAGGCGTGGGCGGCGCACCGGCTGACGCTGGACGCGGCCAGCGCCGATGCCTTCGAAACCGCCATGCGCCACGACGACATGGTGGCTGAAACCCGCCTCACCCGTCAGAAGGAGTTGTTGCAGGCGGTGCAATTGCGGCAGCAGCAGGCGCAGATCGAACAGCGCCTGGCGCAACTGGCGACCCGGCTGGGCGCGGCGGAGACCCGGATCGGCGAACTGCGCCAGCGCACCCGGACGCTCACCGGGGCGCTGTCGCCGGATCTGGCGGCGCTTGATGCCCCAGACGCCCTGGCCGACTGGCTGCTGCGGCGCCAGCGGGCGCTGGAGACATGGGAGCCGCTGCTGGCGAAGCAGCAGCAATTGGCCGAAACCAGCGTGTTGCAGGATGAAGCCACCGCCGGGTTGCGCGCCGTGCTCGCGCCAGCTGGCGTTGCCGGACCCGACGCCAGCCTTGCCGACCTGATCGCCGCGGCGGACCGGCTGCGCGCCGCCGTCGACGCCAGCCGCCGCCAGCACGATGAGCGGCGGCGGGCGGCGCGGGAATACCAGAGCCGCAAACAGGGACTGGAGCGGGTGGAAGCCGCCGCCAGCGCCTGGACGGAGGCCTGGTCCGAGGCCTGCGCCGCCTGCTGGCTGGGCGCCGTACGCCCCCTGCCCGCGCCGGCGCGGGTGCGGGCGGCGCTCGACGTGTTGCCGCAGCTTGAGGCGGCGCTGTCGCGGCGCCAGGACCTGATGAGCCGCATCGGCAAGATGGAGCGGGACCGGCAGAGCTTCACGGACGCGGTGCGGGCGCTGGCGCAACGCCATGCGGCGGGCGATGGGGCGACAGACGCTGGGCCTACGGGCGCCGAAGCAACCGACGACAGGACAAGTGGCAACGCGGACAATGCTTTGGCGCTATATCAGCGCCTGCAGGCGCGGGCAGCGGCGGCGGACGACGCGCGCCGCCGCGCCCAGGACATCCAGAACGAACAGGCCGACGTGCGCGAACGCCTGCAACAGCTTGCGCAGCAGGCAGCGCTGCTGGAGGCTGAAACCGCCCACATCACAGGCCACTTCCGCGTTGAGACCCTGGCGGAGGCCCAGCGCGCGCTTACGGCGGCGCAAAAACGTCATGACGCGCTGGCGCAGATTGGCGAACTGGAGCAGCAGATTCTGCAGCACACCGGCGCGGCGGGCATCGCCGACGCCGATCGCCAGCTGGCGGACGCCGACCGCGGCGCACTGCAGGCCGAGGCCGCCACGCTGGCGGCCGACATCGACGCCGCCCACGCCCATGTGCTGGAACTGCACGCCGAACGCCGCCGGCTGGAAAAAGCCATCGCGGACATCGGTTCTGACGCTGCGGCGGCGCAACTCGAAACCCGGCGCCAGACGGTGCTGCTGGAAATCGCCGCCAAGGCGCGCGACTATCTCAAACTGCGCCTTGGCGTCGCCGCCACGGAGCAGGCGCTGTCAGCCTGGCGCGACAGCCACCGCAGTTCCCTGCTGCGCCGCGCCTCCGGCGCCTTCAGCCAGATGAGTTGCGGCGCCTGGGCGGGTCTCTCGGCGCAACCTGGCGCATCTGGCGAAGTGCTGGTCGCCATGGATCGGGAAAACCGGCCGAAAGAAGTCGAGAAGCTGTCGAAGGGCGCCCGGTTCCAGCTCTACCTTGCCCTGCGCATCGCCGCCTTCCACGATTTCGCCGCCAGCCAGACGCCGCCGCCGTTTGTCGCGGACGACGTGATGGAAACCTTCGATGACGCGCGCGCAGCCGCGACGGTTGATTTGTTTGCGGAAATGGCCGGCAGATCCCAGGTGATCTACCTCACCCATCACCGCCACCTATGCGACATTGCGGCCCAGCGCTGCCCCGACGCCATATTGCACGAGCTTTCCGCCTGAGAAACACCGCCGATCCATAACCAAAACAGCTTGTTTCCGGAAAAATTGCCAATTGGACGGCGTTGCGGAAGCTTGCAATAAATCTGCCCATACAGGGAGAAAACGTCTCAAGGACGGCGGCGTCCGGGACCATGACGCGCGGGACACGTCGCAACAGAACGACGTTCCCGCCATGGTCCCGGAGCCATCCTCGCGCTTCCCATATCAGACATGTCGCCATGTCCCCGCCTGCCCTGCCGGCAAGCGGCCGGGCGTTTGCGCCTTGCGCCGACCGCCTGCGCCAGCCAGCGCGCATCGGGCCGGACAGGCGCGCGCCAGGATGGGAGCCCCGGATGCTGAGCCGGCATTGTTTTTCCTGAAGGACGCGCGCCCTGCGGGTAACGCCCGCATCGCCCGCGACGCGTTCTGAAATTTTCGCAAGGCGCCTTGCTGGAAGGTCGGAGACCTGGACGCGGGCGCCACCCCAGGCAGGGCGGGCGCCCCGGATGCAACCGGCGCGCGCGCCAGACAACAGGAGCCCAGCATGGATTTCGAACCCAGCCAGAAGGTCCGCGAACTCAAGGCCAAACTTGAGAAATTCATGGACGCGCACATCTACCCGAATGAGCATGACCACCATGCCTGGGTGCGCAATCCCGACAATCTGTGGAAGCACTGGCCGAAGCTGGACGAACTGAAGGAAAAGGCGAAGGCCGAGGGCCTGTGGAACCTGTTCCTGCCGCATGAGTACGGCGAATACTCGCCTGGCCTGTCCAATCTTGAGTACGCGCCGCTGGCCGAGATCATGGGCCGCGTGCCGTGGTCGTCCGAGGTGTTCAACTGCGCCGCCCCCGACACCGGCAACATGGAAGTGCTGGCCAAGTTCGGAACCCAGGCGCAGAAGGACCAGTGGCTGACGCCGCTGCTGAACGGCGACATCCGCTCGGCCTATCTGATGACCGAGCCGCAGGTCGCCTCCTCCGACGCCACCAATATCGAGACCGAAATCCGCGCCGACGGCGACGACTACGTCATCAACGGCCGCAAGTGGTGGATCTCGGGCATCATGGACCCGCGCTGCAAGCTGCTGCTGCTGATGGGCAAGACCAACCCGGAAAACCCGCGCCACCAGCAGCAGTCAACGGTGATCATTCCGCGCGACACGCCCGGCGTGAACATCGTGCGCACCACCACCGTGTTCGGCAGCCTGCATTCGCCCGGCGGCGAGGCCGAGTTGCGGCTTGAGAACGTGCGGATTCCGAAGTCGAACATCATCATGGGCGAGGGCAAGGGCTTCGAGATCGCCCAGGGTCGCCTCGGCCCGGGCCGCATCCATCACTGCATGCGCTCGATCGGCCAGGCCCAGCGCGCCCTGGAGATCATGGCCAACCGCGTCGACAGCCGCGTTGCCTTCGGCAAGAAGCTGGCCGACCAGAGCTCGATCCGCCAGGATGTGGCCCGCTCCTATTGCGAGATCGAGATGGCCCGCCTGCTGACCCTTAAGGCGGCGGACCACATGGACCGCTACGGCAACAAGGTGGCCAAGGACCTGATCGGCGCCATCAAGATCATCGCGCCGCAGATGGCGCAGACGGTGATCGACCGCGCCATCCAGGCCCACGGCGGCATGGGCGTCAGCGACGACACCCCGCTGGCCTATTTCTTCACCCTGAACCGCTTCCTGCGCATCGCCGACGGCCCGGACGAAGTGCACATGTCGCAGCTCGGCAAGATGAAAATCCAGGAATACGTCAACGCCAGCAAATAAAAGTCGGCGAGTAAAAGTCGACAAGTAAAAACTGGCAAACAAAAGCTGACAAATCGAACCAGGTCACGGAAGCGCCGACGCATCCGTGACCTGAAAGGTTCAGGCGCCGTCCAGGCCACGCCCAAACCCGATGCGCCGAACACTCCGGGTTTGGGCGCAAATGCCTTCTACATATGCAGGCTTCAGGCCGGAACCAGGCCATCCCGGCGATGGCCAGCCCCGGCCGGGGGCAGGCCGCCTCCCCGTTTTTCAGGTAACTGGCGGATCCGTCATTTTTGACTGCCCGTACACGTCAAACGTCCACAGGGCCATCTGGGATGGCGGCGACCCATACGGGTAGCCAAACACCATCACATTGAACAGGTTCGTCTGATCCGTCGTCCCGGACCACTGCCAGTAAGTCCCGTCAGTTGGCGTTCCGGCGCTTTTCGTGGCGAAAATCATCGCGGTTCCGGTATTCCAGCATGGCTTCAGCTGGACATAGTCACGCTTTCCAGCATCCGTGACGCCAATCACCATATGATAACCACTACTATTATTATCTTTTGAGTTGAATGTTGTAATATAGTTTGTCGCGCCCTGGAATGTTCCGGACATGCCATACAATTTTTCATTGTTTGACGTAGCGGCGTTCACCTGTTCCAGCACCCAGGATGTGCCCGGGCTGATGAAAGTCGCGGGGAGACCTCCGACAAAACTTTGCCCGGCGGACGGCGTCGTATCCCAGCCCAGCTGTTTTTTCTGGTTGCCATAGTCGCTGCCCCCGGCATCGACCGTCACCACGCGTGAAATCGTGATGCCAGTGTCGGCGATGACCTCCGGGGCATCGTCCGGGGCCACGCTGGTGAGCGGCAACCAGCTGCCGTTCGCCATATCGCCCAGCAATGCAGGCGGCTGCGGCAAAGCCAGATTGACGCGATATTCGTCGGTTGCATTGCCATAGCGGTCAACCAGCTTGAACGCCATCGGCTTCCACGTCCCCGCCGATGGCCCCAGATCGCCGAAGCCGGCGGCGACAGTGATACCGATTTCCCCCGCGCCGACAGACTGCCGGCTCAAACTGGCGACGCCATCCAGCGTGATGTTCTGCCCCGCGGGAACTGTCAGCCCAACGCCGCTGTCCATGGCGTCATCGTCATAGTCATCCTCTGAAACAAGGTAGTTGTTTTCTTGCCAGAGGTACGCCTTTGTCTGGAAAGCGCCCCGTTTCACATCGTAAAATACGCTATCTCCGGTGCTGCGGGTCGCGGCATCCCCTGGCGCAGGCAGGGACGACGACGGCAGGAATGCGCCGAACAGGTCGATGCCGTAGCGCGAATTGCGCAGGGAGACAGTGATGTCCCAAAGCCGGGCATAATTGCCCGCGGCGTCATTGCCATTGTAAACGCTCGGGCCGGCATCGGTCTCGGAAGGGCCCTTGCGCCGGATGACCGACTGCAGCAGATCACTGTCGGCATACGCGATTGTCCCGCGCGAATTGATCTGGACAGTCGTCGCGCTGTCCGCTCCGTTAGCCTGGTTAAACTTTAGAACCTTGCCGCCCACATAGGGATAGGCTGGATTGACGACCATGCCCACGGTCGTTCCCGGCAGACGCCCGCTCCCCTGGTCATTGAATACGAGATAGTAGCTGATCGTCGCCTTGTTTTCGTAAAAAGTCGGCCCGTCATCTGGCATCGCCGCCGCCCGGGCGGGCATCATGCCTGACATGGCGGGAATTTGCTTGTCGAAGCAGTTTGACGTCTGGCCCACGCCAACAAAGGCGAACTGGCCGCGCGCAGCAGGCCGGCCAGCCATGGAGTAATTGCTGCTGGCGCCGAAATCCATCAGCTGGACAGCATCCATTACCTGCTGCGCCGTTGGCCTGTTATCATCCGTCAGATCCTGTGCGAAGACATCCTCAAGGGTCAAAACAACCTGTATGGCGGCCTGATGAAGGCCATTCTGGTAAATGCCGGCGACCTGGCCGCCGCCGCCAACAAAATTGACCACAACCTTCGTCACGCCAGCCCAAGCCTGGCCAAACACGATTGGCGCGCTGTTGCCGCGGGCGCTTTCGGCGCCGGGGCCGGGCGTCAACGCCAGAAGGGCGGTTTCAGTGACCCCGTCCTGCATCCACACCTGGGCCGGCGCATGGCCGGTTTCGGAATTGTCGGGAACAAACTGATCCGGTTGCGGCGGATTATATGTTGCCGTCACGGCGGCGGCGGGAAAGACTGGCGGATCCGGCGGCAACGCGAACGGCGCCATCAGTTGCGCGCGTGATTGGGCGTCGACGGAAAAAACCATATCGCCGTAGCCATTCCAGGGCGCGCCGCGCAGCATGTATTGCGCGCTCACCCGCACCCGGCCGGAAAGGGTCGCCGGGCCGCCGGTGCAGGTTGCGCCCCTGGCGTCAAGCGATGTCCAGTTGTCAAAAGCGCCATCTGTCGCATACTCGATGGCGGAGACGTTGAGCGAAAGCCCCGGAGGCGCCGCACTGGTGTAGCTGACCTGGTCCACCGCCGTTTGCGGGGCGCTTCCCCCCGGAGGGACCATCTCCACGCTGCCAAAAACCAGACCGCCTCCCCAGGTGAACGCGTTGAGCGTTACGCTGGCCTTGCCGTCGGCGTTGGTCACCACGAGGGTCGCATTGCTATTGTACGCGTCAAAATACGCATCGCCGCCGATGACGCTGAGGTTCACCGGCGCATATGGAACGCCAACCCCGCCAGTGCCCGTGACGCTAATGGCGATGACCGCGCCGCCTTCCGCCGCGTTGAAGGTTACGGTGCGCGGGCTCAGGCTCAGGGTCAGGTCCGGCAGGACCGTGAATGCGATATCCTGCAGGCCAGGAGACGCCTGCGAATATTTGCCGACAGCCGACGCACGCACCGCGCCCTGCTGGACCACCGTATCGACAATTGCCACGACAGCCTGTCCGCGCCCATCGACGGGGACCACCTTGCTGCTCTGACCACTGTCATCGTCCGCGAACCGGGCGCTACTCAGGCCGGGCAGCTCGAACAAGATGGATCCGTCGGTCACCGCGACGCCGGCGTTGGTGAGCGACGCCGTGGCGACAATTTCGGAGAAGCCGTTCGCCGGCGCCTGGTTCCGGTCCACCTCAAGCCCCACCGTGGGCAGCGGCGACCCGTTGATGAATGTGTAATCCCTCAAGCCCGGGGCGCCAGCCGGGCTGGTCGGCGTGAGCCGCACCTTGCCAAGTCCAGCCTGGTCCCAGGTGAATGTCTCGGGCGGAATCTGGCCCACATCATCGGCGGTGACATCGCAGGTCGCCGCTCCGGTGCTGTTAAACAGCGCCCCGCCCAGAAGCGTAAATGTTCCCGTGGCTCCCGGTTGGGCGACGCCGCCCACCGAAATGGCGCCCGATACGGTCATGTCGCTCCCAACGATTTGCTGGGCATTCACTGGCAACAGGGTAATGGCGCAGGTCGCAGAGCCCGCGGGGGGATCATCCGGCCGTTCAGTCATCATCAATACTCCAGATATTTATAGTATATATTTAAGTAAAAATAATTTTACTCGGAGAATGGCGTCAAAACGAATGCGACATCGATCTGGGCATGGCAATTTACGCCATCGCCAAGCGTGATCGTCGAAACTTCGGCGACGTCATTTGTAATGCTGATCGTGCATGTCTGGTCGAGATGCACCTCGATGACGCCCGTGGCTTCATAGCCATTGACGAGGGCGGAGCCGCTCGCCGCCACGGCGACGTCTACCATGGTGATCGGCAGCACGACGCTGATCTGGCAGACATCATTGCCGCCGGCGATCGCTGTCGCCCGGCAGCCGTAACTCATCGCTCCCGTCTGGTCGACCAGATAGCGCCCCGGGAAGCGGCTGACGGCGCTGGCGGCGCTCCCCCGCGCTTCGAGATCGACCGCCGTCACGGTGCAATCGACCCAGGTGGGGCTCGGCCCCTGCTGGCAGATATCGGCAACCGCCAGACCGGCCGCATCCGTGACAACGGACAGAGTGTCGCTGCCACTGGCGGCGAACCGGATGCCGGCATCGACGGACAGGGTGACGGCGTGAAATGGCGGGGCCAGTATCCACACCCGGTTGGCGGGCGCCAGCCAGGGCCTGTCCAGCGTGCGGAACGGCGCGCCCGAGGTCGCGCTGGCCAGGATGAAAGGATCCCCCACCGCCAGCTGCAGCAGGGCCGCGCGGGATATGCCGGCGCCGCTCTCCCAGGCCCCGTCTCCCCGAGGCTGGCTCCCGCCGGCGGGATTGTCCGCGACCAGATGGTCCGTGGCCAGCTCCTGCCCGGATACACATGCGCAAGCGGGTTTTTCCGGGAAGGAAGCCTGGACCGCGTCTGGACCGCGGGCACCCGGCCGGTGAATGACATAGCGCGCAACGCAGTGACCGCCATCGCCGGCCACCAGCACATCGCCCATCTTCGCAACGGCATCGATATGACCAGCGGCAATATCCGCCGCCGTCACCGGACGCGACAGGAGCACGCGCATCGCATCCGGAACCGGCGCCCAGGCCCCGGTGTACCCCTGCCAGGTCACAATGATGCTGTCGCCATCCCGCAGGTCGGCACACGGCGTCCGCACCCGGACGCCGCCAGCCCGCGCGACGGCCTGGAAAGTCGCCCGGCCAGCAGGAAAATCGGGGAACACTGGCGGCGGCAGCCATGTGCCGGTCGCGCCGGACACCTCGACCACCGTGGGCGGCGAGAGCGCCCCGTTGCCGGCCGCATCCGCCACGCCATAGCACACGGCCAGGTTGCCATTGCTGAATGCCCAGGCCGGAACCAGCAGCGTGATGTCGCCGCCGGCGTCATCAGGCGGCGGAACGAACGGCGCTGGCGCGCCATCCAGCAGGACAATGAAGCTGTCGCTGATCCGGTAGTCGGTGTAACGGGCAACGCGCACCTGCACCGCATCTCCAACCCCGCTCATGTCAAGCGCGCCATTGCGCGCCTGGGGCAGGGTTGGGGGCGCAAGACCCTCATAGCCGCCATACTGAAACCGCCGGCGCGGCTTTCGCTTCGCGATCATGACAAGCCTCCACCGCCGGTCGCCCCCGGGCGTCGCAGCAGCGCGACGCCCGCCGGACCTGTTCCCGCCAGCCCCACATCCGCAACAAAGGGGCAGTTCACGAACAGGACCTCGCCATCAGCGGATTCCGGCATGGACGCCCGGACCGTGACAGTATCTGGCAAGGGATCAACCACCTGAATCTCCCCACAACCATCAGCGCCAACGCTCAGGATCTTGCGGTCCGCGGTTGCGCCGCCGCTGCGTATCAGGCCCGCCCCCGCGGCCCGGGCCGCGACAAGCCGCATGGGCCCAAGATCTGAGTTCTGGTCCAGGGCGACAAAGATGGCGGCGTTCTGCTTGCCCCCGGCGCTGGCGCCTACGGCTGCGCCATACCAGAGGAATTTGCCCGGCCCGGCCATCAGCGGGGCGAACGACAGCACCCGCCGCCATTGCCCGCCGGAGGCGCCTTTCGCTGTGAGCACCGCTGTCGCCGGGCCATTGGCCGAGGCCGGAAAGCACACCCGGACCAGGCCATCGCCATTGCCGTCGAGCGTCAGGATTTGCGATGCGTTGCCGCCGGGGCTGCCAAACCGGCCGCCGCCGGAGAGGGCAACATTGATGACCTCCCCGGCGGCCCCGCTGATCCAGACCGTGTTGTATCCGGTCAGCGGCGTTATCCCGGTCACGGTAACCGGCGCGAAACGGGTCGCAACAAGACTGGTTATCGCCATTGCAGCATCTCCCGGGACGCCTTTTCAACGCGACAACCACACCCCGGAGCAAACCGGGCGAACAGCTGAAAGCGCTGGCGCCTCAGATGAAATCACATCGCCAAACACAAATCATGATCTTGAAAACCGGGAGGAAGCGCAAAACAGGCCGTTCAGAGACCGTCATTCCCCCGCGAGACCGGCAGATGCTAGCCACCCGTATCGAGATTTAGGGTAACATAATCAGAATATACCTGATTTTGTTTTACATCAGATTCACCCTTTCTGACGATGTAATACTCGGCGTAGAAAGAGCCCTGCTGCAGGGGATCGCGCGGATCCGGCCCGTAGCCATACAAATTGGCCCTGGAATAGGTCGCCACCGTCTGGGCCGCATCCAGGTCTGCCTGGGCAAGCTGCTTCTTCTGGCTCAGCACATTGCCTGCAAACATCTCGGTCCAGATGTTCCAGCCGGAAAGATAAATGGTCGAGACAAGCAGATCGCCGACCTGTGGGGTCCAGCCCGCGTCCTTCCCGACGGGAATCTGGAGTTGCAGGTCGTTCTGGATGGTATTGGCGTTAACCACCGGACCAGCGTTCGCGACCACAGGCCGCGGCAGGTCGCGCGGCGAAATGGTCGTATCCGGCCTGAACAGGCCTGGCTCGCCCACACACTGAAACGCCGCCGTATGCAATGACGTCAGACAGCCCTCCTGCTGGGAGTTGACGACATAGTAGATTGTATTCTCTGGCTCTTTGCCGTCCTTTGCTGTTGAATCTGAACGAAACAGCGCCTTGCTCAACAACACCTGCACATCGACCGGCAGAACGTCGCCCGGCGGGAAGAGCAAGGCCTGGTACTGCACGTTTCGCCCATTCATGAAAACGAACAGATCGTAGCTTTGACCTTGCTGGAATACGCTCGTTCCGATAGAAACAGGCACGAAATTCGCCTGAATGGAATCCAGATCGTACTTTCCATCCTTGTTGGCGAGATCAACCCGCGGCTCGTTGTAGCGGAAGTCAGGCTTGCTGGCGTCATAGACGGCCACAAGATCCATCGCGACAGGCGATGTGGCCAGGGCGAAGCAACGCACCCCAAGACAAAGCGCATCTTTCTTTGGCGTCAGCGTCAGCCGCGCCACGCCCTTGCTATCGGTAACGCTGCGAATGACGGGGCTGTTTGGCGAAACCTCCGAGCTCACTGTGGCCGCCGGATGAAGCCGCGCCGCGCCGGCGAATGCATTGACCCGGTCAAAGGTCTGCGGATCCTTGTCCCCCGACCACAACACCACATAGTCCGGCACGGGAGCGCCCGTCGCGTCCGTCACCGTCGCCTTCATCACCACCTTGCTCACCAACGGCTCATCAGCATTGAGATTGTCGGCCGGGTTGACGGAGATGGCGGCGGCATCGAGCGAGTAGCTGGTCGTGGCGGGCCCCTTCTGGAGCAGCCACTGCGCCTCATTGTTTCCTGTATAGCCGCTCAGGGTGATCTCATAACCGACATTCGCTCCGCCGCGCCCGCTGGTGGGGGAAAAGGCATAGAAGTCCCCCTGGTATTGCACCGGCTCCGAACCATCGATCTTGCGGAGCGGAAGCACCCAGTGGCCGTTATTCTGCGACAGGGTGTCGGCGTCAGGCTGGACGCCGCCGAGAAAATCAATCTGGACGTCAATGGCGGTTGCCGGAAGATTCCTGTCGTCAGGAGACGCGGCATAGGTCACGACACAATGAACGATCTGGTTGCGATAGATCACCCCGGTTTTCTGATCAGTTGGATCAGCCAGATTCCTGGTGGGCAGCAACGTCATGGTTCCGTTGTAAGTCACGTCAAACTCCATGAAAAAACATTGACGCAACAAGCATACGTTCGCCGCCATGATGCGCACGTAAAATGCAAAATCGAATGATTTAGTTATAAAACATGCGCCTTCAGATCGAAATATACCCAGGATTACCCAGTGATATCATGCATGAATCCGAAACAATATTCAGGCGCGCATTCAGATGTCCGCATATTTTTCCCATTCCGACAATTTCGTGAACAGCGTCTCAAGCAATGTCGATCCCCGCACCGGCATGTTCACGTGTACGGCGACACTCGGGCACAGCTCCGAGAATGTGTTTCGCGGCCCAAAGCTTCCGTTGATGATTGGTTATGCGCCATTCCAGTCTGACAATTTCGGACTGGGAACCGGCTGGACCTTCAACTTCAGCTCCTACGATTCAGACGCGCGCGTTCTCACCTGCATGAACGGCGAAAACTACACGGTCCAGCAGAACGGACAATCGTTCAGCCTGAACCAGGCCAAGCTGACATCGCTGAGCTTTTCATCGGGCGGCGGCGCGTACCGGGTCGACCACGGCGATGGCACGATCGAGATCCTGAAGGGCCCGAATGATGCCCATACGGTCAAGGTGCCGGACAGGATCTATGCGCCAGGCGGCGCCGCCTTCACGCTCAGCTGGCAGGAGGACCACAACAATCCGGACAGGTGGCAGATTACCGGCATCACCGACAACGCCGGCGTCAAGGTTCTGACGGCGAGCTACAGCCAGACCGGCTTCACCCTTACCCTGTGGCCCGGCTCGGCCAGCCAGGTGGTCTACGCGGGCGCCATCGTCATGGACCAGCTGGCTTCACTCACCGCGAGCGGCAAGGACGCCGATGGCAAGGCGCAGAGCTGGGCGTGGAATTTCAGCTATGACAATACCCCGCCCCAGGGGCCGGTTCTCTGCAGGGTCACCTATCCGCTCGGGATGGTGGAAGAGGCAACCTACCAGATTGCCGGCCACGGCTTCCCCCCCGGCGGCCCCAGCGCGCCGCTGCCCTATGTGCGCAGCTTCACCCGCACCGCCCATGGCGGAGGGCCGGTCGAAACATTCACCTACGCCTTCAGCACCGCCAATTTTCTTGGCGGCGGCGATGGGCATTTCGGCGCGGGCGCGCCGCAGTATGATCCCACCCTGGACAATTTGTACGCACATGCCGGCGAATCTCCGCCATACGCGTACACGTCGACAGTCACACATAACAATGCCGGCGCCACGCCCGTCATAACCACCCGCAGCTATGACGCATTTCACCGGCTTTCCTCAGAAATCGAAAATTACGCCAACAATACATCGCGCAAACGCGTCACAGCCTACTATGGCAGTGCATCCCAGAGCTTCCAGAACCAGCCGAACAACTACCAGCTTCCGCAGAGCGTGACGACGACGTATGCGTCCCCCGCCGGCGCGGACGGGACGGGCGGCGCGCGCGCGGAGGTCACCCGGTTCGCCTATGACGCCCAGGACGGCGTCCGCACCATGATCCAGACGCCCGACGGCGTCAGGACCGACTACGTCTATTACGACGCGCGCAACAACCAGACCACGACAACAGACGGCTTCACATACGCCTGCCCCGACAGCCTCTCGGGACGCAAACGCCACATCAAAACCATCACCATCACATGGCCCCAGGTGAACGACGGCGCCGGAAACCTCCTCGACGCACGCACCGAGCTGCACGAATTCGCGTGGGACAGGATTGCAATCCCGGGCGGCGGCCAGGCAACCGGACCCGCCCCATACGCCGTCGTCCCCACAACCGTCCGCTCATCAACCCTCGACCCGGGCAAGACCATCGCAAACGGCGTCAAGACAAAGCTGCGCATCCTCAACATCGCCTATGTCAAAACCGGCGCAGACCTCGCGCGCATCAGCGCCGTCACCGAGCAGCTGCCTGACGAAAAAGGCAGCTTCCGCAACGTCGCATCCCTCGTCATGGCCTATGACACAACCGCCGACACATTCACCGAGACCATGACCTTCACCGGCCACGCTGCCGCGGACGCAACCGCAACAGCCAGCCGCTCATTCTGCGCAAGAACCGGACAGCTCACCCGCAACGTCTCAGAACTCGGCGTCGTCACAACCCGCGCATACGACTGGCTCGGACGCATCCAGACACTCGCAGCCGCCGAAGGCTCCGCATACGCCCACATCACAAACTGCGCCTACACCCTCGCAAAACGCGGAGCCGACGCCGTCCCAACCCTCGCCGCAACCATCGCCGACAATGCAGGGCGCAAGGCCCGCATCGCCCTCGACGGAGCCGGACGCCTCACCGCAATGGACAGGGGCAACGGAACCGTGGGCGGCGCCGACCAGTGGCTCAACGTCGCCACCGCATCCTATGACGCCCTCGGAAGGCCAGACACCGCCGCCATCCTCGATTATGTCGCCGGAAAAACCTCCGCCGCCAGCACCAGCACCGGGTCATTCGGCTACGACGACTGGACCCTCAACAACATACGCCAGGTCACCGCGGGACCATGGAGCCGCGACGACTTCGACCCCGTATCCCGCAAGGGCATCGCATCATGGACCCGCAACGTCGCCCCCCAGAGCGCCGGCAGGACAATCACCGGCTACGACGATCTCCAGACACCCGCCACCCTCACCCGCCTCACCGCAAAGGGCCTCACCGACGGCGCATCCGCCACAACCCATGACGGACGCAAGCGCCCCCGCATCCACACCGACGAGGCCAGAAACGTCACCCACGCCGCACACGACGACTGGAACCGCCCAACAACCATCACCCTCGCGGACGCGACCGTCATCACGGCAACCTACGACACCGCCTTCACAAAGCCCCTGCCAACCGCCATCGCCATCAACAGCGCCACCGTCGCCACGCGCGCCCATGACGGCCTCGGGCGCGTCATCGCCCAGGCGTGGGGAAAACAGGCCGCCACATGGTCCTATGACGGAGCCGCAACGCGCCCCGCATCCCACGCCATAACCGGCGCAAACACCGTCGACTGCACCTATGTCAACGAACTGGGACAGGCCATCAGCACGCGCTCCGTCAGGAACGGAAGCCTCTCCCACGCCTTCACCTATTACAAAAACGACGACCCGGCCGGTAACCCCGACGGCAACCCCGCCGGCCTCCTCCACACCGCAACACAGACCGACAGCAGCAACCCGGACAACTGCTCAACCATCACCCGCACATATGACGCCTGGGGCCTGCTCAGCTCCGAGCAGATCACCATGGGCGGCGTCGATCTCGGCGTGGCCTCATGGACATACACCGCCATCGGCAGGCCCCTCACCTACACCGACCCCACAGGACGCGCATACACCTTCACCTATGACGCCAGCGGACGCCTCAGGACCGCCAGCAACAACCCCACGCGCCAGGGCGGATCGACCATCGCCTACGCCTATGACGACGCCAGCGGACGCATCGCCGGATGGACCGTGACCCGGGGCGGCAACACCCTGGCCACCGCCACCATCACCTATGACGACTTCGGACGCGAGATATCCCGGACCGTCGCCATCACCGGCGGCGATACGCTCATCATCACCGGCGGCACATCCGTCGCCACCGCCACCCAGAAATACGGCCCCAACAGCCTCGTCGCCAAAACCAGCGTCCTGCTCAACGGCGCCGCCATCCAGCAGAACGCCTACACCTATGACCAGCGCCTGCGCCTCAAAACCGTCGCCTGCGCCGGCGCCAGGGGGCCCGTCGCGGACGATGGAACCCCCATCACCGCCATCGCCTACGCCTACGACGCCTGCAACAACATCACCCGCATCACGCGCACAACCGCAAAGGGACCCACCGCGACCACCTGCGCCTACGATGACGCCAACCCCTTCGTCCTCGCCACCCTCAACGGCCAGGCCGTGACATCCGACGCAGCCGGAGCCATCACCGCCATGGCCGGGCGCAGCTTCACCCATGACGGCTTCGGCCGCCTCGCCAGCGTCGCCGAGAACGGCGTCACAATCGCCACATACCGCTACGACGCCCTCAACCGCCTCATCTGCCAGATCCCCGCCGAAGGCGATCCACGATACTTCTTCTACGCAGGCGACGCCCTGGCCGCCGTCGTCGACGCCGCCAACGGCGACATCGACGACGGCGAGGCCACCTCATGGCTCCACGCCGCCGGCGGCCCCGCAATCGAGGAAGGACCACAGGGAACCGCGATCCTCGCCGCAGATCCCGCCGGAACCGTCATCGGCTGGGCCACGGCCGGAACCAGAAACTTCAACACCATTGCTTACGAACCCTACGGAGCCACGCCGGCAAACATCCCGGAAAACGCCCCCATGGCCGGATACAACGGCCACTACCGCGACGCCGCAACAGGCCTCCAGCACCTCGGAAACGGATACAGGCCATACAAACCTGACATCGGCAGGTTCCTCACACCAGACGCAGAAAGCCCATTCGGCAAAGGCGGCGCAAACCCGTTCGCATACTGCGATAACGATCCCGTAAACTTCAATGATCCGTCAGGACGGGCGAAATGGTGGAAAGTCCTGCTGTGGAGCGTGGTGACTGTCGTCGCCGCCGTCGCCACCGTGGGCGCCGTCGCGGCGATCGCCACCACCGGGATTGGCTTCGCCCTTGTTGCCGGCGTCGTCGCCGCAGCCTCGTTCACCGTCTGGGGGGCGACCGGAATCGCCGACCAGTTCCTGGACGACGGCGCCGCCAGCTATGACACGCCCGCTTCCGGCAGCGCGGCGAACGGCGACGCCAAAGCCGGCGACACCGTGCATGAAATTCATAAATGGAGCTTCCTGCTGGGACTTGGCGGCCTGTTCGGCTATAAAGGCGGCGGCGGCGCCAGCGCTCCCGCCGCCAGCCCGGCGGGCAACGCGGCGACAACAACGCCCGTCCTGATGGCCGCCCCCCCGGCGGCGGCCATTCCCGAAGCCAGCGCGCTCACATCAGTGCAGCCGGCGAAAGGCAAACGACCCCGCCACCAGGCAACGCCCACCAACCAGGCGCTCATCAGCCAGAAGGGCGCCGGGCGCAACCAGCATGCGCCTGTCCATGGCCCCAGCCGGCGCCCCGCCGATCTCGCCAGTCATGGCGACGGCAACGACGCGTTCACCAGCGACATCTTTCCCGATGACAGCCCGGCGCGACAACGCCACTGGCGCAAACCGCTGCGTCATGCGGCCGGCTCCGCCCGCTGGCCGGCTGGCGCGTCGCCTCATGTCTTCCCCGGCGCGCGCGGCGCCTGAAACACCAGCAACTCACGCCAGAAACAGTCAGTTTGGCAAATATTCCAGCAACCAAATTCATAATATTACCAAAGATATTCAAGGAAATTATCATGAGCAATGGCGATGACACCAAATCAAACGGAAACTTCAAGTTGCGGCTTCAGGGCGGCGGCAACGATGTTCCCACCTATGACGACAACGGCAATCCGAATGGCGTCGCGCTCACCGCCACGCTGACGAATGGCAACGTCGCCTACCCCGGCCAGACGGTCATCTTCAGGATCGCGATGCCAACCTATGACTCCGCACTACCAGCAAACCAGCAGGCGCGTCTCAGCCCTGCCGATAGCGGAAGCAACGGCGCCATCTACACTGCGAAGACGAACAGCCAGGGCCAGGCCACCGTCACCGTCTACGACGGATCACCGGATGAAGTCATGGTCATGGCGACCTACACGCTTGAAAACCACAACAGCATCTCGCCAAGCAATCTCATCACGTTCATCCCGCCAAAGGTGGACAATCTCGCCGCGACGCTTGTCCCGGACAAGATCACCATGGGCTCGGTGATCCAGGCGACTGCAACGGTGACCAGCAAAAATGGCATGGGTCTGCCCGGGATACCTGTTGTCATGACCCTGCCGGCAGGCAGCGGACCGTTCTTCTGCGACAGCAACGGCAACCCGCAGACGGATGGCGGCGGAGAGCCGTTGACTGCGACCGTGGTCACGAGTGATGCGAACGGCAATGCGACAACATATTTCACCTCCCCGTTGTGGGGCAGCGGCGAATTGTCAGTTGACCTGGAAGATAACGACGGCTCCATCGACCAGCAACAGCCAGAATATACGTTTTCCTACGACAACTCCATTGAAGCCGTGTTTGACGATACCGTCGCTGTCAAACACAACGGAACGACGAAAACCATCGTGAACAGCGGCGCTGACGTACAGGTCGTCGCCGTGGCGCCGGCGGACGGCGGCGGCAGCCTGCTGCGCATCAGCGGTTGGGTGCAGTACAGGACCGGCCCCGCGCCGCTTGGCGGCAACCCCTCGGTGATCCTGAACCTCAGCGGAACCAGGGCATCATTCGTCAATCATGATCTGGACCGGCCAGGCCAGATCACCGTCGCCTGCGTTGACAGGGACAGGGGCGGAACCAGCTGGGCCGGATACTTCACCGCCGACCTTGCCAGCGACCTGCCGGAAACCGGACATGTGACCGTGACGGTGGATCGCAATGTGGACGCGGACGGCAATCCCTTCACCGGCGCGCCCCCGGCCGAACCGGCCATCATCGCCTATGAATTCAGGGACGCCTGGGCCAACGTCAACAACACCACCATCCAGTCCGCGAATGGCGACAAGGGCTACGCCATCTACGCCAATGGCCTGCATCAGGCGCAAGTGACCCTGTCGTTCGACCTCATCTCCGCGGAAGAGGGCCGCCTCATTCCCCAGGACGCCTGCCCGACCGTGGAGGATCTGGCCGCCAGGGTGCAGTTTCTCGACTATGTGAGCAGCGCGCCCATCACACGCCTGACGTCTGGCGCGCCATGGCCGGGGAACGTCACCTGGGGTTTCGACGACATCGCCAATGAATACAGCAAGAAAAGCCTTGGCGGCGGCGCGACGCTGGCGGTTCTCGACGTCGCCCGCTCCGTCATCAACAATGGCCGGGCTACGCTCTATTTCTATATACGGCATGGGGTCGCAACCAATCCCGAGCCGATAACCCTGGGCGTCATGATCAGCCCGACGGGATGCTATCTGGACGCCACGGCAACCGTGCAGGCCGCGACGGCCGTGAATTTCTCGCGCCAGGGCAGCGCCCTGCCCGCGCCCCAGCTCATCATCACGCCGGTCGCGCCGCCAAAACTGAAGCCAGAAAGCCTCATCAGCACCTGCACGCCCTACAGCAGCGCCCGGCAAAATGACAACGGCCCGGCCAATATCGCCGCGAACCCGGAATACAAGGACAATTACTACCGGCAATTCGATTACGAAATCATGCCATCGCCCGAATTTCTTGACGCAAATTATATAACAGCCGTAGTATTTTCGATTTCTAATATCAATACCCTGCAAAGCAACTATTGCTATTCATCGACAATCCACGGACTCTACGACTATCGCCTGTATTTATGGCCATCGGACGTGCTGGACCTGCCTGGCAAAAACCAACCCGACCGCACCGGCAAATACAGCATGAAGAGCAACATCGACTATGGCGCCAAGGCTGACCCCATGCAGGTCGACGACGCCATCGCCGTCAGTCGTTACATTGGCTTCGGCGCCACATGTCACGAAAACCATGTCCAGACGGATATCAATCTGGTGATGGCGGACGAATACGGCAACACCTACCCGTTCTACCTGCCGGCCGACCCCGCCCCACCCGCGTACAATACCAGGGCCATGGAGGCGTGGAATCCCGCCATTCCCGGCGTGGGGACCCGCAACGACATCAACACCAGCAGCACCGCCGCCGATTATTCGGTCGGCAACGCAACGGCATCGGTGAACTTCAGCAAGCGGCTGCCCGCATTGGCCAACCCCTCCGCCTCCGCGAGCATTGCCGACCTGACCTATCAAAGCATCGCCGGCGACACGGGCCTGCAGACATTAACCATCACATTGAGCGCTACCTACGATAGCGGCAGTTCAGCATTGGTCACCTCCCCGGTCTTCAACATATCTTTCACCCAGGACAGCGCCTGCAAGCGCGGGATCATCTACGACAGCAACAACTACCAGGATCTGCTAATTTGCGCGCCGTCATCCTGGAGCAGCGACGCGACCGTCCGGGGCGTGACGTTGCGCCCTGTATGGTCGTCTGGCGCGATGCTGATCGGCGTCAATCCCACCCTGTCGACCAGCCAGACCGGCGGGAGCATCCGTTATGCGTCGGCCCCGGCGACCCCTGGTGATCCGATCAGCGTGAAGGCGTGGTCGGGCAGCGATCCGTCACAGGTATGGAAAGTCGGAACCTGATCCGCAGACCCGATGTGTCCGGCCCGGCGGGTTTGGGTGGAGCTCCAGCCGCAGCTGGCTTTTCAGGTCACGGATGCGTCCGCATCTCCGTGACCTGGTGCGAACAGATCGCACAAACCGCCCGGCGCCGGGTGGCGTGGTCACCCGACCCATCTGGTCTGGCGGATTCTTCCTGACGCATTTGCTGACGCGCTTTTCCGGCGTCGCGGCGCCCCAGGAGCTCCGCTGCGCAGTATCCATTTCAATGATCAAGCGAGGATTTGATGACAATTGTCACCTCAAACGCCACGACGGGCAACACCGCGCTTCTCAACCTTCCCATGGGATCATTCGTCTATTACGTCAGCGGAAGTTTTGTCGACAAGGACGGCAATCAGGTCATCCCGTCGATTTCCAGCCAGGGAAGCGACGGAACCTTCACCATTAGCCTGGACGAGGACCGTAATGGCGACTCCGGCGTGGCGTCTGACTTCGTCAAAACGTGCGGGGGGACGGAGCACGTCTTCTCTCCCTTCGCCGATTCAGGAACATCCAGCCCTGGCGATCTCAATTTTTACTTTGGGCTTGATATCAGTTTCGGCGGCCCCACCAGCTCTATCGCCAGCGCCGTCACACGCATTTACCTTGCCCAGGGCAAGCAGTCAGGTCATGACAATTGGTGGATGGGTTGCGCCACCCTCAACCAGACTAGTCTGAGCTATAACCAGGCGCATATCGTTATCGCCAATATCTACGACAGCTGCACCAATGTAACGCAAACGACTTACCTGGCGGGCCAACTGGCGGGAGGCGGCGACGTCAACCAGTACAAGATCGCCCTCTCCGGCTTTACCGTCAGCGCCTGATCGGGCTCCGGCTGCGCCGGACCGGCCCTCTCCATGGACGTGGAGGCAGCGATGCCTGTCTCCAGCCGCGGGCGGGCGCACGCGTCATGCCGGTCCGGCGCCGCGCTGTCCTTCAGCTTCACCCCCCGTCGCGAAACGTCGGCCAACCGGGCGCCGGCGGCCCTCAGCCGGGGCGGAAGCGATCATGGGCGCCCAGGACCTGACGATAGGGCGTGGCGTCGGGCCACTGGTAGATCTCGTCGCGCAGGAACCGCAGCTCTTCCTCCGCCGCATCCTCCGGCACTTCGGTCCACCAGGCCTTCGGGCGGCCGTCTGACCCGTCCGACCAGCGGTAGCCGCGCGCTTTCAGTTGGTCTTTCATGTCGAACGGGCTGCGCTCGGCCCAGATGCGCACGCTGATGCGCTGGCTGGCGGCGAGCAGCGCGGCGAAAGGCGTCTGCACGACAGGCCCCGCCGTCTCATCCGGCGCGGTTTCCACCGGAGCATCATGGCGGCGGACAGGCCGCGCCAGCACCTCCAGCAGGGCGTGGCAGTCATCAACCGCGCGATGCCCCTCATGAAACAGGCCGGCCTGGCCCACCAGATAGCCCAGCTTGTTGCCTTCAAAGCCGTAATCGCGCCAGGGGATCTCCCGCACCGAACAGGCCCACGCCTTCGCCGCGAACACCGGCGACAGCCCCTCGCAGAACGGCCGGTCGAAGGCAGCGTTGTGGGCGATGACCAGATCGGCGGGCTCCAGCAGCGCCGCCAGCGCGGCTTCGTCGATGCGCTGGCCGGCAACCATGGCGTCGGTGATGCCGGTGAGGCGGGTGATCTCAGGCGGGATCGGTCGCGACGGCTCCTGGAGGGCGCCATAAACGCCGACCACGTCGCCAATGGCGCCGTCGTCGCCATAGGTGAAGGCCACGGCGCCGATCTCGATCACCTCGTCAGCGTCGTGGCGCAGGCCGGTGGTCTCCGTGTCGACAATCACCGCGAGGCGCGGCAGGGGGCTGAGGGCGCGGTCAATCACCGGGCGCGGCTGGAGGCGGCGCAGAATGCGATAGTCGCCGGTCTGCTCCAGCGCCTGCGCCATGGCTTCTGCGGAGCGGGCGCCGGCATCCGCCGCATCGGCGCTCGCCGCGGTGGCGACGGGGGACGCAGCGGCGCGGCGGCGGGGTTTCGGCGCAACGCGCGGCGCCTCCCGGAAACCGGGATCGTCATCGAACAGGTCGAACTGGCGCGCGGCGTTGCTCAATTGTTTGTTCACCAGGAGGCTGCCGAAGGGTTTCCACCAGATATGTCTGCCCTCCCCCGGCGTCACACGCCGGAGAAGATCCCGCCGCCGCCTCAGTCCGGCAGCAACAGGGAAGTCGGAGCGGCGAACACCCGCTGTTCGCCCAGAATACGCACCGAGAGCCCATCTGGGAACAGCGGCGCGAAGGCGGCGTCGCGGACATTGATGCCGCCGGCATAGGCGCCGAAGGCCGGCAGAATGCAGCGGCGGCCGCCCAACACAAAACAGCGCCGGCGCAACGAACGGCCGCGCAGCCGCAAACGGGCGACCGGATGCAGGTGGCCGCACAGTTCAACGCCATCCGCCTCCGTCAGCGCCACCTCCGGCGCATGGCGGAAGGTCAGGCCGCCCTGGCGCAACACATCAGCCGAGGCGCCGCCCAGTTCCGGCGGGATTTGCGGATCGTGGTTGCCGGTCACCCACAGCCAGTCGCGCCCTTCGCGCAGGGCTGCGAGCAGCGCCCTGTCCTGCGGATCAAGCCTGGCCGGGCCGCCGGCATCGTGGAAGCTGTCGCCGAGGGCGATCACCGTCCGGGGCTGCAACCGGGCGATGGCGGCGGCCAGCCGGCGCAGGGTGGCGCGGGTGTCCCAGGGCGGCAGCAGCACGCCGCGCGCCGCGAAAGCCGAGCCCTTCTCCAGGTGCAGATCGGCGACCACCAGCAACCGCGCCTGCGGCTCGAACAGCACGCCGGAGGGATCGGCGAGAAACTGCGTCGCGCCGAGGCGCACGCAGACCGGCTCCGCATCGCCCGCCGGAATGGCGGCGACCGGCGACCGGGCTGCCGTGGGGGGGGCCATTTCAGGCAAAGATTTCCCGGGCAAGGATTTCTCAGGCAAGGGCTTCTCAGGCAAGAGCTTCGTCAACCAGCGCGCCTTCCGCTTCGGCCAGCAGGGCGTCCGCGTCGCCCGGCGTCGATTCGCGGCCGATTTCGAGCACAAGCGCGATGGATAAAGGCGAAATCCGCTCCAGCGGCTGCCAGACCACGCGCCCGCGAATGCGCGCCAGCATATCGGCGAGGCGCTTCAGATCAAGCAGGCCGGAAGCGGCGTCGCGCCGCGCCGCCCGCAGCAGCACATGGTCCGGCTCGTGCCGGCGCAGCACGTCGTAAATCAGATCGGTGGAGATGGTGACCTGGCGGCCGGTTTTGGCGGCCATGCCGGGATGGCGGCGCTCAATGAGCCCGGCAATAATGGCGCAGTGGCGGAACGTGCGCTTCATCAGCGCCGATTCATCCAGCCATTCCTCCAGGTCGTCGCCCAGCATGTCCTCGGCGAACAGATCGTCCAGCGCCAGGCGCGGCGCGCCGGATGAACCCGTGGCGAAGGCCGCGGCCAGGTCACCCGCCGCCCAGACGGCGACGCCATAGTCGTTGGCGACAAAACCAAGCGGGCGCAGGCGGGCGCGCTCCAGCCGCCGGGTCAGCAACATGCCGAGGGTCTGGTGGGCAAGACGCCCCTCGAATGGCCAGACCGCCAGATAGTGACGCCCGGCGTGGGGAAAAGTCTCCGCCAGCAGTTCGTCCGGTTGCGGCAGGCGCGAATGCCGCCGCTGCCAGGTCAGCCAGGTTTGCACCTCGGGCGGCAGGGCGCGCCAGCTGTCCGGATCGGCCAGCAATTGCCGCACCCGCGCGGCGAGGAAGGTGGAGAGCGGGAACTTGCCCCCGGCCCAGGCGGGGATTTTGGGGTCACGGCCGGTCGCCCGCGTCACCAGCGCCTCATTGGCGGCGAGCCCTTCGAAGCGCAACACTTCGCCGGCAAATATAAAAGTATCTCCGGCGACAAGCTGCTCGGCGAAATCCTCCTCGACCTCGCCCAGAATGCGACCGCCCATCGCCGGGCGCGGCGTCAGGCCGGGCCTGCCGTCCGGGCGGCGCGCGCGGGAGGGGCGCGACAGCCGCACCTTGATCTTCGCCGCCTCAACGATGGTTCCCACATTCAGCCGGTAGCGCTGGGCTGCGGCGGCGGTGGCGATGCGCCACTGGCCGTGGCTGTCGCGACGGATGCGGGCGAACTGCTCATAGCTGCGCAGGGCGTAGCCGCCCGTGGCCGCGAAGGCCAGCACGTCATCGAAATCGGCCCGCGACAGCCCGGCGTAGGGCGCGGCGGAGCTGACCTCGGTAAACAGCCCATCTTCGGTGAACGGCCCGGCCACGGCCATGCCGAGCACATGCTGGGCCAGCACGTCGAGGGCGCCGGTTCGCGGGTCCGGCGTGTCCTGCGCCGCCGCCTCCACCAGCTCCAGCGCCGCCTCGCACTCCAGCGCCTCAAACCGGTTGGAGGGAACCAGCCAGGCGCGCGACGGCTCATCCAGGCGGTGGTTGGCGCGGCCGATGCGCTGCATCAACCGGCTCGCCCCCTTCGGCGCGCCGAGGTTGATGACCAGATCGACGTCGCCCCAGTCGACGCCCAGATCAAGCGTCGCGGTGCACACCACCGCCCGCAGGCGGCCATCGACCATCGCCGCCTCCACCCGGCGACGTTGGGTTGCGTCGAGCGAACCATGGTGCAGGGCGATGGGCAGCGTGTCATCGTTCAGCCGCCACAGTTCCTGAAAGGTGAACTCGGCCTGCAGGCGCGTATTGACGAACACCAGGGTGAGACGATGGCTGCGAATCGCCTCATAGACTTCCGGCATGGCCCAGGAGGTGGTGTGGCCGGCGATCGGCAGTTCGCGTTTTCCGCCCAGAATGGCGATCTGCGGCGGGGCCCCGCCTTCCATGCGCACGATGTCGACTGGCGGCGCAGCCGCGCCGACGCCTGTCAGGTAAGTCGCCAGCGCCTGTGGCTCGCGCACCGTGGCCGACAGCCCCGTGACGGTGAGGTCAGGCGCCAGCCGGCGCAGGCGCGCCAGATCGAGCGCCAGCAGGTCGCCGCGCTTCGAGGCGACCAGCGCGTGCAACTCATCCAGCACGACCCGGCGCAGGCCGCCAAACAGTTTTTCCGCATCCGGATGGGCCAGCATCAGCGCCAGTTGCTCCGGCGTGGTCATCAGAATGTGCGGCGGCCGCTGCATCTGGCGGGCGCGCTTGTGCGGCGGCGTGTCGCCCGTGCGGGTCTCGACGCGGATGTCGAGCGCCATACCGGCCACCGGCGCTTCCAGATTGCGGGCGACGTCGACCGCCAGCGCCTTCAGCGGCGAGATGTACAGGGTGTGCAGCGCGTTGACGCCCGGGGCGGCGCGCGCGGCCAGTTCGACCAGCGAAGGCAGGAAACCGGCGAGGGTCTTGCCGGCGCCGGTGGGGGCGACCAGCAGGGTGGAGCGGTCAGCCAGGGCCAGATCAAGCAGCAGCAACTGGTGCGGCCGGGGCCGCCAGCCGCGCGCCGCGAACCAGCGGGCGAAGCCGTCCGGCAACAGATCGGGGCGCAGGGGCGGCCCTTCCCCGTCGACATCGAGCGCGAACAGCCGGCCGGCGCCGGCCGCAGCCGGAGATTGCGCGCCATCCCGCCTGTTCGCCTGTCGCCGTGGCATGTGCGCTCCCTGCTTGCGTGGCGAGCTGTCTTATATCACGGCGGCGCGGGCGAAACGCCCGGAAGAAACGCGCCGGGGAGAAACGCGTCCAGTTGAGGCGCGCCCAAGAGAACCCCACCCAAGGGAAGCGCCAAGGAGAAGGAGAAGATCGCGAAGCGCGGCTGTCGCGGCGCCGGTTCATCAGCCCCCTGCGGATCCCTGTCGAAATTTTCTGAAAATTTTTCACGCCAGGCGTGAACCGTCGCGGCGCTCGCTGCGACCCATGGGCATAAGGGCGCCGGAACAGCTATCCAGCGGCGCCGCTGCAGATGGAGGATGTCATGAACGTCGCCGCTACCAGCCGCAAGGCCGTCATCGCCGTTGTCGCCGCCGCCATCGGCGGCTTCGCCCTCGCCGCCGCATCGCCGGCCAGCGCCGGCCCAGGACATGGACATGGACATGGACATGGGCATGGGCATGGCTATGGCCATCATCACCGCCACGGGCATTTCCATCGCCCCGGCTATGTCTACGGCGGCGCCGGCCTGATCGGCGGCCTCGCCCTGGGCGCCATCGCCGCCAGCGCCATGACGGCGCAGCCCGCGTGCTACGTATCCCGGGAGCCGGTGATCGATCCGTGGGGCAATGTCATCCGCTACCGCGCCGTACGGGTGTGCGATTGAGCGGCGTCCCTGAAAGGCTCCGCGATCAGGCCGGGATGCCTGACCGACCGGGCTTCAATCCAGACAAAGGAAACTTGAGCCATTCCCGATCCATATCGACCGGAAATGGCTCCGGGCGGCGGTTGAAGCTGCCGTCAGGGGCGGGAGGCCACAGGCTTCCCGCCCCTTTTCGCGTCAGCCGTCTTTTGCGTCAGCCGCCTTGCCCGGCGGCGATGCCCGCCGGCGCGGCCGCCAGATCGCCGCCGCTCACGGAGGGCCCGGCGCCTTCCTGGGCATCCTGCTGCGTCCCCGCCCCGAGATGCGAGCGGCGCATGCCATAGCGGACGTACACCGCGCCCGCCGCGACCAGCCACAGGCCGAACAGGCCGAGGGTCAGCGGCGCGAGGCCCGAGAGCAGGTAGAGGCACAGGCCGATGCTGGCCAGCGGCGTGAACGGATACAGCGGCAGGCGGAAGCTGCGCGGCAGGTCCGGCTGGCGCACCCGCAGGGCAATGACGCTGAGCGCGGCCATGACAAAGGCGCCCAACGTGCCCACCGACACCATTTCCGCCAGAATGCCGAGCGGAAAGAACCCGGACAGCACGGCGCTCAATGCCGCCACCGTTATCGTGTTCAGGGCCGGAACGCCGGTGCGGGCGTCGACCCGGCAGAACAGCGGCGGCAGCAGGCCGTCGCGGCTCACGGCGTAGAGCACACGCGTCTGGCTGAACAGCAGCACCAGCGCGATGCTGAAGATCGAGATGATGGCCCCGGCGGTCAGCACGATCGACGGCCACCGCGCCTGCGTCACGTTCTGCAGGATGACGGCGAGCCCCGCCGCCTGGCCAGCGAACTCGGAGGCCGGCTGCGCGCCGACCGCGACGATGGCCACCGCCACATACAGGCCCGTGACCACGAAGAAGGCGATCATCGTCGCCAGCGGCAAGGTGCGGCGGGGATTGATCGCCTCCTCACCCGCCGTGGCGATGCTGTCGATGCCGACATAGGCGAAGAAGATCACCGAGGCCGCCGCGCCGACGCCGGCGACGCCATGGGGCATGAACGGTTGCAGATTGTCGACGTTGAACGCGGTGGCGCCGACCATGATGAACATCACCAGCACGCCAACCTTGACCAGCACCATGATGGCGTTGACCGTCGCCGACTCGCGGGCGCCGCGCAGCAGCAGCAGGCAGGCCATGCCGATCAGGGTCACCGCCGGCAGATTAACCAGGCCGCCCTGGGCCGGCGGCGCCGAGAGAAAATGCGGCAGGCTCCAGCCGAACAGATACTCGCCCATCTGGTTCAGGTACTGCCCCCAGGTCACGGCGATGGCCGAGGTGGCGACGCCATATTCAAGCAGCAGGCAACTGGCCACCAGGAAGGCCGCGGCCTCGCCCAGCGCCGCATAGGCGGCGGAATAGGCCGAGCCGGCGGTCGGCAACGCCGACACCAGTTCGGCGTAACACAGCGCGCTGAGCGCCGCCGCGAGGCCCGCCAGAATGAACGCCAGCACCACCGCTGGCCCGGCCAGCGGCGTCGCAACCCCAAAAATGAAGAAAATTCCGGTGCCAATGGTGCTGCTGACGCCAATCAGCGCCAGACGCGTCACGCCCAGCGAGCGTTTCAGCCCCGCCCCCTCTCCGGAATCAGCAACCGCCCGGAGCGCGTCGATACTTTTGCAGCGCAGCATCTGCTGGGCGTACTGTGACAATGCCATGCATCCCCTCCTGTTGAAGGTCTGTTGCTCCCCCTCCTCCATCAGGTCGCATCCGGAAGCCGGCCCCAGCCCCGGCTCCGAAAACCACCCGAACCGTCACGCCCGTCCCCCCGGGCTGCGACGGATATCCGGATCGCCGCGGCGACCCACATTCCAGAAAACCATGCGCGGGAGCCGGAAAGCCCACGCGCCCAACGTCCACAGCGGCCGGATCCCCCAGGCAGCCGGCGCGAACGCCCTCAGCTTCCGCCCGCCGGCCGGTCGGAGTGGCCAAGCGACCGCTCCGGATCAATCAGGTCGCGCACCCGCTGCTTCAGGGTTTTCGCGTCCGGAAAGCCGCCATCAACCGTGCGGTCCCAGATCAGGCTGTCATTCACCCGGATGCGGAACACGCCGCCGGTCCGGGGCAGCAGCGCCACTTCGCCCAGATCCTGGCCAAAGGTGGACAGCAGCTCCTGGGCCATCCAGGCCGCGCGCAGCAGCCACTGGCACTGCGTGCAGAATTCGATTGAGACGCGGGGTCCGGCCATCGGGACATCCTCCTGTTGCAATGGCCGGAACCCTTGCACGACCGCATGATCCGGACCAGATCAGCCGCGCCCGCCGCCTCACGCCCCCGGCCGCCCCTGCACAACTTCAAGATCGCCAGGCGGCGGCGCGATCCCCCCAGGCAGACCGGCGGCGGCGGCGAAACCGGCGCGTCCGGGGACGGGCGCCGGCGCGCCCCAGATGCCCGACTCAATGACATCCGCCAGTTCCGGCAACAGGCTCGGGTCGAATTCCGGCTCGCGGCCCGCGTCGCGCTGGGCGAGGTAGTCGCGCGCCAGGCGAACCACCACGCCGGACAGCAGCACGATGGCGACGAGATTGATGGCGGCCATGAAGCCCATCGACACGTCGGCCAGGTCGAACACCGTCGTCACCTGCACAACGGCGCCCCAAAGGGTCATGCCCAGCAGGCCAAGGCGCAGCAACAGCCGGCCCGTGCGCCCGTCGCAGCGCAGAAAAACAAGGGCGCCCTCAGCGCAGGCGTAGTTGCCGGCGATGGACGTGAAGGCAAAGCAGGTGATGGCGATGCTGACGAACGGCGCGCCCCAGACGCCCAGATGCACGCCCATGGCCTGCTGGGTGAGCTGGACGCCGGTGACGCCCGAGCCAGGCTGCAATTTGCCCGACAGCAAAATCAGCAGGGCCGTGGCGGTGCAGACCACCAGCGTGTCGATAAAGACGCCGAACGCCTGCACGAAGCCCTGGCTGCACGGGTGGTGCGGACTGGGCGTGGCCACGGCGGCAATATTGGGGGCGGAGCCCATGCCCGCCTCATTGGAGAACAGCCCGCGACGCACGCCGTTCATCATCGCCGCCGTCATGCCGCCAGCGACGCCGCCAGCCGCCTGATCCAGGCCGAAGGCGCTGGAAACGATCAGCTTCAGCAGTCCCGGAGCCTGATCTGCATTGAGCGCCAGCACCACCAGCGCCACGGCGATATAGGCGCCCGCCATGAGCGGCACAACGACGCCGGAAAAGCGCGCCACCCCGGCGACGCCGCCGGAAATGACCAGCGCCGCCGCCAGCGTTACGGCAACGCCCGACCAGAGCGGCGCGACGCCGAACGCCTCCTGCGCGGCGCCCGCGATGGAATT
Source organism: Camelimonas sp. ID_303_24 (assembly GCF_053543495.1). Taxonomy (NCBI): domain Bacteria; kingdom Pseudomonadati; phylum Pseudomonadota; class Alphaproteobacteria; order Hyphomicrobiales; family Chelatococcaceae; genus Camelimonas; species Camelimonas sp. ID_303_24. The sequence continues at coordinate 240,857 of NZ_JBLLJM010000003.1, forward strand.
GGCCTGCACCGCGTTGAACACCAGTCCGAAGACAATGATCAGGCAGATCGCGAACGCCGTGGCGGCGCGCGGCGCCTTCAGACCGCGCGCGATGTAGAACGCCGGCCCGCCGCGATAGGCGCCCGCCCCGTCGCGAACCTTGAACAGTTGCGCCAGCGAGCTTTCGGCAAAGGCGGTCGCCATGCCAAGCGCCGCGACCAGCCACATCCAGAACGCGGCGCCTGGACCGCCAAGATAAAGCGCCACCGCCACGCCCGCCACATTGCCAGTGCCAACCCGCGCGGCCAGCGAGGCGCACAATGCCTGGAACGGTGAAATGCCAGCCGGATCGCTGACCGCCGGGCGCGCCAGCGTGCGGAACATCTCGGGAAAACGGCGAACCTGCACCAGCCGTAGACGTAACGTAAACAGGCACCCCGCGCCGAGGAGCATGTATGTCAGCACATCGCCCCAGAGAATATTGTTCACGAAACCAATATCAGTCTTTAGCATGAAGCTCCAAACATATGTAATTTTTCAATTATTGACTTGCGCAACAGATAACATTTTGAATATTTCTAATTTATATTTCGAAAGATCCACAACGTAAAGACGCCGCGCCGGTTTTCCTGAAAAATGCCCGCGTCGCTGGTCTGCCCCGCGCCAGCGCGGCTTGGCGCACCGGTCATCTGCGCCAATAATGCCGCCACAAATCAGGAGGACGCCCGATGACACACACCACGCCGCGCACATGGCTGATCACAGGCTGCTCGACAGGTTTTGGCAAAATTCTCGCCCAGGCGGCGCTGGACCGCGGCGACAACGTGGTCGCCACCGCGCGCAGACCAGAGACGCTGGCGGACCTGAAGCCGGCGGCGGACGGCAAATTGCAGATCGCCAGACTTGACGTGACCCAGCCAGGCGAAGCTGAGGCCGCCGTGGCCCTGGCGGAACAGCGCTTTGGCCGCCTCGACATTCTGGTGAACAACGCCGGCTATGGTTTCGTCGGCGCGGTAGAGGAAGGCGAGCCGGAAGAATACCGGCCGATGTTCGAGACCAACGTCTTCGGCCTCATCGAAACCACCCGCGCCGCCCTGCCGGCGCTGCGCCGCTCACGCGGCGGCCGCATCGTCAACCTCTCGTCCATCGCTGGCCTCGTTGGCCGGGCCGGCTTTGGTTATTATAACGCCAGCAAGTTCGCGGTGGAGGGATTGTCCGAGGCGCTGGCGCAGGAGGTGGCGCCGTTCGGGATCAGGGTGATCATCGTTGAGCCGGGTCCGTTCCGCACCGAGTTTCTCGGCCGCTCGATCAACGCCGCCGGCAACGAAATGCCGGCCTACGCCGAGACCTCTGGCGTCACCCGCCGCTATGCCGCGGAGAACGACGGCCTGCAGGGCGGCGACCCGCACAAGGCCATTGCCGTCATCCTCAAGGCGATCGACTCCGACACCCCGCCCCTGCACCTGGTGCTGGGCGACGAGGCCTATCCCCGCGTCCGCGCCAAGCTCAAGGCCTTCGAGGCAGATCTGGCGGCCTGGGAGCCGCTGGGCGGCGCCGCCACGCGCTTCGTCTGAGCCGCGGGTCAGGGCCGGACCGGCGGGGACGCCAGAACCGTGAGGGCCGGCCGGCTGGCCGCCCTGACGGCGGCCCTCCGGGCGGCGGCCTCCCGGACGGCTGGTCAGCAATGCTTAACCTGAACCGTTATTTACCATGCCGCGTTAACCTGCTGGCGAGAACGCCGCGCGATGCTGCCGCAGGAAAGACAGGGGGCCTTTCCGCCAAAACCTGAAGCCAGGACATGCTCCTGGCGCGGGCGGCGGCAGTTCCAGACGCAAGGGTGGAGCCACTTTTGCCGGAATGCAGGAATGACAGGGCATGATCAGGCAGGAACTGCGGGATTTCGTTGACGACGTGCTGGACGCCGGCCGGGTGAGCGAACAGGACGTCCTGCGACTTGCCGGGGAAATTCTGGCGGGCGACGTGGCGCGCCGCGCCGAGGTCGACGCCCTGGCGGCGCTCGACCGGCTGATCGCCGACCGGCATCCAGCCTGGGACGACACATTCGTCGATCTGGCCGTGGCCCATGTCGTGACGGGGGCAGCCGCATCCGGCCAGGTGGAGCGCGAGGTGGTCAACTGGCTGATCACCACCCTCGACGCCGCCGGCGCCATGACCGACAACGGCCTGCGCATCGCCATCGACGTGACGCGCGCCGCCAATCACGTCGACCAGACGCTGATGACCTTCGTGCTGCAAACCATGCAGGCCCGGCGCCCTTCCGCGCGCGGCAACCCGGGCGAAGCGGCCTCCGCCCCAGCCGGCGCGGCCTGCGGCCTCCAGCAGATGGGCGGGGCGGCGGACAGGGCGACGCTGGCGCGGGCTGCGCCAGACGGCGACGCGTCAGCCGGGGTGCCGCCGCTTGAGGTCGCCGCCTGAGTCTGGCCGCCTTGCAGCGGATGGTTTTCGCTGGCTACGGCGCGCCCCCGCAAGCCTGCGCACAAGCAGGATCGCTGACCGCCAGCCCAGCCCCTTTGTGACGCCATCCCTTTACGCCGTCTTGGCCGGATTTATTCCGGCCATCCACGGAGCGACGCCCCAGCAGTGGCTTGCGCCCGCCCTGATGTTCAGCCCGGAACACGTCGGGGCATGACGTAGGGGCAGATGAAGGCCCACCTGGAGATTTCCCGGAGCCAAAGCGGGGCGGCGCCCTCTCGCCCCGGTCCGATGCTATTTCTTCAGCGGCCCGACCATGTCCTCCGGCCGCACCCAGCGGGTGAATTCGTCATCGGTCACATAGCCCAGTTGCAGGGCGGCGGCGCGCAGCGACAGGCCCTCGCGATGGGCGGCAAGCGCGATTTCCGCTGATTTCTCGTAGCCGATGTGCGGGTTGAGCGCCGTCACCAGCATCAGCGAATTGTCGAGGTTCTCGTTGATGCGATCGATATTGGGCTCAATGCCGACGGCGCAGTGATCGGTGAAGGCGTTGCAGGCGTCGCCGAGCAGCAGCGCCGATTCCAGCAGATTGTGCAGCATCACCGGCTTGTAGACGTTGAGCTGGAAATTGCCCTGGGAGCCGGCGAAGGCGACGGCGTGGTCGTTGCCGAACACCTGCACGCACACCATGGTGAGCGCCTCGCACTGGGTCGGGTTGATCTTGCCCGGCATGATTGATGAGCCGGGTTCGTTTTCCGGGATGCGCAGTTCTGCAAAACCCGCGCGCGGGCCGCAGGCGTAAAACCGCACGTCGTTGGCGATCTTCAGCAGCGCCCCGGCAAGGGCGCGCACGGCGCCGCTGGCCACCACCATCTCGTCATGGGCCGACAAAGCGGCGAATTTGTTGGCCGCCGAGACGAAGGGAAAGCCGGTTTCGCGGGCGATGTTGGCCGCCGTCAGATCGCCGAAGCGCGGATCGGCGTTGAGGCCGGTGCCCACCGCCGTGCCGCCAATCGCCAGGTTGAACAGCCCCTCCATGCCGGCGCGCACGGCGGCGAGGCCATGGTCGAGTTGGGCGACCCAGCCGGAAATCAGCTGCCCCACGGTCAGCGGCGTGGCGTCCTGCAAATGGGTGCGGCCGATCATGACAACGTCGGCGTATTGCGCCTGCTTGTCGGCCAGCACGTCGCGCAGGCGCTGCACCGCCGGCAGCAGGGCGTGACCGAGGCCCTCGACCGCCGCCACATACATCACCGTCGGGAACGTGTCGTTGGACGACTGGGAGTGATTGACGTCGTCGTTGGGATTGACCGGCTTCTTCGAGCCGACAACGCCGCCAGCCAGCTGGATGGCGCGGTTGGCGATCACCTCATTGGCGTTCATGTTGGTCTGGGTGCCGGAGCCGGTCTGCCAGACGACGAGCGGGAACTCGCTGTCGAGCTTGCCGTCAATGACCTCCTGGGCGGCCTGGACGATCAGCTTCACCTTGTCGGCGGGCAGTTCGCCCAGCGCGCCATTGGCCTCGGCGGCGGCTTTCTTGAGCAGGCCCAGCGCCCGGATCACCGGCCGGCCCCAGCGGAAGCGGTCGACGCCAATGGGGAAATTGCCGATGGAGCGCTGGGTCTGGGCTCCCCAGAGCCGGTCGGCCGGCACTTCGACCGGACCCATGGCGTCCTTTTCCGTGCGGGTGTTCGCGTGTTCACCGCTCATGACACTCTCCACTCACTTCGGCGCCGTGTATCCACGGCGCGCCGCGCCTGTCGGAACAGCGCAACTCTGGCGCATATATTTCACGCATTCACGGAAAGACAACTACAAAACGCACGGACATCGGCCAAATCATCGCCAGATAACTTTGGTTTTATTTTTAATAATTCAAATCAACGTGCACTTCAGGGGACGTCAACTGGGGCAATCCAAAACGCCGCCAGCATCGATTTCGCCGGCCCCGCGCATCCTGCCGGCCATTCGCGTCCATTTCCTGACGCTGGCGCGTCGCCTGCGCCGGAAAATGCTCTATGATGCCCCCAAACGACAACATATCCCGGAGCAAACGCCTTGCAATCCAGCGCCACCAATCGCGAAATCCGGCTGGCCGCCCGCCCGGTCGGCATGCCCACCCCTGACGATTTCGCCCTGGCGGAAACGCCGTTGCGCCAGCCGGCGGAGGGCGAGTTGCTGGTGCGCAATCTGTGGATGTCGGTCGACCCCTACATGCGCGGCCAGATGATCGACCAGAAGAGCTATGTGACGCCGTTCCAGGTCGGCGAGGCGCTGTATGGACGCGCTGTCGGCGTGGTGGTGGAATCGCGTCACGCGGATTTCGCGCCTGGCGACCATGTGTTCCACATGCTGGGCTGGCGCGAATACGCCACCGGCTCCTGGGAAGGGTTTGAGAAGATCGACGTCGCCCAGGCGCCGGCGCAGGCCTATCTCGGCGTGCTCGGCGCGCCAGGGCTCACCGCCTACACCGGACTGTTCCGCATCGCCGAACTGAAGGACGGCGACAGCGTTTTTGTATCCGCCGCCGCCGGCGCGGTCGGCTCGGTCGCCTGCCAGTTGGCCAAGGCGCATGGCTGTCATGTGGTCGCCTCGGCCGGGACCGACGAAAAATGCGCATGGCTGCGCGATGTGGCCGGCGTTGACGCGGTGATCAACTACCGCACCTGTGGCGACCTCAACGCGGCGCTTGCGGCCGCGGCGCCGGATGGCCTCGACGTGTATTTCGACAATGTCGGCGGCGGCCATCTCGAAGCGGCCCTGCACCAGATGAGGGTTTTCGGCCGCATCGCCCTGTGCGGCATGATCGGCGGCTACAATGATCTGGCGCCGGCGCCAGGCCCCAACAACCTGATGCTCGCCATCAGCCGCAGCCTGAAGCTGCAAGGCTTTGTGGTGCGGCACCACATGGATCTGCGCCCCCGTTTCCGCGAGGAGACCAGCGCGTTGATCCGCGCCGGCAAAATGCACGTGCAGGAAACTGTCGAGCATGGCATCGAGAACGCGCCCGCCGCCTTCCTCAAGCTCTTCACCGGCGACAACACCGGCAAGATGCTGGTGAAGCTCGGCTGACCGCACTGCCACCACTGGCATGAGGACCGTCAGGATGCGGGCCGCGGTCGCGTCATCCTGACGGAGCGTCGCCATGACGCCGGCGGTCATCTCCCGCCGCCGTCGCGCTTTTCCCGCCACTTTATAATCGTTACAAAAGATAAGGTTTTACAACAGGTTGACGCCAGCCCCCTGAGCGACCACAACGCCCCGGTGCGCGAAACTGCGGCGCGCCTGGGCGCGCGCCATTCGCCAGGACCGGCTGTAACCTGATCTGAAACCGATTTGTCCATTCCCCCCGACACCGTCTGCCTGGATGATTATGAGCGTCACGCCCGCGCGCTGTTGCCGGCGGACCTGCAGGCCTACATCGGCGGCGGCGCGGCGGATGCGGCCACCCTGCGCGACAACCGGCAGGCCTTCGCCCGCCTGCGCCTGCTGCCGCGCCTCCTGACCGATCTGCGCGGCGCCAGCGCCGCCACGCGCCTGTTCGGCCTGAATCTGGAAGCGCCGGTGATCGCCGCGCCGATGGCCTGGCAGAAGCTGGTTCACCCGGAAGGCGAATTCGCCATGGCCACCGGCGCCGCCGCGGCGGGCGCTGGCTGCATCGCCAGTTGCCAGGCCAGCGTCGACATGACCGAGCTGGCGCGCCTTGCCCCCGCGCCCCTGTGGTTTCAGCTTTACCCGCAGCCCCGGCGCGACGACACGCTCACCCTTGTCCGGCGGGCTGAGGACGCTGGCTATGCCGCCCTCGTCGTCACGGCGGATGCGCCGGTGAACGGCGTGCGCGACGCCGAGCAGCGCTGTGGCTTCCACCTGCCCGCGCAGGTCCAGTCGGTCAACCTCGCCGGTTTCGCCCAGGCGACGGCGACACGGGCCCAGCCAGCGCGCAGCCCGGTGTTTCGCGGCCTCATCGACGCGGCGCCGCGCTGGGACGACATCGCCTGGTTGCGGGAGCAGACGCGCCTGCCGCTGCTGCTCAAGGGCGTGGCTCATCCCGATGACGCGGAGCTCGCCATCGCGCGCGGCGTCGACGGCCTCATCGTTTCCAACCACGGCGGGCGCGTGCTCGACAGCATGCCGGCGGCGATTGACCTGCTGCCGGCGGTGGCGCGCCGCGTCGATGGACGGGTTCCGCTGCTGGTGGATGGCGGCGTGCGGCGCGGAACCGACGTGCTGAAGGCCCTGGCCCTCGGCGCCCGCGCCGTGCTGGTCGGCCGGCCGCTGTACTGGGCGCTGGCCACCGCCGGCGCCGCCGGCGTCGCCCATGCCCTGGCGATGCTGGCCACCGAACTTGAAGCGGCGATGGCGCTGACCGGGCGGCCAGGGCTTGCCGCCATCGACGCCTCCGTTCTGGCATCCCCCACCCCGACCTGTCCTCCGGAAGCGCCGGCTGGCCTTCCGCACCAGACTGGACCTTGAACCCAGGGAGCACTGACGTGAATTCGTCCCGGAATATTTCCCGCAAGGCCTTTTGCGGGCTGCTGTTCGGCCTCGCGGCTTTCGCCGCCGCTCCGCTCCATGCGGCGCCGGTGACGGTGAAGCACGCCTCCGGCGAAACCACGCTGAAGGATACGCCGAAGAAGATCGTCGTGTTCGATCTGGCCACGCTCGACAATCTCGACGCGCTTGGCGTCGAAATCGCTGGCGTCCCCTCCGGCGTGAAGCCGGCCTGGCTGCAGAAGTACAACGACGACAAGGTGACGAAGGTCGGCACCCTGTTCGAGCCCAATCTCGAAGCGCTGGGCGCGATGCAGCCGGACCTGATTATCGTCGGCGGCCGCTCGCAGGCCAAATACGCCGAACTGTCGAAACTGGCCCCGACCATCGACATGACCGTCGACGCGAAGGCGCCGTTCGCCAGCGCCCGCGAGCACATCACGACGCTCGGCAGGACATTCGGCAAGGAAGACGCGGCGAAGCAGCTCGTCGCCGGTCTCGACGCCGGCGTGGCGCAGCTGAAGCAAAAGGCCCAGGCGGCTGGCAAGGGCCTGCTGATCCTCACCGTCGCCAACCGCATGAGCGCCTATGGCCCCGGCTCGCGCTTCGGCGTCATTCATGAGGCCTTCGGCGTTACGCCAGCCGCGCCCGACCTGAAGATCGGCACACACGGCCAGCCGGTGACCTTCGAGTTCATCCAGAAAACCAATCCGGACTGGCTGTTCGTCATCGACCGCGACGCCGCCCTCGGCAAGACCGGCAATGCCCGCAAGATGCTGGACAACGACCTGGTCGGCCAGACCACGGCCTGGAAGAAGAACCAGGTGGTCTATCTCGATCCGGCCAACTGGTATCTGGTCGGCGGCGGCGCCACCGCGCTGAAGCAGGACATCGACCAGCTCAACAAGGCGTTCGGCGGCAAGTGAGCGGCTGCCGGTGAACGCCAGCAAGCAGGCGGCGGGCGCGCGAGCAACGGCGTGAAGGCGGCTCTGGCGCCAGGTCATGCCGGCCCGGAAGCTCCTCCGGCCAAAACGCCGCCAACCGTCACGGCCGGGCTTGTCCCGGCCATCCACGCGGTCCACGCCTCAGCAAGGGGCCGAACCCGGTCTCACGGCTGAAGACGTGGATGGCGGGGACAAGCCCGGACATGGACGGCAGAGAGAGACAGTGGCGAGAGACGCAGTGGCGGGAATGGATCACACCAGCAACATCTCAGCCAGGCCGGGCAGGCGAGGCGCGCCGATGTCTCCCCCCTCCTCCCGCCTGATCCCGGGCCGCAAGCCGCGTTACCCCACGCCATGACCAGGACCGCGGCGGCCCTGGCCGTTTTTCTGCTGCTGGCCGTGGCGAGCCTGTTCGCCGGCGTCAGCGACCTGACGCCGGGCGCCGTGCTGGCCGGCGATCCGGCGGCGATCAGCCTGCTGCTGACCAGCCGGGGGCCGCGCACCATCGCCGTGGTGCTGGCCGGCGGCTCTGTGGCCATCGCCGGGCTGATCATGCAGATGCTGGCGCGCAACCGTTTCGCCGAGCCCTCCACCTCCGGCGCCGTGGATGCGGCCAGTCTCGGCATGCTGTGCGCCACCCTGCTGCTGCCAGACATGCCGGTGATCGTGAAGATGATGGTGGCGGCGGCGTTCGCCCTGGCCGGCGCCGGGCTGTTCATGGGCGTGCTGGCGCGCATCCCCCTGTCATCGCCGCTGGTGACGCCGCTGGTCGGGCTGATGCTCGGCAACGTCATTGGCGCGGCGACCAGCTTCATCGCCTACCGTTACGACCTGCTGCAATCGCTCGCCGCCTGGTCGAATGGCGATTTCTCCACCATCCTGCGCGGCCGCTATGAACTGTTGTGGGTCGCCTTTGCCCTGGCGACGCTGGCCTGGTTCACCGCCGACCGGCTGACGGTGGCCGGGCTTGGCCGCGACTTCAGCGTCAACCTGGGCCTGAACTATCGCCGCGTGCTGCTGTTTGGCCTCAGCATCGTCGCCATGGTCACCGCCATGGTGGTGACCACCGTCGGCATGATCCCGTTCCTTGGCCTGGTGGCGCCAAACCTCGCCAGCATGGCCCTCGGCGACAACATGCGGCGCGCCATTCCGCTCACCGCCCTGATCGGCGCCGGGCTGGCGCTGGCCTGCGACCTGCTCGGGCGGCTGGTCAATTATCCGTTCGAGATCCCGGTCGGCGTGATGATGGGCGTACTCGGCAGCCTGCTGTTCCTGTATCTCCTGCTGGGGAAACGCTTCCGTGCCGGCTGATCCCGCCATGCCCACGCGCTCCGGCCACGCCAGCGGCGGCCTGGTCCTGCTGGCCCTGCTGGTGATCGCGCTTGTCGCCTGCACGGCCTTCATGACCGTGGGCGTCACGGGCAGCTGGGCCTTCGTGCTGCAATTGCGCGCCGTCAAGCTGGCGGCGCTGCTGCTGGTCGGCTGCGCCATCGCGCTGGCCACCGTGCTGTTCCAGACCGTATCCGGCAACCGCATTCTGACGCCGTCGATCATGGGCTTCGACGCGCTGTACATCCTCATCCAGACGGCGGCGGTGTTCGCCATCGGAGCCAGCGACCTCAACCTCATCGACAAGCGCCTGCTGTTTCTCGGCCAGGCGGCGCTGATGACGGGCTTCGCCGCATTGCTCTACCGCTGGCTGTTCACGGGCGCGGTGCGCAGCCTGCACCTGTTGCTGCTTGCCGGCGTGGTGCTGGGCATGCTGTTCCGCAGCGTCTCCAACATCCTGCAACGGATGATCGACCCGAACGAATTCGTGGTGCTGCAGGACCGCTTTTTCGCCAGCTTCAACACGGTCGACAAGACGCTGCTTGGCGTGGCGGCGGTGATCATCGCCCTCGCCGCCATCGCCATCTGGCGCATGCGCGCGACGCTGGACGTGCTGGGGCTTGGCCGCGACGCCGCCATCGCGCTTGGCGCGCCCTACAAGCGCACGACCATGACCATGCTGCTGCTGGTGGCGGTGCTGACCAGCACCGCCACGGCGCTGGTCGGGCCGGTGGCCTTCTTTGGCCTGCTGGTGGCCAACATGGCCTATGCGCTGATCCCCTCGCACCGCCACGCGCTGACGCTGCCGGCGGCGACGCTGATCGCCGTCATCTGCCTTGTCGGCGGCCAGACCGTGCTGGAGCGGGTTTTTGCCTTCAACACCGCCCTGGCGATCATCGTCGAATTTCTGGGCGGCATCGTATTCCTGTTCATGCTGGTGCGGGGAGCCGTCAGGTGATCGAGATCCGCGACGTCCGGAAATCCTATGGCGAGACCGCCGTGGTGCAGGGGGTGAACCTGACCCTGCCGCGCGGCGGCGTCACCGCCATCATCGGCCCCAACGGCGCCGGCAAATCCACCCTGCTGACCATGATCGGCCGGCTGCTGCCGATGAGCAGCGGCCAGATTCTCGTCGACGGCATGGATGTCGCGCAAACCGCCAGCAACGCGCTGGCAAGACGGCTCTCCATCCTGCGCCAGGACAATCACATCGCCGCCAGGCTGACGGTGCGCGATCTGGTCGCCTTCGGCCGCTATCCGCATTCGCATGGCCGGCTGACCCAGGCGGATGGCGCGCACGTCGCCCGCGCCCTTGAGTACCTCGGCCTGAGCCATCTGGCCGGCCGGTTTCTTGACGAATTGTCCGGCGGCCAGCGCCAGCGCGCCCATGTGGCGATGGTGGTCTGCCAGGACACCGACTACATCCTGCTCGACGAGCCGCTGAACAATCTCGACATGAAGCACGCCGCCGGCATGATGCAACTGATGCGGCGCATGGCTGATGACCTCGGCAAGACCATTGTCGTGGTGCTGCACGACATCAATTTCGCCTCGTGCTACGCCGACCACATCGTCGCCATGCGCGATGGCAGGGTGATCCGCGAAGGCGCGCCGGCCAGCATCATGACCGCAGAAGCCATGCGGGCCATCTACGACATCGACATGCGCATCGAGGAAATCGGCGGCGACCGCATCGGCGTGTTCTACCGGCAGCCCACGGGAGACTGAGCGGCCTACGCCCCCGCCCGCTCAAGCGCCTGACGCCCCAACGCATCGAGGCGCGGGTCGGCGTGGCCGGAGAGCGCGGCGCCCAGCGCCCGCCAGAAGTCGGGAAAGCCAACCGCTATCGCCCGGGTGAACCAGGGCAGCGCCGCCGCCGCATCGCCGGCATCGACCAGCAGCCGGCCAAGATTGAAGGCGCCCCAGCAATCGCCGCCTTCCGCCGCCGTCTGGTAAAGCGCGCGGGCGGCGGCCAGGTCCGGCGGCGCGAAGCGGCCGTCTTCGTGAAACAGCCCCAGCATGTTCAGCGCCTTGGCGTTGCCGCGTCGCGCCGCCTCCGCATAGAGGTCGAACGCCGCCGCGTCGTCGCGGGCGACGCCGGCGCCGCGCATATACAGGTCGCCGAGATTGAACATGGCCCAGGCGTCGCCCATGGCGACAGCGCGGCGATACCAGTCCGCCGCCAGGGCCGGGCTGGCCGCGACGCCCCAGCCGTGTTCAAGGCAGCGGCCAACCATGTTGAGGGCGCGGGCGTCGCCGCCGCGCGCCGCGGCGCGGAACCATTCCAGCGCCGCCGCGACCTCGCCGCGATCCAGCGCCGTCTGGCCCAGCGCCAGTTGCACCTCGACGGTCTTCTCAACCCTGTCGGCGCGCCTTCGGGTTTCATCATGCGGCGTGGGCGCGCCGTTTTGAATTGGCGCATTTTCCTCAGGCAAAGCAGGATCCACTTTGCCTGAAAAGGCTTCCGGGCGCGCTGGTCACAGGTCAGCCCAGCGCCGCAGCAGGTTGTGGTAGTGGTTGACGAGGCCAAGCACCACCTGGCTGTCGTCGCCCAGTTGCTGGCGCGCGCCAATCACCGCCAGGTCGAGGTCATAAAGCATGGCCCGCTCCGTATCGTCGCGCACCATGGACTGGGCCCAGAAGAACGAGGCCCAGCGGCTGCCGCGCGTCACCGGCATCACCCGGTGCAGGCTGGAGGCGGGATAGACCACCATGTGCCCGGCCGGCAGCTTCACCGCATGGGTTCCGAACGTGTCCTCGACCACCAGTTCGCCGCCGTCATAGTCGTCAGGATCGGACAGGAAGATGGTGCTGGAGACATCGGCGCGCAGGCGCGACCCATCCGGCAGCATGCGGATGGAATTGTCGACGTGGGCGCCGAAGGTCATGCCGACATCGTAGCGGTTGAACATCGGCGGCAGCACTTTCAGCGGCAAGGCGGCGGCGGTGTAGCTGGCGTTGCGGGCCAGCGCCCGCAGCACCAGATCGCCGAGCTCAAGCGCCTCCGGGCTGTCGACCGGAATTTGCAGGTTGTTCTTGGCGCGGGCCGCCTGGTCGCCCGCCGTGACGCGGCCGTCCACCCATTGGGACTGCTCCAGCATCTGCCGGCAGCGCCGCACGTCCTCCGGCGTCAGCACATCGGGAACCTGCACCAGCATGTCGAACCTCCCGGCGCGCTGGACATCGCGCCCTGTTGCAAAAGAAACGCCCGGACCTTGCGGCCCGGGCGCGGATGTGTCGGGCCGGCGCGCCGGCGCGCTTTCCGGCGGAGCGGAGACCGCTTCGGTGAGGAAAACGCGCCCATCCAGACCAGTGGCGTAAAATCCGTTTCAGTATGAGCGGATTTTACGCTGGCGTCGCCCATGATCAGAACGAGTTGAACGTCGCGGCCAGGTTGAGCAGCACGGTGCGGCCAGAAGCCGGAACAGCGCGGGAGGCGTTGAACGCCGAAACGTAATTGCGATGGTCGGTGATGTTGTAGACGTTAACCGAAACGCGGAAGTTCTCGTACTTCCAGGCCACCATGGCGTCGAGCGAGAACGTCTCCGGCATGCGGGCCGTGTTCGGCGTATCCGCCCAGTAGGCCGAGGCGTACTGCATGCCGCCGCCCAGGGTGATGACGCCCGGCAGCTTCGTCACATCCGTGGTCAGGTCATAGGCGGTCCACAGGGTGAAGTTGTTGTGCGGAACCGACGGGGCCAGATTGCCCGCGGTGCCGGTCTTCGTGCGGGTCACCTTGCCGTCGAGATAAGCGTAGGACGCAGTCAGGGTCCAGTTGTCGGTCAGCTTGCCGCTGGCGCCCAGTTCGAAGCCCTGGATGCGACGGCCCTCGCCGTTGTCGCTGAAGCCGGAGATGACCTCGCCGGTCGTCGGATCGACGGAATACGAGTTCTTCTTGTCGATGTTGAACGCGGCGGCGGTCAGGCCCAGCTTGCCGTCGAGCAGATCGACCTTGGCGCCGACCTCGAAGGTGTCCGAACGCTCCGGCTGCAGGTTGTTGCTTCCGGGAACCTCCGTCGCCACGCCGCCGACGGCCACGGCGATGTCGGCGCCAACCGGACGGTAGGAGCGCGAGAACGAGGCGTAGAGCGTGGTGTTCCTGAAGGGCTCCCAGATGGCGGCGATCGACGGGCTGGTCTTGTAGGCATCCTGGGCGCCGCCGAAGGTGTAAGGCACATTGCGGAACTCGGAGCGGAAGTAGTCCCAGCGCACGGCGCCCTGCACCGAGAACTGCTCGGTCAGCCAGATGCGGTCGCTGGCGAACAGGCCGATATCGCTCGAATTGGCGAAGCGGCGGGTGGCGCCATAGGTGGCGTAGGCCGCCGGATAGGCGAAGCGCGGATTGAGGATCGTCTGGTCGTTGATGCGACCGGTCCACACACCGTTGTTGCGCTCGTCGTCCTGATAGCTGGCGTCGACGCCAACGATCAGCTTGTGGCGGAAGCCCAGCAGGTTGACGTCGGCCTTCGCGGTCAGCACGTCCTGGATGGCCCAGCCGTTCTGAAGGTAGGTCATGCCGCCGCCGGCGCCATACGGCAGCAGATAGTTCTTGCCGGCGAAAATGGCCTTGGCGCAGGCGCCTGAGCAGGCCGCCGGATTGGTGCCGGAGAAGTCGCGGTCGAAGAACGTCGCGCGCGCGTCGTTGCTGATGGTCAGCCAGTCATTGACCTTGTGCGAGAAGCTCGCGGTGACCGCGTGGATGTTGCCCTGATCGCGATCGGTGCTGCGCACATAGGACTGGCCGCGGCCAATGCCCGGAATGTTGTACTCAGTGATGGGACGGAACAGGCCGTCGCCGCCCTGCAACATGCCGACGCCATAATCCGGCACATTGTCATTGTGCTGGTAGCGGTAGTTCAGGCGGAACTGGGTGTCGGTGCCGAGACCCGTGGCGAAATCCAGCGCGAAGCCGGTGCGACGCTGCTTGACCTGATCGCGGTCCGCCACGTCCTGGTGGTGATAGACGCCGTTCAGCCGGATGGCGGTGGTGTCGTTGATCTTGTAGTTGCCATCGACCTGGGTGCGCGACACCAGACCCGAGCCAATGCCCTGCTCGACCGTGAAGAAGTTGCTGAGCTTCGCCTTCTTGCTGGTCTGGTTGATGACGCCGCCCTGGCTGCCGATGCCGAAGGCCTCGCCAGACGGCCCCTTGATGACCTGGACGCTCTCGGTGTCGAAGGCGTCGCGGACATAGGCGCCGAAATCGCGCAGGCCGTCGACGTAGATGTCGCCCTTGGCGGACAGGCCGCGAATGCGGAACTGGTCGCCGCTCTGGCCGCCGTTGCCCTCGCCGCTCGACAGGGTAATGCCGGGCACGTTCTTCAGCGCCTGCTCCAGGGTGGTGACCTGCTGCTGCTGCATCAGCTGCTGCGTCACCACGTTCACCGTCTTGGGCGTCTCGCGCACCGTCGCCGGCAGGCGGGCGATGCCGGTGGTCGCCTCATTGGTGTTGCCGCTGCCCTGGCCAGCGCCGGTGACGGTGATGGTGTCGAGGGCGATGTTGCCGGCGGCGTCGCCAGCCGGGGCGTTGCTGGCGGCGGACTGCGCGGCGGCGCCGGTCGACAGGCCGGAGACCGAAGCCACGAAGCCCGTCGTCAGCGCCAGACCAGACATCAATGGCCGCAGTGATGTGGAGGCACGCTCCGGCGTCATGTCGATGCTCCCAGAAATGAAAAATGAATGATGAACAAGGTGCAGATGCGCGTATTTGCGATGAACGCCAGCGCGTTCGTTCTGCCCGGCTCTTAGTCAAAGGTCACAAAGGCTGGCAAACGCTATCTTTAAGAACAATTCCAGACAGGATGACCTTGTCGGTCACGCCCGGAGAGGTTTGCCAGAAACCGTGCGCCAATCGGGGGCATGCACCCAGTGCATAATGAATCCAGATAACCTGGTAAGCCCCGCGCCTTCAGGACGTTATCCTGGAGGGGGAGCAGCCCCCTGCGGAGATGCCCGGCCAAAGCCGCGCATACTTGTGCCATAATCGCAACAATGCTCGGCTTTTGACAATTTTGCGACGCTCAGGAGCCGGATTCCCTCTGATCGGGCTCGCGGTATTCACGTCCCGCGCGCCGATGGGAATGCCGTTGGGGAAGCTCTTTGGGGGAAGCTCTTTGGGGGAAGCTCTTTGGGGCAAACATTTTTGGGGCAGTCCTTTGGGAGCCCCCCCGGGATGAAAGGCATGCCCCCGCCCCATATTGCCCCCGCCCCATGTTCATGGCTGTCGCAAACGCGGGCCGCTTGGCTATTGTCGCGGGACGTCCGCAGGACGGCCGCGCCGCCTCCCCGGGCGCCGGTTTGAGGCAGGCCCAGAGACAGGCCAGGATCGCATGGCATGACAGCACCAGCAGCGGACATGGATTCTTCGGGCGGCGGTTCCGCCGGCAGCCCGCCGGGCGTCATCACGGTGCTTCTCCTGGAAGATGATGCGCCCACGCGTGAGCGGCTGCGCGACGTGCTTGCCGGCGAGCCTGGCTTCACGGTCCGCGAGGCGGGAACCCTGGCGGAGGCCCGCGCGGCGCTCGGCCAGATCACGCCAGATGTGCTGCTCACCGACCTGCAACTGCCTGACGGCCATGGCGTCGACCTGATTCGCGAAACGCGCGCGCGCTTTCCAGGAACCGAGATCATGGTGATCTCTATTCTTGGCGATGAGGAGAGCGTCATCGCCGCCATCAGCGTCGGCGCGACGGGCTATCTGCTGAAAGACGCGTTTCCGACCGACATCGCGGCCACTGTCCGCGATCTGGTGGCGGGACATTCGCCCATCTCGGCCTCCATCGCCCGTTTCATCGTGCGCCGCGCGCAACGGGAGCAGGATGCGGCCGCGCGGCCGCAACTGAACACGGCCCGGCTGACCCCGCGTGAGATTGACATCCTGTGGGGCATAGCCAAAGGCTTCAGCTATGCTGATATCGCCGCGCATCTGGGGCTGTCGCGCCAGACCGTGCCAGGACATATCAAGAGCATTTACCGCAAGCTTGAGGTCAACACCCGGGGTGAAGCCGTGTTTGAAGCCGTACAACAGGGGCTGATCAAGCTTTGAGCAGCGAGGCGCAGCCCGCCAGCGCGGGCGCGACGCCGTTTCTCGCCGGCTGGCGGCGCCAGCGTTTCGCGCTCCTGCACCTGTCGCTCCAGGCGGCGTTTGTCGTTCTGTGCCTGCTCGCCATCGGCATGTCGCTCCCCCACCCGGAGAGCCGTTACGCCGTGCGCGAGGCGACGGTTGCAGGCCCCGATGGCGCAACCCCCATCAGGCTGCCCGCGACTTTTCCCGGCCCAACGCCGCGACGCATCAACCTGGCCCTCAGCTTCATCGCCCCGGAAAAGCTGACGGAGGAATGGTCCGTCATGACGCCGCGCTTCACCAACGCGGCGCAGATCCTCGTCAACGGCGTGGTCGCGCTCGATACGCGGCGCAAGGCCAGCAACAACCGGCCGGATCGCAACGCCGCCGACATCGCCGTCATCCCGGCGCAGCTGCTGCGTCCCGGCGTCAATGAACTCAGCGTGCGCCTGTATGTCTGGGGGCCGCTGAGCGGCTTTCTCGACGCGTTGTATGTGGGGCCCGACAGCGCCCTGCGCGACGCCTATGACTGGCGCGTCCTGCTGTTCAGCACCCTGCCCGTGGTCTTCTCCTCCTGGCAGGTCATCCTCGCCATGGTGCTCGGCATCATGTGGTTCAAGCGCCGGCAGGAAACGGCTTACGGCGTTTTGGCTGCGGCCATGGCGCTGGGGGCGCTGCACACCTTCCTCGTTCCGCCGGAGCAGCCATCCTGGCTTGCCGGCATTCGCGCCGCCGCCATCGGCTCGGCCCCGCTGGAAAGCGGCCTGATGCTGGTTTTCTGCATGCTGTTCCTTGGGCGACGGCTGACGCCGCCATTCATGGTTCTGGCGCTGGCGCCCGGCGTCGCCATCGCCATCACCGGGCTGGTGGCCGGGCCAGAGGCGGTGCGTCTGGCGTTCATCTGGCTTGGCCTGCCCGCCATCGCCTTCAGTCTCGGCGGCGTCGCCTGGCTGACCAACGCCGCGGCCCTGTCGCGCCGCGATCTGATCAGCGTATTGCTCGCCTGCGCCTCCACCGTGCTGATGACCTGCCTCGTCCGCGACGTGCTGACCATCGTCGGCGCTTTGCCGGACCAGCGTATTTTCGTCACCCGCATGGCCTACGCCGCGATGATGACGGCGATCGGCGCCTGCCTGACCTGGCGCTTCGCCAGCGCCCTGAATGAAGTGGACAGTTTCGCCGGGCGGCTGGTGACCCAGGTGCGCGAGGCGGAGGACAAGTTGCGCGCCAGTTTCGCGCGGGAGGAACAGCGCAAGCACGCCGCGGCCCTCGCCAGCGAGCGGGCCCGGCTGACCCGCGATCTGCACGACGGGCTGGGCGGACAACTTGTCAGCATCGTCGCGCTCGCCGAGCGCCATGGCGCCCACGGCGCGCAGATTGGCGAGGCCGCCCGCAGCGCCCTGCGCGACCTGCGCCTGGTGATCGACGCCATGGACGACATCGACGGCGACCTGATGCTGGCGCTGGGCGCCTGGCGTGAACGCACGGCCGCCCGCCTGCGGCCGCACGACATCCGTCTCGACTGGCGGCCGCTGTCGCCTGGCGGGCTGCCGGTGCATCAGGAACTGCGGCCCTGGCACGTCATCCAGTTGCTCCGTCTGCTCGACGAGGCGGTGACCAACACGGTGAAGCACGCCAACGCCAGCAGCATCACGGTAAGCTTCGGAGCCTTCAGCGGCGAAGACGGCGTGGCGCGCGGCCGCATCGTCATCGCCGACGATGGCCATGGGTTCCCTGGCCAGACAACGTCGCAGGGACGGGGCCTAGACAACATGCGGCGACGGGCCGGACGCTGCGGCGTCGCGCTCGGCCTCGACAGCAGAGCAGACGGGGTCCGCATTACCCTGGACCTGCCGGAGCGTTTCCCGGAAACGGAAAACGCCGCCTGAAACCACCCCCGATGAGCCAGACCCCATTGGGGTTTGCAGAAGTCCGGGCCGCGCGCGGCATGACCTGCGTGAACAGGCGCCCATGGACAGGCCTTGCGCCTGCATGAGCGCTACAGGCCGCGGATGCCCCAGCATCCTCGCGCCTGCGTAAGGCCGCGATCTGATGGGAACCCGGACAGGCGTCAGAACCGGCCAACGCGGTCGACAGGGCCGCCGCGATTGGTCGGCGTTCCAACCGGCGCGCGATAGGCGGGGCCAACCGGCCGGGGCGCAACGACGCGGGCTGGCGGAGCCACGACGACCGGACGCGGCGCGACCACCACCGGCGCCGGGCGCACGACGCAGCCCCTGGGGACGCCGACAGTCTTGCAATAGACCACAGCGGCCGCTGGCGTGGCCGCAAAAACACTGGCGCCCAGCAGCGCCGCGCCCATCACCTGCAGATAGTGCCTGGAGTTCATGGTTTCCTCTCTGGAATTCGTACGCATCCGGATCACCGCGCCAGCGCGCGGCCAGCAGTGGAGCCTGGCAACCGGCGCGTGTATCGACGCCGCGCCTCTCCGCAAAGGAGCATCCGGCGGCCCGCGTCGCCATCCCATGAAGATGGGACCGATGGGGCGGCCCCCATCAACGGGGCCCGTCAACCGGGTCTGGTGAAACGGGCGCCATGCGCGCTTCCCCAAGATCTTCTCCCCAAGATCTTCCCCCCATGCGCTTCTCTCCAGGCGCGCCGTCCCATGAACATGGCATAGGCCGGCCCGCCGCTTTCCCGCAGGTTCGCCGCGTTGGGGAGCGCCTGCGCGGCGCGGTCAGGCCTTCGCGCCATGTGACCGCTCCGCGCCCCGGATATCTGGCGCTGCGGCCGCGCGCCGGGGACGGCTCCGCCCAACGGCGCATGGCGCCAGCGTCCGCAATGGCGCGCCAGAAACCGGGAACCTCCAGAATGAAGAAGGCTCTTTTCCTCGCCGTCGTCCTTGCCGCCGCCAGCAGCGGCGCCGCCATGGCGGAAGACGCCCGCACCGCCTGTCGCGCCGACGCGCAGAAGCTTTGCGCCTCGGCCATCGGCAATCGCGATCAGGTCGTTTCCTGCCTGAAGACCAACAAGGACAAACTCAGCGACAGCTGCAAGCAGGCGATCGCCGCGCGCTGAAGCAAGCCTGGGAGGCCGGATGGCGGCGCCCTGACGGGGCGCCGCGCCGGAGCGTTGCCCGCGAGGCATGGTCTGCCAGAAGCGTTTGATCCCAGAAGTTGGATCTCGTGGGCTGGATCTCCTGGGCTGGATCTCGTGGATAAACTCTCCGGGGCCTTGCCGCCTGGGCCTGATGCATTTTTTGCACGCTGTTGGCCGGCTTTCCCACCTGAGGCTTTGCCATGTGAGAACGGGCAACCGCGCTTGCCGGCGAGGCGCTGGCAGGCGGCGAGCCGCGCCGCCTCTTTGGCCCTGGAATCGTCTTCCGCCCAGAAATTCCCCCTGAAGGCGCCTGCCCCCACAAGACGCCCCCGGATCAGGATATGCCCGCGTTTGTCCGTTTCCTCCCGATGGCCATGGCCGCATGCCTTTCGGTCCTGCTTGCCGCCTGCGCCGGGCCACGCCAGGGACTGTTGCAACCGGTCGCCGCCGCCGGCGCCATGCCGGACCAGCGCATTGTGCTCGCCGTGACCACCCGGGCGCCCGCGCCGGCGGAGCCGCCCGGATATCTGTTCTCCGGCGAGCGCGGCGGTGAGATGGGCTATGCCCGACTGGCGTTCTCCATGCCGCCCGGCCGCCAGCCAGGCGCCTTGCCGGTCGACGCCAGTCATCCCGACCCACAACGGCATATCGTGCTGACGTCGGCCACACAGCTCGACAGCGCCGGGTTCGCCCGCGCCCTGCGAACAACAGGCGCAGGAACGCCGCCGCGCAAGGCGCTGGTGTTCGTCCATGGCTACAACACCGCCTTCGATGCGGCTGCGATGCGGTTCGCCCAGATCGCCGACGACATCCATTTCGACGGCGTGGCGGTGCTGTTCAGCTGGCCATCGCGCGGCGGCGTCACCGACTACGCCTACGACCGGGCTTCCGCCGACTTCAGCCGCGACGCGCTGGAGGCCCTGCTGAAGCAGCTGGCGCGCGATCCGGCGATCAGCGGCATCGACATTTTCGCCCACTCCATGGGCAATTGGGTGACGATGGAGGCCCTGCGGCAGCTGGCGACGGCCAATGACCGTGGCGCGCTTGGCGCGATGCGGAAGGTGGTGCTGGCGGCGCCGGACGTTGACATGGACGTTTTCCGGCGCCAGGCGGCGCGCATCGGCGGCCTCGCATCCCACATCACGGTTTATGTTTCGCAGGACGACTATGCCCTGCGCGTCTCGCGGCGTCTGGCGGGCGGCAAGTTGCGGGCTGGCGAAAACACCGACCTTGACCAGTTTCACCGCCTTGGCATGCGGGCGCATGACCTCAGCGGCGTGGATGGCGGCGTTGGCCGCAATCATGGCAAGGCTTTCGAAGACGCCGCGACCCTCGCCGGCATTGGCAAGGCCATGGCCGGCGGGCAGGAGCAGCGTCATTCGGGAGCGCTGCTGACCGGCGGCCTCAAGGCGCTGGGCCACTCCGTCTCCACCATTGGCGAAGCCCTGTTACCCGGGGCCCCGCCATGAGGCGGACAGCGTCATACGCAAGTCGCGCGCCTGTACAATTTTCTGCAAGGAAAATTTGCCTGACAGACCGGAACATGTTCTGAATACCCCCAAATGAGGCGGAGGCTGGACTGCGTTTTGTCCAGATTGCGGCGCCATCATACGCCAAAGGGAGGCGTACGTTGAAGATCACCTGGAACCCACGCCCCACTGCGTTTATGGCGGTTGCGGCCATTGCCGGACTGCTGGCGGGCTGCAACGAACCCAAGACCCAGGCGCCGCCGCCTCCCGTAGTGTTCACCGCCAAACCTGTGAGCCAGACCGTCACGCAATACATTCCGGCGACCGGCCAGGCGTTCGCCATCCAGCAGGTGAATCTCGTCGCCCGCGTCCAGGGCTATCTGACCAGCATCAACTACGTCGACGGCGCGACCGTGAAGAAGGGCCAGTTGCTGTTCGTGATCGAGCAGCCGCCCTACCAGATCAGTCTGGAGCTGGCGCAGGCGGCCCTGGCCCAGCAGCAGGCGCAGTTGAAGAACGCCCAGGTCGAACTGGATCGCCAGCAGCAGCTTTACGCCAAGCAGGCCGCCTCCCAGGCGGCGCGCGACGACGCCGAAACCAAGCGCGACGCCGCCAAGGCCGCCGTTGACCAGGCCACCGCCCAGGTGAAGCAGGCGCAGCTGAACCTGTCCTACACCGAGGTGCGGGCGCCCTTCGACGGCATTGTCACCAATCACCAGGTCGACGTTGGCGCCATGGTCGGCGTCGGCGGCCCCACCACGCTGGCGACCATCGTCCAGAGCGCGCCGCTTTACGTGCAGTTCTCGCTCGACGAGCACCTGGTGGAACGCATCCGCGACGCCATGCGCGCACGCCACATGACCCGCGGCGGCGCCGACGGCATTCCGGTGGAGATGGGCCTGGCCATCGGCAAGGATTTCCCCTACCCGGCGAAGATCGATTACGTTTCGCCGTCCATCGATCCCAACACCGGCACGTTGCTGGTGCGCGCCCTCGCGCCCAACAGCAAGGGCGCCATCCTGCCCGGCAATTTCCTGCGCGTCCGCATCCCCCTGCCGAACCCGAAAAATGGCCTGCTGGTGCCGGACAGCGCCCTGGGCGCCAGCCAGGGCGGCCGCTATGTGCTGCTGGTCAACGCCCAGGGGCTGGTGGAAGAGCGGCAGGTGGAGGTCGGTCAGGTCACCGACAGCGGCATGCGCGTCATTGTCTCCGGCCTGACCGGCGACGAACAGGTCATTGTCGGCCAGGCGCAGGGCGCCGTGCCAGGCGTCCGCGTGCAGGCGCAGCCAGCGCCTGCTCCCGCCCCCGCCCCTGCCCCTGCCCCTGCCCCCAAGGCGACGGACGCCGGCGCGAAGCCGCAGGTCAATCCGGCTGACGGGAAAGCGGCGCGCTGATGACAAAATTTTTCATCGAGCGGCCGATCCTGGCCAATGTGATCGCCATCCTGATCGTGCTGCTCGGGGCCGTGGCGGTCTTCAACCTGCCGGTGGCGCAGTATCCCAATGTGGTGCCGCCCACGGTGCAGGTGACGGCGCGCTACCCGGGCGCCAGCGCATCGGTGATCGCCCAGGAAGTGGCGCTGCCCATCGAGCAGCAGGTCAACGGCGTCGAGGGCATGATTTACATGTCCTCCACCAGCACCAGCGACGGCAACTACACGCTTACCGTCAGCTTCGCCATCGGCTCGGACCCGGACAAGGCCCAGATCCTGGTGCAGAACCGGGTTTCCACCGCTTTGGCGCAATTGCCGCCCGTGGTGCAGAACCAGGGCGTGCAGACCAACAAGAAGTCGACGTCGATCCTCCAGATCATCGCGCTGACCTCAACGGACAAGCGCCAGGACAGTCTGTTCCTGGCGAACTACGCCACCATCAATCTGGTGGACGAGCTGTCGCGCCTGCCGGGCGTCGGTTCTGTCAACGTGTTCGGCGCCGGCCAGTATGCCATGCGCATCTGGCTTGATCCGCAGAAGATGCAGGCGCGGGGCCTTGCTCCGGCCGACATTTCCAACGCCATCAACGCCCAGAACCTGCCGGTGGCTTCCGGCCAGCTCGGCGCGCCGCCAACGGTCGGCGGCAACGCCTTCCAGTACACCCTGCTGGTCCAGGGACGGCTTGCGGACGTCAGCGAGTTCGAGAGGATTGTCATCAAGGCTGACAACGCCGACGGCGGCCAGGTGACGCGACTGCGCGACGTGGCCCGGGTGGAGCTCGGCGCCCAGACCTACAGCCAGGACTTCCGGCTGAACGGCCAGCCATCGGCCGGCGTGGCGATCTTCCAGTTGCCAGAGGCCAACGCCCTTGACGTCGCCCAGCGCGTGGAAGCGCGGATGCAGACGCTGGCGAAAGACTTTCCGCCCGGCATGAACTGGACCACGCCGTTCAACACCACGCTGTTCGTCAAGGCCTCGGTCAACGACGTCTATCACACGCTGGTGGAAGCGGCGGTGCTGGTGCTGCTGGTGATCCTGATCTTCCTGCAGGACTGGCGCGCCACGCTGGTGCCCGCCACCACCGTGCCGGTCACCATCATCGGCGCCTTCGCCGCCATGGCGGCGCTTGGCTTCACCATCAATATGTCGACCCTGCTGGCGGTTGTGCTGGCCATCGGCATCGTGGTCGATGACGCCATCGTCGTCGTCGAGGGCGTGACCAAGCACATGGAAAGGGGCCTGTCGCCCCATGACGCCACCATCCAGGCCATGAAGGAGCTGACGGGCCCGATCCTCGGCATCACCCTGGTGCTGATGGCGGTGTTCCTGCCCGCGGCGTTCCTGCCCGGCCTCAGCGGCCAGATGTACCGGCAGTTCGCCCTCGTCATCGCCGCCACCGCGCTCATCAGCGCCATCAACGCCATGACGCTGAAGCCGGCGCAGAGCGCGCTATGGCTGCGGCCGCCCAAGCACGTGAAGGATCGCAACGTGATCTTTCGCGTGTTCGAGCATGGCTACATGGCCTGCGAAAACGCCTATGTGCGCATGATGGCGCGGCTGGTGAAGCACTATCGCGCCGTCTTCGCGCTGACGGTGATCCTCGTCGGCGTTTCCGGCTATACGTTGAGCCGCGTCCCGACCTCGTTCCTGCCGGTCGAGGACCAGGGCTATTTCATCGCCTCGGTGCAGCTGCCTGACGGCGCCGCCCTTGAACGCACCCGCAAATCCCTGTCGGAACTGTCGGAACGTCTGCGCAAGGTACCGGGGGTCGAGAATGTCGTCGCCATCGCCGGCATATCGGTGATGAACGACAGCGCCAGCCTGGCCAACGCCGGCGTGCTCTACGTCATGCTGACGGACTGGAGCAAGCGTGGGCCGGACCAGGGCCTCGTTGGCATGTACAAAAGCCTGTCCGAGGCAGCGAAAGCACTGCCGGACGGCGTGGCCACCGTGCTGCCGCCGCCGCCGATCCAGGGCATTGGCAACGCCTCCGGCTTCACCATGAAGGTGGAGCTGCGCAATGGCGAGTTCGACTACCAGAAGCTGCAGCGCATCGCTGACGCGATTGCCACGCGGGCCAGGGAATCTGGCAACTTCATGTCCGCCGTCAATACCTTCAGCGCCCAGGCGCCGCAGGTGCGAGCCACCATTGACCGGACGCGCACCGAGACTCTCGGCGTGCCCTTCAACGCGGCGGCGAGCACGCTGGGCTCCTACATCGGCTCCTCCTATGTTGGGCAGTTCCTGAAGTTCGGCCGGGTATTCCAGATCTATACCCAGGCCGACGCGCCATGGCGCATGAACGCGGAAGCCATCGGCGCCCTGAAGGTGCGCAGCACCAGCGGCCAGATGGTGCCGCTGGGGGCCATCGCTGACATCGACACCAGCATCGGCCCCTCGCTGATCAGCCTGTACAACATGTATCCGGCGGCGACGGTGATTGGCTCGCCGGTCATGGGCGTCAGCTCCGGCCAGGCAATGACGCAGCTTGCGGACATTGCCGCCCAGGTGCTGCCGCCGGGAACCGGCTTTGACTGGAGCGCCCTCTCCTTCCAGGAGGCGGCGGTCGGCGGCCAGATCTACATCGTCTATGCGCTCAGCCTGCTGCTGGTCTATCTGGTGCTGGCTGGCCAGTATGAGAGCTGGCTGGCGCCGCTGGCCATCATGCTGTCGGTGCCGCTGGCCCTGCTGGGCACGGCGAGCGGTCTGCTGGCCATTGGCATTCCCAGCAACCTGTACACCCAGATCGGCATGATCCTGCTGATCGCGCTGTCAGCCAAGAACGCCATCCTCATCGTCGGTTTCGCGCGCGACCTGCACCTGCAGGAGGGGCGCACCGTGATCGAGGCGGCGGTGGAGGCGGCGCGCCTGCGCCTGCGTCCAATCATCATGACCTCGCTGGCGTTTGGCCTTGGTCTGGTGCCACTGGTGCTGGCGGACAGCGCCGGCGCCAACGCGCAGAAGTCCATCGGCTTCGCCACGCTCACCGGCATGATGGGATCGACGTTGCTGACCATCGCCGTCGTGCCGTCGGTGTTCGTGGTGCTGCAGAACCTGGAGAACCGCAGGAAGCTGAAGAAGCAGGCTGCCGCGGCCGGCCCGGCTCCCGGCTCCGGCCCGGCAGAGGCGTAAGGCGCCATGGCTGGCTGGAAACGCGCCGGGCTTGCCTGACGCTGCATGGACGACCCGGGCGCCTGCCAGTGCTGGCGGCGTCCGGTGTGCGCCTGAACGCGAAACCGCTGACCGCGAAGCGTCCTGACGCAAAGCGCTTTGTCGCCCCAGCATGTCCCGGCGCGTCAGTCTGCCTGGGTCAGCAGGCCGGCGATCCAGACGACCATCAGCGAGATGGCCGCGGTCACGGCAATCACCCCGTATGTCATGGCAACCTCCCTGAAGCATTGCTCATGAGGTTGAAGCTACCGCCCCGGTTCAGGCCGCGCCGTGCGACCTCACACGGCCGGTGAGGCCGCCATTGCGTCGGGCAGACGCGGCGCCATGCCCTGGTGATAGTCCACGCCGACCGCCTCAAGCGCTTCATGCAGGGTCGGGAAAATCTGGCTTTCGCCGAGCGCCGCGGCGACGCCATGCCGCTCCAGATCGGCGCGCAGGCTGTTGCTGACGCGCCCCATGACGACCCGGACGCCCCGCTGCTGCAGGCTGGCGATCAGGGCCCGGAAAACGCGCGCGGCCGAAAAATCAATACTGGTGGTCGCGGACGCATCAATGACCAGATCACGCACGGGCGCCGGCGCGGCGGCGACCAGCGCCTGGGCCGCATCGGCGAAACCATCGGCGTTGGCGTAGAACAGGTCCGCGCCGAAGCGGTAGACAATCAGCCCCGGCGCCGTCTGCAGCCCCGCCCGCGCCGGGGCGGGCTCCCATCGGCCCGAGGCGCCTGGCGCCAGGACCGACACATGCGGCCGGTAGGAATGCCGGACATGGCGGATGAGCGACAGGGCGATGGCCAGCAGGATGCCCTGCTCGACGCCGATGCAGGGCACGGCCACCGCCGTGAGGACGGCCAGGCCGCATTCGCCGGGGCTTTCCGCGTAGATCGCCCGCAGCCCCCTGATGTCGATCATGTTCAGGGCGATGGTGAAGACGATGCCGGCGAGCACCGCGTGCGGCAGGTATTGCAGGGGGCCGGTGAGGAACAGCAGAATGAGCGCCACCACGGCCGCGAAGGTAATCTGGGCCACCTGGCTGCGCGCGCCGTTGCTGTCGGCCATGGCCGTCTGGGTGGGGCTGCCATTGACGACGAAAGCGCCGCTGATGGCCGCCCCGGCGTTGGCGGCGGCCAACCCGAGAATATCGGCGTTGGCGTTCGAGCGTTCGCCGTATTTGATGGCGTAGATGCGGCTGGTGGCGGCGCTCTGCGCCATGATCATCACCACGCACGATCCAGCCACCGGCAGGAGCGCGCGGGCTTCTGACCAGGAGACATCCGGCCAGGCCAGCGACGGCAATCCGCCAGGCACCGGGCCGATGACGGCGACGCCATGGCCGGCGAAATCAAACCAGGCGCTGGCGGCGATCAGGCCGGCGACAACGACCAACGGGACCGGGAAACGCGGCGTCAGCCAGCGCCCCGCCAGAATGGCGCTGACAACGCCGGCGGCCAGCCCCAGCTCCAGCATCCGGACCTGATCGAGCCCCGCCGCGATTTCCTGGATCTGGCCAAGGGTGTGGCGCGTATCAACCCTGATCCCCAGCATGTCCGGCGCCATGGCGACGCTGACCTGAACGCCGACGCCGGTGAGAAAGCCGACCAGGGTGGTGCGGGACAGAAAATC
Organism: Camelimonas sp. ID_303_24; assembly: GCF_053543495.1. Classification (NCBI taxonomy): domain Bacteria; kingdom Pseudomonadati; phylum Pseudomonadota; class Alphaproteobacteria; order Hyphomicrobiales; family Chelatococcaceae; genus Camelimonas; species Camelimonas sp. ID_303_24. The sequence continues at coordinate 267,850 of NZ_JBLLJM010000003.1, forward strand.
AGCGAGAAACCCAAGCCGGAACAGCCGCGCCGCCAGCAATAACAGCGCCGTTTGCAGCGTCAGCATGCCGACCAGAGCCATGTATTTCGGGCTGCCCAGGGCGGCCATCGGCGCGAGCGCCGTGGAGAAAATCGCCGCCGTCGCCGAATCCGCCGCCACCACCAGATGCCGGGAAGCGCCGAAAATGCCGAACAGCACCAGCGGCAGCAGCACCGTATACAGGCCAGTAACCACGGGCGTGCCGGCGATGCGGGTGTAGCCAAGCACCTGCGGGGCGTTCATCGACGCCAGGCTAATCCCGGCCATGACGTCGCGCAGGACGCCGCGCGCGCTCAGGGGCAAAACCCCCAGGAGCAGTTTGCCATGAAACGGCAATTTGTCCTGAAACCAACGCATCCGCATGCCGCCCGCCGCCAGTCCCTGTCGTCGCCGCCCCGTTCAGGGCGTCCAGCCGTCCCGTTGCCACATCATGGGCCTGCCGTCAGCCCAGCGCGCAGCGCCGCCAGGGCTTCACCGGCGATGACCTGCTCCTCATCGGTGGCGATGACAAACACCCCGCGCTCGCTGTCGGCGCCGGCGATGTCGAAGGCGTTGGCGGCGTTCTTCTCCGCGTCCAGCCGCACCCCGAGCCAGGCCAGCCGTTCGCAAATCATGGCGCGCATCTGTGGCTGGTGCTCGCCAATGCCGGCGGTGAAAACCAGAGCGTCGAAGCCGCCAGCCGTGGTTGCGAGCCGCGCCGCCTCCCCCGCGACGCGCAGGGCGAACAGCGCCAGCGCCTCGCGCGCTTCCGGCCGGTCGCTGGCCAGCAGGTCGCGGGTGTCGGCGCTGATTCCCGAGACGCCCAGCAGGCCGGAGCGGTGATAGAGCAGGTCCTCCACCTGCTGCAACGACTGTTGTTTCTGGCCCAACAGATACAGCAACGCCCCAGGATCGAGCGCGCCGCATCGCGTCGCCATCGGGACGCCGTCAAGGGTGGAGAAACTCATGCTGGTGTCGCGGCTGAGGCCATTTTCCATGACGCACAGGCTGGCGCCGGAGCCCAGATGCGCCGCGATCATCCGGCCGGAAGCGATGTCTGGCCGGCGCCGCGCCAGTTCGCCAGCGATGAATGCGTAAGACAAGCCGTGGAAGCCATAGCGCATCACGCCCGCGTCATGCAGGGCGCGGGGCAACGCGAAGCGGCGGGTCAGGTCCGCGTTGGCGGCGTGAAAGGCCGTATCGAACGACGCCGTCTGTTTCAGGCCTGGCCGTAACCTGGCGATCGCCCGGACCAGTTTCAGGGCCTGGGGCTGATGCAGCGGCGCCAGCGGCGTCAGGCTGTCCATGCGCGCCAGCACGGCGGCGTCAATCATCACCGGCGCCGTGAACAGGCTGCCGCCATGCACGACCCGGTGGCCGACCGCCGCCAGTTCATCCAGATCGAAATGCCAGGACAACCGGCCGAACGCTTCCGACAGCACATCATCCAGCTCGCCGCCGGCCGGCGCCGTCAGTTCAATGTCGAAATGGTCGGGCCCTTCGGTCAGCCCGAAGCGCAACGGCGCGCGGCGAAAGTCGATCATCCCCTTGCCAATGCGGCGCGGGCGAAGGCCATTGTCGCCAGCATCCAGCGCGAACAGGCCGATCTTCACGGTGGAGGAGCCGGCGTTGAAGGTGACGAGCAGTTTTCCGTTCATCCCGCGCTCCCGGCCGCGCTCCCGGATACCCCGGCCACCCGGCGGCGAACCGGGACGCGGCGATAAAACGCCACCCGCCACACAGGGCCGATGCCTGCGCCGGTGACCGTGCGTCCCGTCTCCCTGAATTGTTACTGTACCGCCCGATGGGGTCAATCATCGTGGATCCGTAGCGTCAGCCCGCACACCTCACCGGGATTTCGTGTCGTTAGCCCGACGTAACCATCAGTTATGCACAACCGCACCATGTTGAAATCGGCTCGCGCCGCTGTAGGCTGACTGTGGCGTGCATTCAGCGCATCGCATATCGGAGTTCCGTGACAATGGCTTCTTCTGGCAGGCGTTGGGCGGCGCTGGCGTTCGCAGTTGTCGTTGCGGCAGGCGGTTATTACGCCTGGCGCAAGCTGGGTCCGCAGGATCTGCCGCCAGGGATCGCCAGCGGCAACGGCCGCATCGAGGCGGTCGAGATCGACATCTCCACGAAAGCTCCGGGGCGCATCAAGGAAATCCTTGTCGATGAAGGCGACTTCGTCGAACCGGGACAGGTGCTGGCGCGGATGGACACCGAGCAGCTCGAAAGCCGGCGCAAGCAGGCGGAAGCGGAGAAACGCCGCGCCGAGATCAGCATCGAAACCGCCGGAAATCTGGTGAAACAGCGCGAGGCGGAGCATGAGGCCGCCGCGGCCGTGGTGGCGCAGCGCGAGGCGCAGCTCGACGTCGCCACGCGCAAATATGAACGCTCGCAGCACCTCATCCGCACCAACGCCACCAGCCAGCAGACGCTGGACGATGACCGCGCCGCCGAGCAGGGCGCGCGCGCCGCCCTCGGCGCGGCGAAAGCGCAACTGGCGGCGACCGAAGCCGGCATCAGCGCCGCCAGGGCCCAGGTGGTGGATGCGAAAGCCGCGGTTGACGCCGCCCAGGCGGCCATCGCCACCATTGTCACCGATATCAACGACAGCACCCTCAAGGCGCCGCGCGCCGGGCGGATCCAGTATCGCGTCGCCCAGCCCGGCGAGGTGCTGTCCGCTGGCGGCCGCGTCCTCAACCTGGTCGACGTCGGCGATGTGTTCATGACTTTCTTCCTGCCAACCGCCCAGGCCGGACGCCTGGCGCTCGGCTCCGACGTGCGCCTGGTGCTCGACGCGGCGCCGCAATATGTGATTCCGGCGAAGATCAGCTTCGTCTCCGACGTGGCCCAGTTCACCCCCAAATCGGTGGAGACGGAGGAGGAGCGGCAGAAGCTGATGTTCCGGGTGAAAGCCAAAATTCCTGGGGAACTGCTGAAGAAGCACGTGCGCCAGGTCAAAACCGGCCTTCCCGGCATGGCCTATGTCAGGGTCGACCCCGCCGCTGAATGGCCCGCCCATCTCGCCAAAACGGTCCAGTAGACATGACAAGCCCGCCGGCCACGCGCCCGCAGCAGACCGAAGCGCAGCCGGCGGCGGAGGCGCCTGCGGTCCGCCTGCGCAACGTCAGCCTGTCCTATGGCGCGACGCGGGCCCTGAAGGACATTACCCTGGAAATTCCAGGCGGCTGCATGGTTGGCGTCATCGGACCGGACGGCGTCGGCAAATCGACCCTGATGTCGCTGATCGCCGGCGCCCGCGTCATGCAGGGCGGGCAGATCGAGAGCCTGGGCGCGGACATCGCCAGCGCCCGGCAACGGCAGGAGGTGTTGCCGCGCATCGCCTACATGCCCCAGGGCCTTGGCAAGAACCTCTATCCGACGTTGTCGGTGTTCGAGAACGTCGATTTCTTCGGCCGCCTGTTCGGCCACAACCAGGCCGAACGCGAGCGGCGCATCGCCGAATTGCTGGCCCATACGGGCATGTCCCGCTTCGCGGATCGCCCGGCGGGCAAACTGTCCGGCGGCATGAAGCAGAAGGCCAGCCTTTGCTGCTCGCTGATTCACGATCCCGACCTGCTGATCCTTGACGAACCGACCACCGGCGTTGACCCGCTGTCGCGCCGCCAGTTCTGGGAGCTGATCGACATCATCCGCGCCGGACGGCGGGGCATGAGCGTCATCGTCTCCACCGCCTACATGGAGGAAGCCGCGCGCTTCGACTGGCTGATCGCCATGAACGACGGCGAAATCCTCGCCACCGGATCGCCGGCGGAACTGCTGGAGCGGACAGGCGCCGCCGACCTCGACGCCGCCTTCGTCGCCCTGCTGCCGGAGGAGGCGCGGCGCGATCACCACCAGGTGGTGATTCCGCCCCGCCCCGCCAGCGATGCGGCGGACATCGCCATCGAGGCCGAGCACGTCACGGTGAAGTTCGGCGATTTCACCGCCGTCAATGACGTGAGTTTCCGCATCCCGCGCGGCGAGATCTTCGGCTTCCTTGGCTCCAACGGCTGCGGCAAGACCACGACCATGAAAGTGCTGGCCGGCCTGCTGCCGGCAAGCGAAGGCGTCGCCCGCCTGTTTGGCGGCGAGGTTGACCCCAGGGACATGATGGTGCGCCAGCGCGTTGGCTACATGAGCCAGGCGTTCTCGCTCTATACGGAGCTGACCGTCCGCCAGAACCTGAAGCTGCACGCGCAGCTGTTTGGCATGGAGGCCGGGGCAATCGGCCCGCGCATGGATGAACTGGCCAGCCGGTTCGATCTCAGGAACGTCATGGACGCCCTGCCGGACGATCTGCCGCTCGGCGTGCGCCAGCGCCTGTCCCTGGCCGTCGCCATCATCCATGGCCCGGATATCCTGATCCTGGACGAGCCGACCTCTGGCGTTGATCCGGTGGCGCGCGACAATTTCTGGCGGATCCTGTCCGACCTGTCGCGGCGGGACAATGTCACGATCTTTGTCTCGACCCACTTCATGAATGAAGCCGGCTGGTGCGACCGCATTTCCCTGATGCACGCCGGGCGCGTGCTGATTTCCGATACGCCGGAAGCGATCACCCAGGCCTACCGCGCCGACACGCTGGAAAACGCCTTCATCGCCTGCCTCGAGGAGGCGGTGAAGCAGACCGACCCGGCCGCGGGACAGGCGCCGGCTGCGGAGCCAGAGGCTCCCGGCGCGGCGACGCCTGAACGCGAAAGTCATATCCGGCGTGGCTTCGACGCCCGGCGGATGCTGGCCTACTCCCGGCGCGAGGCGCTTGAACTGCGCCGCGACCCGATCCGCGCCACCCTGGCGATCATCGGCACGGTGCTGCTGATGTTCGTCATCGGCTACGGCGTCAACATGGATGTGGAGAATCTGAGCTTCGCGGTGCTCGACCGGGACAACACCACCACAAGCCGCGACTACGCCCTGCAAATTTCCGGCTCGCGCTATTTCACCGAGAAGCCGCCCATCGCCAGCTACGAAGAGCTGGACCGGCGGATGCGCAGCGGCGACATCAGTCTCGCCATCGAAATTCCGCCCGGCTTCGCGCGGGATGCGGCGCGCGGGCGGCCGGTCGAGGTCGCGGCCTGGATTGATGGCGCCATGCCGCAGCGGGCGGAGACCATTCGGGGCTACGTCCAGGGCATGCACGCCGCATGGCTGCAACAGAAAGCGCGGGAGAAGCTTGGCGCGGCATCGAACGCCAGCGCCTTCCAGATCGCCATCCGCTACCGTTACAACCCGGACCTGGAAAGCCTGGTGGCCATGGTGCCGGCGGTGATCCCCCTGTTGCTGCTGATGATTCCCTCCATGCTGTCGGCGCTGTCGGTGGTGCGGGAGAAGGAGCTCGGCTCGATCATCAATTTCTATGTGACGCCGGTGACAAGACTGGAATTCCTGCTCGGCAAGCAGGCGCCTTATGTGGGCCTGGCGTTCATCAACTTCCTGATGATGACGGCGTTCGCGGTGTTCATCTTCAAGGTGCCGCTGACCGGCAATTTTCTGACCCTGGCGACGGCGGCGCTCATCTACGGCTTCATCACCACCGGCATGGGCCTGGTTATCTCCACCTTCATCCGCAGCCAGATCGCGGCGATTTTCGCCACGGCGCTGATCACCCTGATCCCCGCCGTGCAATATTCCGGCATCATTGACCCGGTGTCATCGCTGCAGGGCATTGGCGCCTTCATCGGGCAGATCTACCCGGCGACCTATTTTGTGACGATCTCGCGCGGCGTGTTCTCGAAGGGCCTCGGCTTTGGGGATCTGGCCGGCTCCTTCATTCCCCTGCTGATCGCGGCGCCGGCGCTGACCGGCCTTGGCGTCGCGCTCCTGAGAAAACAGGCGGGCTGAGATGCGCATCGCCAATGTGGCCCGGCTGGGCGTGAAGGAACTGCGCGGCCTCGGGCGGGATCCGATGATGCTGCTGCTGATCGTCTATGCCTTTACCCTGGCGATCTACACGGCCGCGAAAGCCATGCCCGAGACGCTCAACCAGGCGGCCATTGCCATCGTCGACGAAGACAATTCTCCGGTTTCCACCCGCATCGCCACGGCGTTCTACCGGCCCTATTTCACGCCGCCGCGCCACATCTCCACCCATGAGATGGACCGGCGCATGGATTCTGGCCTCGACACCTTCGCCATCGACATTCCGCCCAACTTCCAGCGCGACCTGCTGGCCGGGCGGTCCCCGGCGATCCAGCTCAACGTCGACGCCACGCGCATGAGCCAGGCTTTCACCGGCGGCGGCTACATCCAGTCGATCCTGACCAGCGAGATCGCCGAATACCTGAACCGGCGGCGCAGCATCACCGCCCTGCCGGTGGAACTGACCCTGCGCGCCAGGTTCAACCAGGAGCTGAACAAGAGCTGGTTCGGCGCCATCAACAACATCATCTCGTCGATCACCATGCTGTCGATCATCCTCACCGGCGCGGCGCTGATCCGGGAGCGCGAGCACGGCACCATCGAGCACCTGCTGGTGATGCCGGTGACGCCGACCGAGATCATGGTGAGCAAGATCTGGTCCATGGGCTTCGTCGTCCTGCTGGCCTCCGCCATGTCGCTGGTCTTCGTGGTCCAGGGGGCGCTGGGCATTCCCATCGAAGGCTCGACCCTGCTGTTTCTGGCCGGCGCGGCGCTGATGCTGTTCGCCACCACCAGCCTCGGCATATTTCTGGCCACCGTCGCGGGCTCGATGCCGCAGTTCGGCCTGCTGCTGATGCTGGTGCTGATCCCGCTGCAACTGCTTTCCGGCGGCGTGACGCCGCGCGAAAGCATGCCGGAGGTCATCCAGACCATCATGCTCGCGGCGCCGAACACGCATTTCATCATCCTGTCGCAGGCCATCCTGTTTCGTGGGGCGGGCTTCGGGGTGGTGTGGCCACAATTCCTGGCCCTCGCCGGCATCGGCCTGGCGCTGTTCCTGTTCTCATTGCAGCGCTTCCGGAGGTTCCTGCGATAGGTCAGGAGCCGCTGGCGGGCGACAGCGCCGGCGGGCAGGAGCGCGCGGGAATGGATATTTTGCAGGGCGCCGGATCGCGTCCGCCCCTGAACTGACCGGAGGCAGCCATGAGCGAGATCCAAAGCCACCACGGGGAGCCGGCGCTTGACGCAACGGAGCTGTCGCTGATCGACCGCTACTGGCGCGCCGCCAACTACCTGTCGGTGGGCCAGATCTACCTGATGGACAATCCGCTGCTGCGCCAGCCGCTGGCGCCCGAGCACATCAAGCCGCGCCTGCTCGGCCACTGGGGCACCACCCCCGGGCTGAATTTCATCTACGCCCACCTCAACCGCGTCATCCGCAAGCGCGACGCCAATGTCATCTACATCTGCGGCCCCGGCCATGGCGGACCAGGCATGGTGGCCAACACCTGGCTGGAGGGCGTCTATTCCGAGGTGTATCCGCAGATCAGCGCCGACGAACAGGGCATGCGCCGGCTGTTCAAACAGTTCTCCTTCCCCGGCGGCATTCCCAGCCACGTCGCGCCGGAGACGCCAGGCTCAATCCATGAGGGCGGCGAACTCGGCTACTCCCTCGCGCACGCCTATGGCGCCGCTTTCGACAATCCCGACCTGGTCGTCGCCTGCGTGGTTGGCGACGGCGAGGCCGAAACCGGACCGCTGGCCACCGCCTGGCACGCCAACAAGTTCCTCAACCCGGTCCGCGACGGCGTGGTGCTGCCGATCCTGCACCTGAATGGCTACAAGATCGCCAATCCGACCGTGCTGGCGCGCCTGTCCGACGACGATTTGCGCGCCCTGTTCACCGGCTATGGCTATGAGCCTGTCTTCATTGAAGGCCACGAGCCTGCGGCCATGCACCAGTTGATGGCCGCGACGCTCGACCGGATTTTCGACCGCTTCGCCGACATCCGCCGCGCCGCGTCGCTGAAATCGCCGGAGCGGCCGCGCTGGCCGATGATCATCCTGCGCAGTCCCAAGGGCTGGACCGGGCCGAAAACCGTCGACGGCAAGATGGTGGAGAACACCTGGCGGGCGCATCAGGTGCCGGTCGACGCCTGCCGGACCAACCCCGGACACCGCCAGATTCTGGAGGACTGGCTGAAGAGCTACGATCCCCACGACCTGTTCGATGACAACGGCGCCCTCAGGCCGGAGCTGAAGGCCCTGGCCCCGGAAGGCGTGCGCCGCATGGGCGCCAATCCGCACGCCAACGGCGGCCTGCTGACCCGGCCGCTGGTCACGCCGGATTTCCGGCAGTACGCGGCCCCGGTGGCGGCGCCCGGCGACAGGGAGAGCCAGGCGACGCTGATTCTTGGCCAGTATCTGCGCGACGTCATGCGGCTCAACGCCAGCACGGCCAACTTCCGCGTCTTCGGCCCCGACGAAACCGCATCCAACCGCCTGTCAGCCGTGTTCGAGGCCACCGACCGGGTGTGGATGGCGGAGACTCTCGACAGCGACGAGCATCTCTCCGCCGATGGCCGGGTGATGGAAATCCTCAGCGAGCACATGTGCCAGGGCTGGCTCGAGGGCTATCTGCTCACCGGCCGCCACGGCTTCTTCTCCTGCTATGAAGCCTTCATCCACATCATCGACTCCATGTTCAGCCAGCACGCCAAATGGCTGCAGGTCGCGCGTGAGCTGGAATGGCGCAAGCCGGTGCCGTCGCTGAACTATCTGCTGACCTCACACGTCTGGCGCCAGGACCACAACGGCTTCTCCCACCAGGATCCAGGCTTCGTCGATCTCGTCGCCAACAAGAATCCGGAGATCGTGCGGGTGTATTTCCCGCCAGACGCCAACACCCTGCTGTGGGTGGGCGATCATTGCCTGAAGACATGGGACCGGGTGAACGTCATCGTCGCCGGCAAGCAGCCGGAGCCGCAGTGGCTGACCATGGATGAGGCCGTCCGCCATTGCGAGGCGGGCGCAGGCGTCTGGGACTGGGCGGGAACCGAGGACGGGCTGGAACCGGACGTGGTGATGGCCTCTGCCGGCGACGTGCCCACCAAGGAGACGCTGGCGGCCATCGACCTGCTGCGCCAGAACCTGCCGCACCTGCGCATCCGCATGGTGAATGTGGTGGACCTGATGACGCTGCAAGACCCGCAACATCATCCGCACGGCATGACCGACGCGCAGTTCGACCGGCTGTTCACGTCCGACCGGCCGGTGATCTTCGCCTATCATGGTTATCCGTACCTGATCCACCGCCTCGTCTACAAACGCCGCAACCACCCCAATTTCCACGTGCGCGGCTATATTGAGCAGGGCACGACGACAACGCCGTTCGACATGACCGTGCTGAACGAACTCGATCGCTACCATCTGGCCATCGAGGCGATCCGCCGGCTGCCAATCCTGCAGGAGAAAGGCGCGGCGATCATCGCCAGTTTCGAGGAAAAGCTGCGCAAGCACCATGACTGGATCCGCGAGCACGGCGAGGACATGCCCGAGGTGCGGGAGTGGCGCTGGACCTGGGGCAAGGGTGAAGGCCGTCCTGGCTGAGCCGGGCCTCGCGGAGGCGCCATGAGCGGTCTTGTCAACTTTGACAGCCTGATCGTACGGCTTGGTTTCTCACTCGCCATTGGCCTGCTCGTCGGCCTTGAGCGCGGCTGGCGGGAGCGCGCCGGGCCGGCTGGCAGTCGCACGGCGGGCATCCGGACCTTTGGCGCCATCGGGCTGCTTGGCGGCGTCACGGCGGCCCTGTCGCAGGCGCTGGCCGCCCCGGCTGTGCTGGTGGCGGGACTGCTTGGCTTCAGCGCGGTTTTCGCCTGGTTCAAGCAGCGGGAAGAAGCGCAGGAGGGCGGCTTCAGCGTCACCGGCGTGGTGGCGGCCGTGCTGGTGTTTTCCCTGGGCGCCCTCGCCACGCTGGGCGAAATCCGGGCCGCGGCCGCTGGCGCGGCGCTGCTTGCCGGCCTGCTGGCCAGCCGCGAGACCCTTCACGGCCTGCTGCAACGCCTGAGCTGGACAGAGGTGCGATCGGCGCTGACGCTGGCCGTGATGACCGCCGTGGTGCTGCCGCTGTTGCCCAACCGGGCCATTGACCCCTGGGGCGGCTTCAATCCGTGGGAAGTCTGGCTGTTCACCGTGCTGATGGCCACCATCTCGTTCATGGGCTACGCGGCGGTGCGCCTGCTTGGCCCGGCGCGCGGCATGGTGGTCAGCGGGATCGCTGGCGCGCTGATTTCCTCCACGGCGGTGACGGTGGCGCTGGCGCGCAAGGCGGCGGGCGGCGAGCGGGCGGCGCCGCTTGCAGGGGCAGCCTGCCTCGCGGCCATGACCTCCCTGCTGCGGGTTGCGGCGGTGACGCTGCTTCTGCGCCCCCAGATTCTGGTAACGATGGCGCCGGAAACCCTGGCGGCGGCCCTGACCTTCGCCGGCTGCGGCGGCCTGCTGCTGTTGCGCGGCCAGGCGGACGGAGCCGCCTCCACGCCCGGCAATCCCTTCGAACTGGGATCCCTGTTGCTGTTCGCCCTGATGTTCGCCCTGATCTCGACCATCAGCGCGGGCGTTGTCGGACGCTTTGGCAGCGGCAGCCTGGTCGCGACCTCCGCCCTGTCGGGGATGTTCGACGTGGATGTGGCGGTGCTGAGCGCCCTGCGCCTCACCGATCAGGGCGTCGACGCCAGTGTCATCGGCCATGGCGTGCTCGCCGCCCTCTGCGCCAATGCGGTCGGCCGGCTGGCGCTGGCGATCGCCGCGGGTCCGGTCGCATTCTGGCTGCCGCTGCTGGGCGCAGCGATCGCGGCGGGGGTCGCCGGCGGGCTGGTGTTTCTCATGCCGATCTGAGCGCCGCAAGGCGCGCCCCAGACGAATCGGGCTGGCGATAATGTCCCTCCCCTTTGTCGCACGCCGGGCCACGCCGCTGGCGTGCATCCGCGCACGTCCCTCACCTCCTGGGCTGGCTATGTTGTCCATGAAGCAGAACGCTTCTGGGGGACAAGAACATGAGCGCCATCAAATCAGCCGGTTCGATCATTTTCGCCACGCCCATCGGTTGGGCCATGATGGCGGTTGGCCTGATCATGACAGTGCAACTGGCGGGCGCCTGATGCAGACGCTTGCCAGCGGAGTACGCGGATGCTGACCTGCCCGGGCGCCTCGCGGGCTGCGCCAAAGCCGGTGCGACGCGTTCATTGGGTCTGGGATGGGCTTTCGTCCGGACCGCACCATGACCAGGCATAAAAAGGGCGGCGCATCGGGGATGCGCCGCCTGATGACGGTTCGGGCCATGCTCCGCCTGAAGCTTCAGCCTGATTACTCGGCCGCCTGACGCGCCGGCTTGCTCTGGATGACGTCGAAGCCCTCGAACTCCGGATGACCGGCGGTCATCGGGCCGTTGCCGGGCTGCGCGGCGCGCTGGTGCGACTTCTTGAACTGCTCGGACTGCGTCCAGGCGTCAAAATGCGCCTTCGACGCCCACAGCGTGTAGGACGAATAGAGGACGTGGTCTTCCTTCTCCGGCCCGCGCAGCATGTGGAACTCGATGAAGCCATCCAGCTCGTGCAGATAGGATTCGCGGGTCAGCCAGACCTGCTCAAAATCTCCGGCCCTGTCCTTCAGGACCTTGAAACGGTTCATGCCAATATACATCAGGCTCTCCTGCTCAGCCGACGGTCCCGCTCCGCTTTCAATGGTCTGATCCAGACCAGCCCTGCTCCGGACGCGTGCGGCCCCAACACATATCCCGGCGCCGATCCTAACAGAAAACGGCGCATGTCGCGTGCGAAAACGGGGCGCAGCCGCCCCGCTCCGCGCCTCAATGCGAGGCAAATTTGATCGTCAACCCGGCCTTGGCCTGCATGCCGGGGTTCGACGTGTAGTTCAGATACTGGGTGTAACGCTTGTCAAACAGGTTCTGCACCGAGACGTCCGCCCGCACCCAGTCATTGAAGCTGTAGGAGGCGAACAGATCGACGAGACCGTAGCCAGGCGTCGCCAGGTCAACCTGGTCCGGCGGCAGGTTGCGGCGGCTCTTGCCAAAGACGCCGGTGACGCGGCCGCCAACCGTCAGGCGGTTGTCGAGGAACCGGAAGCCCAGGGTGCCGGAAATCCGGTTCGGCGGCACGGACGCAAGGCCATAGCCCGTGTCCTGGTCCTTGCCGCGCACATAGGTGCCAGCAATGGTGGTGAAGCCCCAGCCCCAGTCATAGGCGGCTTCCAGCTCGGCGCCAGTGAGCCGGACCTTGCCGAAGTTCTGGTACTGCTGGTCCGGCATCAGCGCGCACAGGCGCCGCGCCTGGGCCGGCGGCAGCAGCGCGCACACCGAATTGGGCATGCCGGGGATGAAGGCGACCAGGGTCGAGGTATCGGCGTTGGTGAAGCCGATATAGTCATCGATCTCGTTGCGGAACACCGTCGCCTTGGCGCGGAAGGTGTCGCCGGCCTTCAGCACGTCGTTGTACTTCAGGTTGACGCCCGCCTCGAGATTGTGCGCCACCTCGGGCCTGAGGTTTGGGTTCGGCAGCATCCGGAACGCCGGGAACGGATGATATCCCTCGATCAGCGTTTCGGTGATGGTCGGCGCGCGGTAAGCCTCGGCGTAAGTGGCGTACAGCTCAAGGCCGGTGACAGGCGTCACGCCGATGGTGAACTTGGGCGACACCCGGCCGCCGTCGCTGCCGGTTGTCGGGCTGGTCAGTTCGTAATGGTCATAACGGACGCCGCCGACCACGCGCAGCCAGCTGCTGTAGCGGATCTCGTCCTGGACATAGAGGCCGAACAGGGTGCGCTCGCCGCCCGGCGTGAACGCCGAGCCAAAACCACCCGCGGTGTCCCAGCTGTTGACCTTGTCCCAGACGCCGTCGCCGCCATAGGTCAGGGTATGCGACAGGGCGCCGGTCTGGAACTTCGACGTATTGAAGATGTCGAAGCCGGTGGTCTTCTGGTCATAAATGATGCGGCTCAGTCCCGGCGTGGCGCCGAGCGCGCCGTACGTGCCGCTGGGCGAATTGGCCATGTAACGCTGCGACATGGTGGTGTCGTTGGCGTAGACCTTCATGTTCAGGTCAATAAGCGGCGTCTCGGGGCTGCGGAAGCGGTAGCCCAGGGTGTAGGTGCCGGTGTTGAGCACGTTGTCGAAACGCGCGCCCTGGTTGCTGGAGCCGCTGTTGCTGAAGCCGTAGTTCTGGCGCAGGGCCGTCGCCGAGATCTCGTGCCCCTCGGCCGGGCGAATGTTCACCTTGAACAGGCCGCTCGCGACTTCGCTGCCGGTGTCGTTGATCACCGTGCCGGCGCCGTCCTTGTAGTTGTAGGTCTGACGGGTGAGGAACTGGCCATAGACATCGGCGACGCCGCCAATCCTGGCGCCGACGGCGCTGCTGGACAGGAAGCCCGCGCCGTTTGTCCCCAGCACCAGGCGCTGCTCGACGCCGACCTTCTCATCAGGCTTGAGCAGATCGTTGATGCCGCGCGTCTGGAACAGCACCACGCCGCCAATGGCGCCGGAGCCATAGATCGATGACACCGGACCGCGCGTCACGTCAACGCGGCTGATCAGCTCGGGATCGAGGTAGAACTGGCCATTGGCGTTGTGGCCGCTGACGCCATAATTCTGGCGGGCGCCGTCAACCAGCACCGCCACGCGGCCAAAGTCCTGCAAACCGCGAATGTTGATCGACTGCGCCGGATCATTGGCGTTTTCCTGGCTCCAGACGCCGGGAATCTCACGCAGGACGTCGGAAATACGCGACGGATTGAACCGCTCGATTTCGTCGCGATTGACGATGCTGACGCCGGCCAGCTGATCAATCGCCTTCTGTTCGACACGGGTCGCTGTGACCGAAATCGTGTCGAGTTTGATTTCGTCCGCAGTTGCGACCGTGATGGCCAGAAGTGACGCAGACAGAAACAGCGCCCCGCACGCACCTTTGCGCATCGCCCAGATCCCGAATGTTTGACAGTTACGGTTTCCGCCCGCGCTCTGCTGACCTTCGCAGCGGCGATCGTGCGGCAACGCCTCTGCCCCTCCGTAAGTTCTGGAAATACACGAGTCAAACACAATATTACTTCTAAATTATAATGATTTAAAACTGAAAACACACTTTAGATTCGTTCCATTTCCAAATACAGGCAAACTTCAGAATGAATCTAAAGTGAAATCTCGCAATCCCTTGCCCGAATCCCTTCCCCATGAGGGCGGCGCATGGGCGCGCGCCAGGCCTGGCGCCGGGCCACGAATACGCCGGGCCATGGCATATCATGCTGTTAATAATACGCATTTTTTCTACACAAGAGCCGTGGCGCGCCGTCGTCCGGCGAACCGGAGATCACACGCCAATGCGAAACTCTGCAAAGTTTAACTGTAACTGTACGCACCTTGCCTGTATGGAGGCGCTGGAACGGATCGCCGCCAGCCCGTGGCGATGCAGACACATCGACATGTCGCGGCGCCGGGTTTGACCCGGAGCCTGGCGCAGATCCTGTTCCACCACAGTCAGACTGCCAGCGCCTCCCCTGTGGCGGCGGCAGGTCCTGCCTTCCTGATTCGTGTGGCTCCGGAGCATGGGCGGCGCGGCCGCCAGGGCCGGGGCTGCTCCGGCGCCGGCCAGCCCGGCAACACCAAACGGCAACAACAGACGGGACGTCAGCCATGGCCGACCAGACAAGGCGCGAGATTACGCAACCGCTGGCCCGGGCAAACGCCCCGCGCCTCACCCGACGCGGGCTGATGGGCGCGGCGCTTGCAGGCGTCCCGCTCATCCTCGCCGGACGAGCGGCGAACGCCGCCGCCGGGGCGCCCGCGAAGCGGATCGTCGTCGCCGGCGGGGCCCTGACGGAAATCGCTTATGCGCTGGGGCAGGGCGACCGGATCGTCGGCGTCGACACCACCAGCACGTTCCCGGCTGTGGCGCAGAAAGACAAGGCCAGCATCGGCTATGTGCGCCAGCTATCTCCCGAGGGCATCCTGTCGTTGCAGCCGGACGTGCTGCTGTTGCAGGAAGGCGGCGGCCCCCCTGAGGCGCTGACGCTGGTTTCCCAGGCCGGCGTGCGCATCGTGCGCGCGCCAGAAGCTGCGACCGAGCAGGGCGTGCTCGAACGCATCGCCACCGTTGGCGCGGTCACGGGCGCCCAGGACGCCGCCGGCAAGCTCGAACAGCAGGTGCGGGACAAGTTCGCCGCCCTCGCGGAAAAGCGCAAAAAGATCACGAGGCCGGCGCGGGTGATGTTCATCCTCAGCCTGCAAAACGGCCGCCCCATGGTCGGCGGCGCCGGCACCAGCGCCGATGGCATGATCCGCCTTGCCGGCGGCGAGAACGTCGCCAGTGGTTTCCAGGGCTACAAGCCGATGACCGACGAGGCGGTGATCGAGGCCGCGCCAGACGTGATCCTGATGATGAGCGGCGGCCCGCGCCAGCACGCCGCCGGCGACGTGTTCAAGGCGCCGGCGCTGTCCGCCACCCCGGCGGCGAAGACGCAGCGGCTGGTCAGCCTCGACGGTCTTTACCTGCTGGGCTTTGGCCCGCGCGCCCCGGACGCGGCGCTGGAGGTTTTCAGCGCGCTCTACCCGGAGCTGAAGGACGCCCGCTGAACCGTTGCCAACGGCCAGCACAAGACGGCGCGCGAGAATAATGCGCGAAAATAATGCGAAGGCGCGGCGCCCGCTGACGCCGCCCGGGGATTGAGTCATCATGCAGGGATCGGGAACCACCGCGTTCAGGCCAGGAGCGATGCTGCTGTTCATCACGCTGGCGCTGCTGATGGCGGCCGTCGTCGTGCTGTCTCTGGGCGCGGGCGCCGTTGACATCAGCCCCCGGCGGGTGCTCGCCATTTTCGCCGGCGGCCTCGGCCTCACCGACCAGACGGCGACGCCGCGCGAAGCCCTGGTGCTGTTCGACATCCGCGCCCCGCGCACCCTGCTTGGCCTGCTGGCCGGGGCGGCGCTGGCGGTGTCCGGCGCGCTGATGCAGGGGCTGTTTCGCAACCCCCTCGCCGATCCCAGCCTTGTTGGCGTGTCATCCGGCGCGGCGCTGGCGGCGGCGGCCTCGATCGTCGTCGGCGACCGGCTGATCGCCGCCTTCTGGCCGGCGGGGACCACCCTGCCGTTCGCCATCCTGCCGGCGGCCGCGTTTTTGGGCGGCCTGGTCACCACCACCGTGCTGTATGTCAT
The DNA here is from genome assembly GCF_053543495.1 of Camelimonas sp. ID_303_24. Taxonomy (NCBI): domain Bacteria; kingdom Pseudomonadati; phylum Pseudomonadota; class Alphaproteobacteria; order Hyphomicrobiales; family Chelatococcaceae; genus Camelimonas; species Camelimonas sp. ID_303_24. The sequence continues at coordinate 283,949 of NZ_JBLLJM010000003.1, forward strand.
CGCCACGCGCCAGGGGCGCACATCCGTCACCACCATGCTGCTGGCCGGCGTGGCGCTGGCGGCGCTTGCCGGCGCGCTCACCGGCCTGCTGGTCTACATGGCCGATGACCGGCAATTGCGCGATCTCACCTTCTGGTCGCTCGGCAGCCTCGGCGGCGCCACCTGGACCAAGGTGGCGGCGGTGGCGCCGGCGGTGTTGCTGGTGATCGTCGCGGCGCCGGCGCTGGCGCGCGGCCTCAACGCGCTGCTGCTGGGCGAGGCGGAGGCCTATCACGTCGGCGTCGCGGTGCAGCGCCTCAAGCGCCTGGCCATCCTGCTGACGGCGCTGGCCGTCGGCGTCGCGGTGGCGGCCTGTGGGGCCATCGGCTTTGTCGGCATTGTCGTGCCCCATGTCATCCGTCTGGCCTGCGGGCCCGATCACCGGGTGCTGCTGCCGGCCAGCGCGCTGCTCGGCGGCTCGCTGCTGGTGGGCGCCGATGTGCTGGCGCGGCTGCTGGTTTCGCCGTCCGAACTGCCGATCGGCATTCTCACCGCCGCGGTAGGCGCGCCGTTCTTTCTCTGGCTGCTGCTGCGCGGCGGCAGGGGGACGTTCGCATGAACCTGCTGACCCTTTCCGCCGCCAGCTATGGCGTGCGCGGCAAAACCCTGCTCAACCAGGCCAGCATGACGCTGCGCCCCGGCCAGATGACCGTTGCCATCGGCCCGAATGGCGCCGGCAAATCAACCCTGCTGCGCCTGTGCTGCGGCGAGCTGGCGCCAACCGGCGGCCGCGTCCTGTGGGATGGCGCGGAGCTTGCCAGCATCCCGCCATGGCGGCTGGCGGCGTCACGCGCCGTGCTGCCCCAGGCCTCCAGTCTCGGCTTTCCGTTCACGGTGGCGGAGGTCGTCCGTCTCGGCATGGAGACCGTGGGCCGCAAGCTGCCGCGCGCCGCGGCTGCGACGATCATCGACAGCAGCCTGGCCGGCGCCGACGTCGGCCATCTGACAGACCGCAGCTATGAGACGCTGTCCGGCGGCGAACGCCAGCGCGTGCATTTCGCCCGCGCCATCGCCCAGCTCGCGGCCGGTCGCGCCGCGACGAAGCGGGACGACCTGCCCCAGGCGCTGTTTCTGGACGAGCCGACCGCCAGCCTCGACATCCATCACCAGCTGCTGCTGATTCGCGAGGCGCGGCGCCTGGCCGACAGCGGCGTCGCGGTATTCGCGGTGCTGCACGATCTCAGCCTGGCGTCATCCTGCGCCGACGCCATCCTGCTGATGCGCAATGGCGAGATCGTCGCCCAGGGCGCGCCGGATGCGGTGCTGACGCCGGATTGGGTGCGCCAGGTGTTTGGCGTCGAGACCGAGATTCTCCAGGCCCGCAGCGGCATCCCCACCTTCGCCTATCGCCTGCCATAGCGGCGGACGAAGCCCTGGACCGGCAAGCGCGCCTGCCGCCGCCCCGGCGTAACCAGGCAGCCGGGCGCACGGGATACGGTGGATTGCCTTCTGAAAAGTGGATTGCGCTTTCTCCGGCCATGCGCGCGCCAGAAGAAGCCGCCGGCGCAGCTGCCCCCCTGTGGCGCATCGCTTTTCCGGGCAGGGCCGCACGCGCGCACCCTTACGGTTCGTCATGCTGGCGCGGCCGAATTTTGCAAACTTCGCATCGTCGGAGGCACATATCCGCAATTCTTCGCAGAATAAGCCCTTCCCGAGGCGGCGCAGGTTGCGGATATTGCAAACTGGTGTGAACAACAATCGGGTAACAAGGGTCGAGATGGGGAAGCGTATCAAGCGGCTGATGGTCGCCAACCGTTCTGAAATCGCCATCCGCGTTTTTCGCGCGGCGACAGAGCTGGGCATCGAGACGGTGGCGATCTACGCCGAGGAAGACCGGCTGTCGCTCCACCGGTTCAAAGCGGACGAGGCCTATCGGGTCGGAGCTGGCAAGGGGCCGCTCCAGGCCTATCTCGACATTGATTCGATCATCGACATCGCCGTGAAGGCGCGGGTCGACGCCATCCACCCCGGTTATGGCTTCCTGTCGGAGAGCCCTGAGTTCGCCGAGGCCTGCGCGGCGGCGGGCATCATCTTCATTGGCCCCTCGCCCGACACCATGCGCCAGCTCGGCAACAAGGTGGCGGCGCGCAATCTGGCCGTGTCGGTCAACGCGCCGGTGATGCCGGCCACCGATCCCTTGCCCGACAACGACGACGAGGTGCTGCGCCTTGCCGCGGCGGTTGGCTATCCGGTGATGCTCAAGGCCAGCTGGGGCGGCGGCGGGCGCGGCATGCGGCCCATCGACGGCGCCGACCAGTTGCTGGACGCGGTGGCGGCGGCGCGACGCGAAGCGAAGGCGGCGTTCGGCAAGGACGAGGTCTATCTGGAAAAGCTGGTGCGACGCGCCCGCCATGTCGAGGTGCAGCTTCTCGGCGATTCCCACGGCAATCTGGTGCATCTGTTTGAGCGTGACTGCACGATCCAGCGTCGCCACCAGAAGGTGATCGAGCGCGCGCCCGCGCCCTATCTCGACAACGCAACCCGCGAGCAACTCGCCCAGGCGGCGCTGGCCATCGGTCGCGCCACCAATTATTGCGGCGCGGGCACCGTTGAGTTCCTGATGGACGCCGACACCGGCGCCTTCTACTTCATCGAGGTCAATCCGCGCATCCAGGTCGAGCACACCATCACCGAGGTCGTTACCGGCCTCGACATCGTCAAGGCGCAGATCCGCATCGCCGAGGGCGGCCGCATCGGCGTGATGGAAGAGACGGGAATTCCGCCCCAGGAGAAAATCCGCCTCGCCGGCCACGCCATGCAGTGCCGCGTCACCACCGAGGACCCGGAGCGCGGCTTCGCGCCGGACTATGGCCGCATCACCGCCTATCGCGGCGCTTCCGGCTTCGGCGTGCGCGTTGACGGCGGCACCGCCTATTCCGGCGCCGTGGTAACGCCGTTCTATGACGCCATGCTGGAGAAGGTCACCGTCTGGGCGCCAAAGCCGGACGAAGTGATCGCCCGCATGGACCGCACGTTGCGCGAGTATCGCATTCGCGGCGTCGCCACCAATCTGCCGTTCCTCGAGGCCGTGCTGGCCCACCCCGATTTCCGGGCGATGAACTACACCACCCGGTTCATCGACAACACGCCGGAACTGTTCAACCTGACGCCGCGCCGCGACCGCGCCACCAAGCTGCTGCGCTCCATCGCCGACGTGACCGTCAACGGCCACCCGGAGATGAAGGGTCGCAGCGGCGTCGCCACTGACCTGCGCACGCCCGAAGCGCCCACGTTCAGCGGCGCCATTCCCGACGGGACGAAGCAGTTGCTTGACCGGCTGGGCCCGCGCGACTTCGGCCGCTGGATGCGCGAACAGCAGCGGGTGCTCATCACCGACACCACCATGCGCGACGCCCACCAGTCGCTGCTGGCGACGCGCATGCGCAGCGCCGACCTGCTGCCCGCCGCCAGTTCTTACGCCAGCGGCCTGCCCGGCCTGCTGTCGCTGGAGTGCTGGGGCGGCGCCACCTTCGACGTGGCCATGCGCTTCCTCACCGAGGACCCGTGGGAGCGCCTCGCCGGCATTCGCCAGCGCGCGCCCAACCTGCTGCTGCAGATGCTGCTGCGCGGGGCCAATGGCGTCGGCTACACCAATTATCCCGACAACGTCGTGCGCCACTTCATCCGCCAGGCGGCGGAGGGCGGCGTCGACCTGTTCCGCATTTTCGACTGCCTGAACTGGGTGGAGAACATGCGCGTCGCCATCGACGCCGTGGCGGAGGCCGGCAAGATCGCCGAGGGCGCCATCTGCTACACCGGCGACGTGTTCGACCCGGACCGGGCCAAATATTCCCTTAACTATTACGCCGGCCTGGCGAAGGAGCTGGAGGCGGCGGGCTGCCATGTGCTGGCCATCAAGGACATGGCCGGCCTGCTGCGGCCGCCGGCGGCGCGCGCCCTGATCAAGGCGCTGCGCGACGTCACCGACCTGCCGATCCATTTGCACACCCACGACACCTCCGGCGCGGCCAGCGCCACGGTGATCACCGCCATCGAGGCGGGGGTGGACGCGGTGGACCTCGCCACCGACGCCATGTCGGGCGCGACCTCGCAGCCCTGCCTCGGCTCGGTGGTGGAGGCGGTGCGCGGCACGGAGCGCGATTCCGGCCTCGACGCCGACGCCATCCGCCGCATCAGCTTCTATTGGGAGGGCGTGCGGGCGCTGTACGCGCCATTCGAGAGCGACCTGCGCGCTGGCGCCTCCGAGGTCTATCTGCACGAGATGCCTGGCGGCCAGTTCACTAATCTGAAGGAGCAGGCGCGCTCGCTGGGGCTGGACACGCGCTGGCACGAGGTGGCGCGGGCCTATCGCGAGGCCAACGACCTGTTTGGCGACATCATCAAGGTGACGCCGTCGTCGAAAGTCGTCGGCGACATGGCCCTGATGATGGTCGCCCAGGGGCTGACCCCGGCCGACGTGCTTGATCCTGAGCGGGAGATCGCCTTCCCCGCCTCGGTGGTGGAGATGCTGAAGGGCGATCTTGGCCAGCCAGTTGGCGGCTGGCCGGAAGCCCTGCAGAAAAAGGCCCTGCGCGGCCAGCAGCCGGTCACCGTGCGCCCCGCTTCACTGCTGGGCGAGGCGGACCTTGAGGCCGTGCGCAAGCAGGCGGAAGCCGAGGTCGGCCGGCAGATCGACGATCAGGAGCTGGCCTCCTGGCTGATGTATCCGAAGGTGTTCGCCGATTATGCCCGGATGGCAGACGCTTACGGACCGCTGGCGTCGCTGCCGACGCCGGTGTTTTTCAACGGCATGAAGGCGGGCGACGAGATCGTCGCCGAGATCGAACCGGGCAAGACGCTGATCATTCTGCTCCAGGCCATTGGCGAGGCGGAGCCGGATGGGCATGTGAAGCTGTTCTTCGAACTGAACGGCCAGCCGCGCGTCATCCGCGTCGCCGACCGCAGCCGCGTCGTCGCCACGGCGCGGCGCAAGGCAGATGACGGCGACCCCAGCCACGTGGCGGCGCCGATGGCCGGCGCCGTGTCGTCCATCGCCGTGCGCAAGGGCCAGAAGGTGGAGGCCGGCGCGCCGCTGCTGACCCTCGAGGCCATGAAGATGGAAACCACCCTCGCCGCCCCCCGGGCCGGCGTCGTCACCGATGTGGCCGTGGCCGTGCGCGACAATGTGGAGGCGCGCGACCTGCTGCTGCTGCTGGAATAGGCGCAGACGCGAGGCTGGGGAGCCCCTGGCCTCGCCCCGGCGTCTCAGTCGCCCGCCAGCGACCCCAACCGCAAAGCCGCACAACCGTACAGACGCACAACAACGTCATGCCCGGGCCTGTCCCGGGCATTCGCGTCTTTGGCGGCGGATCACTGGCCGCCGTTGTGGGCGTGAGGCCTGCGCGGGCGCCCGCGCCGGGGCATGACCCGGCCGTCTTGCGTCACCGCGCCCGGCGCACGCCAGGCAGCACATAGCGGCGCTCCAGCCAGCGGGCGGCGATGACCACCACCGAGACCAGCGCCAGATAGACCGCGCCGGCGACCAGGTAGGCGTCGAGGAAGCGGAAGCTGCGGATGGCGAGATCCTGCATCTGGGCGAAGAATTCCGCGTACTGGATCAGGAAGGCGATCGAGCTGTCCTTGAGGTTGAGAATCACCTGATTGGTCAGCGCCGGCACCGACAGGCGCAGGACCTGCGGCAGGATTACCAGCCGGAAGATCTGCATGTCGCTGAAGCCCTGGGCGCGCGCCGCCTGCAGTTCGTCCGGATCGAGCCCGCGAAACGCCGTCATCAGATAGCGGGCGTTGTAGGCGGCGACGTTCAGGGTGAAGCCGATGACCGCCACGGTGAACGGCGTCAGCTTCAGCCCCCATTGCGGCAGGCCGTAATACATCAGGAACAACAGCACGATCAGCGGCGTGCCGATGAAGAAGGAGATGTAGCCTTCCGTCAGGCGCCGGCGTAACTGGCCACCGCTGATCGCCAGGTAGAACACCACGACGCCGCCGGCGAGGCCGGTGACGCTGATCACCGCCGCCAGCAGCAGCGTGTTGCCGAGGCCCGCCAGCACCTGCGGCCAGTATTCCAGCATCTGGGCGAGAAAGGAGATCATCGCTCAGCGCTCCGGCGAGCCCGCAGGCCCCGCCAGGTTGGATTGCCCCGTCTGGTCAGCTTCCCCCGCCAGGTCAACTTGCCCCGCCAGGTTGGGCTGCGCCGGAAATACGGGCTGCGCCGCTTGCGCCTGCTGCAACTCCTGATGGAAGAAGGCGCGGACGCGCGGGTCGGCGTTGGGACCGAACAACTCGTCCACCTCGCCCTCGGCGTGCACGCGCCCCTCATCCAGGAACATCACCCGGCCGCCGGCGGCGCGCGCCAGATAAAGATCGTGGGTGACACACAGCATCGACACCCGCTCCTGGCGCAGCTGGTGCAGGATGTTCACCACCTCGCGCGACATCAGCGGATCGAGCGCCGAGGTCGGCTCGTCGAAGAACAGCACCGCCGGGTCCATGGCCAGGGCGCGGGCGATGGCGACGCGCTGCTTCTGGCCGCCGGACAATTGCGCGGGATATTTGTGGGCGTGCGCCTGCATGTTCATGCGGGCGAGCTGGCGCAGCGCCCGTTCGTCCGCCTCCGGCGCCGACAGGCCGCGCAGGTGGCGCAGCGCCAGGGTGACGTTCTGCAACGCCGTCAGGTGGCGGTAGAGCGCGAAATTCTGGAAGACGAAGCCAATGCGCTGGCGCAGGGCCCGCTCATCGACGCCTGGGCCGAGCACGTCGCGGCCCTCGAACACCACGCGCCCGCCTGTTGGCGTCGCCAGGCGGTTGAGGCAGCGCAGCAATGTGGATTTGCCAGAGCCGGACGGGCCCATGATGACCTTCAGCTCGCCCTCGGCCAGGTCGAAACTGACGCCGTCGAGGATCGTCCGCCCGTCATATTCCATCTTCAGGTCCTGGACCGACAGCAGCGTCATGGCGTTTTTATCCCGTCAGGCCAGGAATGCGCGTGCGCTTCTCCAGCGCCCAGACGCCCGTGACCAGGAGTTTGTAAATCAGGAAATAGATGATCCCCACCGCCAGATAGATCTCGACGCCGCGCAGGGTCGTCGCCGACAGCGACATGGCCTCCTTCATCACGTCGGGGATGCCGACCGTGTAGGCGAAGGGCGAGTACTTCAGCACCGTGGTGAATTCATTGATCATGCCGGGCACGGCGAAACGCAGCATTTGCGGAATTTCAATCAGCCGCAGGATCTGGAACCGGCTGAGGCCCATGGCTTCCGCCGCCAGCACCTCGCTGGCGTCGACCGAATCGAAGGCGCCGCGAAATACCTCCGCCAGATAGGCGCCGGCGATCACCCCGAGGCTCAGCATCATGGCGACCAGCGGCGGCACGCGCAGGCCGGCGTTGGGCAGGCCGAAGAACACGATGAACAGCAGCACCAGCACCGGCACGGCGCGGAAGATGAAGGTGAAGACGCCGAGCGCGGCGCTGGGCCAGGGCAGGCCGAGCCGGCTGAGCATGGCGACGCCGAGACCGACGACGACGCCGGTGAGGCTGCAGGCCACCGTCACCATGATGGTGTAGCCAACGCCGCCGGCGAGCTGGAGCAGGATTTGCAGGAAGCTCATGCGGCGAACCCGGAGCGCACGGGCGGGACCAGCCCGTCGCGGGGGCCCGCGTCGACGGCGAAACCTGCTCTCATCGGGGAGGCTGGAGGTGCGTGCATGTGGGAACCATTCGTCCAGTTCCGCATGAACGCGACAGGCCCCATGCGATTCAGGGTAAATGGAACACTGCTTCGCGTTAAGAAACCGTTTGCCTTGTGCGGCCCGCCCATCGCCGGCAACCGGGATTGCGGACCGGAAAGCGCCCTGGCCATAAGGCGCTCTGGCCGTGGCGAACTTCAGGCGGACTTCATGTCCCCGACGATATGGCGCAGCAAGGCCACGGCTGCTGGCGGCAAAAGACGGCCCTCGCGGGTGATAACGTGCGAGCGGCCGCGTTGCAGCAGGGCGTTCTTCATCGGCAGGAAAGCCACCCGCTCCCGGTCGCCCGGCGACATGGAGAGCCGCGACGCCAGCGAATAGCCGTGTCCCCCCAGCACAAACTGCCCCAGCGCTTCAAAAGACGCGGTGGTGAACGCCACATTCAGGCGCACGCCTTCGCTGACTTCGGCCGCCTGGATGTGCTGGCGCAGGCCGAAGCTGGGGTGCAGCATGGCGCCCGGCCACGGCGCCAGATCCGCCAGCCGCAACGGCCGGTTCAGGCTGGCCAGCGGGTGCGAGCGCAGCGTCATGGTCTGGATCGGGTTCGAAAAGGCGTGGTGCGAGCGTAGCCGGCCATCTTTGGGCGGATGGAACATCAGGCCGATATGGGCCCGCTCATCAATGACGTCGCGGACAATCTCGTCCGTGCCGCCAATGTTCAGGCTGATGGATATTTGGGGGTGTTGCTGCATGAAGCGCCGCAGGCTGCCGCGCATCAGCCAGCGCACATAGCCCTCACCCGTCATAATGTCGACATGCCCGCTCTCCACCTTGCGGATGCTGTCCATCTGGGCGAGCAGGCCCTGCTTCTCGCTGATTTGCCGGCGCAGGAAATCCGCCAGCAGCCGGCCTGCATCAGTCGGGGCCACGCCGCGGCCCTTGCGCTCGATGAGCGCGACGCCGCACTCCTGCTCCAGCTGGCTGACCGCGCGGCTGATCGCTGAGGGGTCCATGCCCAGGGCGCTGGCGGCGCCGCGCACGGAGCCGCTGTCCAGCACCTGCAGAAAATAGTGCGTCCGCCGTGATTCGAGCCTGGCGTCCATGGCGGAAGGGCCTGGTTAATGTTGCATTAATTGCAACATAATCTGACATCCATCGTCATTGATGCAAGACCATCTTTCTTTGAAGCTGAAATCGGGACTTACTGCGGCCATGCTTTCCGCTGGGCCTGCAGCATCAAGCGCGGGATTTCAGAGACATGACGACGACGCCTGTCACCGCCGCTCCGGCAAACATTCCGGCGGAGCGGGATTTCTTCAGCAAGGGCAAGATCCTTGCCGCAGTGCTCATCGTTGTCGCCCTGGCGGAGACGATCGGCGTCGTGAAGTTCAAACTGGGCCCCGGCATGGTGTTGCTGCAGCCCATGGTCTGGGCGCTGCTGCTCGCCGCCATCTGGGGCGTGGCCTGGCGTTACCTGCCGGCGCCCCTGCGCATCGGAACCAGCCTCCAGGGTTACGCCGGCCAGTTGCTGAACGCGGGCCTGCTGCTGTTCATCGTCAAGATGGCTTTCACCGTCGGCGGCGCGCTGCCGGCCGTACGTCAGGCCGGCTGGGCGCTGCTGTTCCAGGAGCTTGGCCACAGCTTCGGCACCCTGGTGCTCGGTCTGCCGCTCGCCTTGCTGCTTGGCGTCAAGCGTGAGGCGGTCGGCGCCACCTTCTCGATTGGCCGCGAGGGCAATCTCGTCATCATCGGCGACAAATACGGCATGGCTTCGCCGGAAGGTCGCGGCGTGCTGGCGGAATACATCACCGGCACCGTGCTCGGCGCCCTGTTCATCGCCCTGCTGGCCGGCTTCATCACCAGCCTGAACATTTTCGACCCCCGCTCCCTCGCCATGGGCGCCGGCGTCGGCTCCGGCAGCATGATGGCCGCCGCCATTGGCGCGATTTCGGCCCAATATCCGGCCACGATGACCAAGGAGCTGCACGCCATCGCCTCGGCGGCGAACCTGATGACCGCGGTCATGGGCTTCTATGTGGCGCTGTTCGTCACCCTGCCGGTGTGTTCGTGGCTCTACGACAGGCTGGAGCCAGTGCTCGGCCGGTTCTCGAAGTTCCAGTCCGACAAGGTCGGCCCGACGGTCAGCGCCGCTGACGTAGACCTGAAGCCGGCGCCGTTTGGCCTGCAGGACAGGATCCTGGCCTGGCTGATCGTGGCTGGCGGCGTGCTCATCGGCAATACCCTCACCTACAAGGTTCCGGTCGGCGCGTCGCTCATTGGCCTGGCCATCGTGCTGGTGGTCATCTTCCTGGTCGAGCTGGTCGCCCGCCTGCTGCCGAAGGCGCCGCACATCATCCTGATGGTGGCGCTGACCACGCCGCTGGGCATTCCAGGCGTGCTGCCGTTCTCTCACATCCTGGTGGAAAACACCGAGAAGCTGAACTTCATGGCCTTTACCACGCCGGTGCTGGCGCTGGCCGGCTACTCCGTCGCCAGGGACCTGCCGATTTTCCGGCAACTGAGCTGGCGTATCGTCGTGGTGTCGCTGACCGCCGCCGCCGGCACCTTCCTCGGCGCGACGGTGGTGGCGGAGTTCTTCCACTGAACATCGAAATCTCCGGGCGGGACCCGGCGCGGCCCGTCCGGCCCCAGCCGCGCCTCGCGCAGGAAGCTGGCGCCTCCCCCAGGGTGTCGTTGAGATAACGGGACAACAGGCGTTTCCATGGCGGGCGCCAGATGGGAATGTCTTGTGAAATGTCTTGCGCGAAGGCAGCCCTGGCTGCGCCGCCACCGGGGTCGACGCCAGGAAGATGATTGCAGGCAGGCGGCTCGCTCTGCCCAGACAAAAGGACCAGACATGCCCCAGGACATCAGGATCGCCGACGATATCCACGCCCGCATGCTTGCTTGGCGGCATGACCTGCACGCCAATCCCGAGACCGCCTTCGAGGAGCACCGCACCGCCCAGGTCGTCGCGGACGCGCTGGAGGAGATGCAGATTCCGGTGCATCGCGGCCTCGGCGGCACGGGCGTCGTCGGCACGTTGAGGAATGGCGAAGGACCGTCCATCGCCCTGCGCGCCGACATGGATGCCCTTGACCTGGAGGAACTGGGTGATCCGGCCTGGAAGTCGCTGAAGCCCGGCAAGATGCATGGCTGCGGCCACGACGGCCACACCTCGATGCTGCTGGGCGCGGCGCACCATCTGGCCCGCACCCGCGCCTTCAGGGGCACGGTCCACTTCGTTTTCCAGCCGGCCGAAGAAAACGAGGGCGGCGGCAAGAAGATGGTCGAGGACGGGCTGTTCGAGAAATTCCCGGCCGACGCCGTCTACGGCATGCACAATATCCCCCAGATCCCGCGCGGCCTGTTCGCCGTGCGCGAGGGCGTCGCCACCGCCTTCCTCGACCGTTTCGAGATCCGCCTCACCGGCAAGGGCAGCCACGCCGCCGCGCCTGAGACCGGCATCGACACCATCGTCATCGCCGCGAACCTGATCAACGCCCTGCAGACCATCGTCAGCCGCCGCATCGGCGCCATCGATTCAGCCGTCGTCACGGTCACCCAGATCCACGGCGGCGACACCTGGAACGTCATTCCCGAAAACGTGGTGCTGCGCGGCACCGTGCGCACGCTCGACGCCGCGGTTCAGGACCGGGTCGAGGCGATCATGAACGACATCTGCGCCGGCGTCGGCCAGACCCATGGCGCGCGCGTCGATCTGACCTACATGCGCGGCTATCCGGGCGTCGTGAACACCGCTGACGAAACCGCCGCCGCCGCGCGCGCCGCAGCGGCGCTGGTGGGCGGGGACAAGGTGCTCACCAACATCAAGCCGTCGATGGGTTCGGAAGACTTCTCCTTCATGCTGCAGAAGCGTCCTGGCGCCTACATCTGCATCGGCGCCGGCGAAACCGGATCCGATCCGGCGCTGCACAATCCCTATTACGACTTCAACGACGCGATCCTGCCCATGGGCGCCGCCTTCTGGGTGCAGCTCGTGCAGCAGCAGCTTCCGGCTGGCTGATGCTGTCGGTCTTCGACATCTTCAAGATCGGCATTGGCCCCTCGAGCTCACACACGGTGGGGCCCATGCGCGCCGCCAGGCTGTTCGTGGAGATGCTGGACCGGGATAACCTGCTGTCCCGCACCGGGCGGGTGCAGGTCTGCCTTTACGGCTCGCTCGGCGCCACCGGGCGCGGCCACGCCACCGACGTCGGCGCCATGCTGGGCCTGTGTGGCGAAGCGCCGGATACGGTCGATCCGGCGCGCGTCAGGCTGCTGCTCGCCGACATCCGCCAGAGCGGCCGCCTGCCACTCGCCGGCGCCCGCGACATCGCCTTTGAACGCCAGCGCGACATCGTGTTTCTGGGCGAGCAGTCGTTGCCAGACCACCCGAACGCCATGCGCCTCGTCGCCACGGACGACGATGGCGAGATGCTTGCCGACCGCTGCTATTTCTCCGTCGGCGGCGGCTTCGTCGTCGAAGGCGGCGACGCGGGTCTGGCGACGGAGCCGCCGGCCGCCGCCGGCTGGCCCTACCCGTTCCACAGCGGCGCCGACCTGCTGGCACAGACGCACGCCAGCGGCCTGAGCATCGCCGGGGTGATGCTGGCCAACGAAAGCGTCTGGCGCACTGAAGCAGAGGTGCGCGACAACCTGCTGCACCTCTGGCGCGTCATGCAGGCCTGCGTGCGACGCGGCTTCGGCCTCGATGACAATGGCGGCGGCGAGCCGCAAGATCCCCATTTGCCTGGCCCCTTCCGGGTGCGCCGCCGGGCGCCGGCGCTGTATCGCAAGCTGACGGCGCGCGAACTGCCTGGCTGCCGTGAGGCAACCGGCGACGACCCGCTGGCGGCGATGGACTGGGTGAACGCCTTCGCCATGGCGGTGAACGAGGAAAACGCCGCCGGCGGCCGCGTCGTCACGGCGCCGACCAATGGCGCCGCCGGCATTATTCCGGCCGTGCTGCACTATCACGACAAATTTTCTGGCGGCGCCACGGACGATCAGGTTGTCGCCTACCTGCTGACGGCGGCGGCGATCGGCCTGCTTTACAAGGCCAACGCCTCGATCTCGGGGGCGGAGGTCGGTTGCCAGGGAGAGGTCGGGGTGGCCTGTTCCATGGCCGCCGGCGGCCTCGCCGCCATTCTCGGCGGCGCGCCAGGGCAGATCGAGAACGCCGCGGAAATCGGCATGGAGCACAATCTGGGCCTGACCTGCGATCCGGTCGGCGGGCTGGTGCAGATCCCCTGTATCGAGCGCAACGCCATGGGTGCGGTGAAGGCGATCAACGCCGCCCGCATGGCCCTGCGCGGCGACGGGGCTCACCATGTCTCCCTCGATGCGGTGATCCGCACCATGAAACAGACCGGCGAGGACATGAAGTCCACCTACAAGGAAACCTCGCTCGGCGGCCTCGCGGTCAACGTGGTCGAATGCTGAGAGCCGGTTTCTGGCGCGGGGCGGCGACATGGTGCGCCGGCCCGGTTTCCCGCCCGGGGTAGCGGGACAAAAATCTGACGGCGAAAATCTGGAGGCGAAAACTTGCCCGCAGAGCAGCGCCGGCAGCACAGTTTTCTGTCACCAGCGTGATCGTCAGAATATTTTTATTATTTATTTCAACTACTTGTCTAACATCCTCCGCGCCCCGCACCATCGTTTCCGGAACATGAGCGTTCCCGTGGGCGAGCCACCAGCCGGATCGCCCGCACCAGCTGGAGTATGGCGATGGGCAGGCGTGGCGAACGCATCAGACTGAACGCGTTCCATTACATTTCCGGACATCACGTCGCCGCGTGGCGTCATCCGGAGGCGGCGCGCGACGACAGGCTTGAGGATTATGTCCGCTTTGCCCGGCTGGCCGAAGAAGCCAGGTTCGACGCGGTGTTCCTCGCCGACAGCGTCGATGTGCGGCTGCTGCATCCCGATGGCGCGGCGCGCAAGGCCCATACGGGCGTAACCCCGTTCGAGCCGCTGACCATTCTTTCTGCCCTCGCGGCGGTCACCAGCCGCATCGGCCTCATCGGCACCGCCTCGACCACGTTCAGCGATCCGTTCAACCTCGCCCGCCAGTTCGCGTCGCTCGACCACATCAGCAGCGGCCGCGCCGGCTGGAATCTGGTGACCTCGAACGATCCGGAGGCGGCGCTCAACTTCGGCCACGCCGAGCCCGTTCCACACGCCCGCCGCTACCAGCGCGCCGAAGAGTTCGCCGACGTGGTGCGCGGCCTCTGGGACAGTTTCGACGACGACGCCTTCCGGCGCGACCGCGAGAGCGGCGTCTATGTCGATCTGGAGAAGATGCACGTTCTCGCGCATGAGGGCGCGCATTTCCGGGTCAGGGGGCCGCTGAACGTTCCGCGCTCCCCCCAAGGCCATCCGGTAGTCGTGCAGGCCGGTTCGTCGGGGCCTGGCAAGGAGCTGGCGGCGCGCACGGCGGAGGTGATCTTCACCGCCCAGCAGACCCTGGCCGAATCCCAGGCGTTCCATGCCGACGTCAAGGGCCGGCTCGCCCGTTACGGGCGCGCCCCGGAAGACCTGAAGATCATGCCCGGCGTGTTTCCGGTGGTCGGCCGCACCCGCGCCGAAGCCCAGGCGAAGTTCGATGAATTGCAGGCGCTGCTCCAGCCGGAGGTCGGTTTCGAACTTCTGCGCGTGCAGCTTGGCGTTGATCTGCGCGGATGCGACCCCGACGGTCCGCTGCCGGAATTGCCGCCAACCCTCGCCAGCCAGAGCCGCCAGGCCCTCGTGGCCGAACTGGCGCACCGCGAAAACCTGTCGATCCGCCAGCTTTACGAGCGCATCGCCGGGGCGCGCGGCCACTGGCAACTGGTTGGAACCGCCGCGGACATCGCCGACCAGCTCGAGGAGCGTTTCGCCGGTTACGGCGCCGACGGCTTCAACGTCATGGCCCCGACGCTGCCCGGCGGCCTGATCGATTTCATTGAAGGCGTCGTGCCCGAGCTGCGCCGCCGCGGCCTGTTCCGCACCGAATACGAAGGCCAGACCCTCCGCGAGAACCTTGGCCTGAAACGGCCAGAAAACCAGTTTGCCCGCTCCAGCCGCCATGCGGCGGAATGATCCGTTCGCCGCGCGCTTCGATCCAGACAGGCCCCCTCATGTCCCAGCTTGCCCATTCCTCCATCCATTCGCTTGAAACCGTGAAGCCGGACTTCAGCGAGCTGTTCGCGTGGATTCGCGCCGGCGCCGCCGACCGCGACCATGGCCGCATCCTGCCCTTCGACGTCATCCGCCGGGTCCGGGAAAGCCGTCTTGGCGCCCTGCGCCTGCCGCGCGCCAGCGGCGGCTTCGGCGTCAGCAGCCGCGACCTGTTCCGCGTTGTGCTCGACCTGGCGGCGGCCGACCCGAACGTCGCCCACATCCTGCGCAACCACCTGTCGTTCGTGGACCGCTTCGCCCTTCCCGCCGGGGCGCGGGGGGCCGCCCTGAAATGGCTGCCGGATATTGCCGCCGGCGCCATTGTCGGCCTGGCCATGACCGAACAGGGCGCCGGCAAGGTTGGCGGAGGCGTCAGCACCTACGCCACCGCGCTGACGCCGGATGGCGCCGGTTTCCGCCTCAATGGCCGCAAGTTCTACAGCACCGGAGCGCTGTTCTCCGACATCCTGCTGGTGCGCGCCGCCGGGCCGGACGGCCGCAATCTTTCGGTGCTGCTCCCGACCCGCCGCGATGGCGTCGAACTGGTGGATGACTGGGATGGCGCGGGCCAGCGACTCACGGGTTCAGGCTCCACCGTGCTGCACAATGTCCGCGTCGAAGCCGACGAGGTTCTTCCGGATGAGCCCGGCTCCGGCTTTGGCCTGCCATACAGCAACACCCTTGCCCAGCTGCTGGTGACGGCCATTGTCGCCGGCATCCTGCGCAATGTGGCGACCGACGCGGGCGATCTGGTGCGCAGCCGGCGCGACCGCAATTTCTACTACTCCAGCGCCGAACGCCCGGAGGACGATCCGCTGTTGCAGGAAGTCGTCGGGCGCATCGGCGCCGACGCCTGGACGGCGGAAACCCTGATCCTCGCCGCCGCCGACGCCCATGACGCTCTCTCCGGCGCCCGCGTGCGCGGCGAACCGGATGAGGAGCTGGCGCACCACGCCGCCGTGCTGACGGCGCGCGCCAAGCTGGTGGTGGACGAACTGACCCTGCGCAGCGCCACCCGCCTGTTCGATGTGGGCGGCGCCTCCGCCACCCAGCGCGGCAAAAATCTCGACCGGCACTGGCGCAACGCCCGCACCCTGGCCTCCCACAATCCCACTACCCTGAAAGCCCAGGCGCTCGGCGCATGGGAGCTGACGGGAACGCCATTGCCGAAACTCGGCTTCTTCTGATCGCCCCCGCACCGGAGCCAGTTCCATGAGCGCACGGCAGCTGCACCTCAACGTCAACATCCTCACCGCCGGCTTCTTCAACTCCGCCTGGCGGGCGACGCCCCAGGGCGCGGAGGCCTTCATCAGCGCCGACCATTACGTGCGCGTGGCCCAGGCGGCGGAGCGCGGAACCCTTGACGCGATCTTCCTGGCCGACGTGCCGGCCATCACCGAGCGGCCGGCCTACAGGCCGTTCTATGCCCTTGAACCCACGGTGATTCTGGCGGCGGTAGCCCGCGCCACCAGCCACATTGGCCTGATCGCCACCGCCTCCACGTCCTATAACGAGCCCTATAATATCGCCCGCCGTTTCGCGAGCCTCGACCTGGTCAGCGGCGGCCGGGCCGGCCTCAACGTGGTGACGACCGCCGATCCCCGCGCCTCGCGCAATTTCGGCTTCGACGACGTGGCGGAACATGGCGCGCGCTACGCCCGCGCCGCCGAATTCACCGAAGTGGTCAAGGGCCTCTGGAACAGCTGGGAGGACGGCGCCCTGGTCGGCGACCAGGCCAGCGGCGTTTTCGCTGACGAAAGCCGCATCCACGACCTGAATCACGTGGGGCGCCACTACAGCGTCCAGGGTGCGCTCAATGTGCCGCGATCGCCGCAGGGGCATCCGGTCATTGTCCAGGCCGGCGGCTCGGACGACGGCCGCGAGCTGGCGGCGCGTCACGCCGAGGCCGTGTTCTCGGTGGCCAATACGATTCCCGAAGGCAAAGCGTTCGCCGATGACATTCGCGCCAGGGCGGCGCGATATGGCAGGCGCGGCGATGAGATCGTCGTTTTGCCGGGCCTCGCCACGGTGATCGGCGCGACAGAAGAAGAGGCGCGCCGCCGCGAGGACTGGCTTTGGTCGCTGGTCCCCCCGGAGTTCGCCGTGCAGCGCGTCGCCAAGATGCTGGGCGTGGAGCCGGAAACCCTTGATCTGGACCAGCCGCTGCCCGGCTCCCTGCTCACCGACGCCAAAGGCTGGCAAACATTTTCGCGCGCCCTCATCGAATTGTCGGTGACCCACAGGCTGACGGTGCGCCAGCTCATCCGCCGCATCGGCGGCGGCATCGGCCACCGGCTGATCGTCGGAACGCCCGAACAGATCGCCGGCGATATCGCCGCCTGGTTCCACGCCGGCGCCGCCGACGGCTTCAACCTGATGCCAGACGTGGTTCCCGATGGCCTCGACGTATTCGTCGACGAGGTGGTTCCGCTGCTGCGCCGGAAGGGGATTTTTCGCGAGGCCTATGCGGGCTCAACCCTGCGCGCGCATTTTGGCCTGGCGCGGCCGGAGGGGCGGCGCCCCGCGTTGCGCCGGGCGGCGGGGTGACCCTGGCCGCGCGCGCCGCCTTGCCGG
This sequence comes from Camelimonas sp. ID_303_24, assembly GCF_053543495.1. Classification (NCBI taxonomy): domain Bacteria; kingdom Pseudomonadati; phylum Pseudomonadota; class Alphaproteobacteria; order Hyphomicrobiales; family Chelatococcaceae; genus Camelimonas; species Camelimonas sp. ID_303_24. Next base: position 301,373 of record NZ_JBLLJM010000003.1, read on the forward strand.
TCAGCGCCCTGTTTGTTACGATTCGGCGTCATGGGTTGCGGCGCAACGCCGCATGTCTGAAAGCGACGCCAACATGCGTGGAATCACCGTTCTTGCCGGTCTGTGTCTTCTCGTTCTCGCCGGCTGCTCATCGGAGGAGCAGGGCAAGGTGATCCGCGCGGCGGTGACGCCGGCGTCGCCGCCCAATCTCTACGAGGAAAACGGCAAGACCACCGGCCTCGATCTCGAACTGATCGAGGGCTACTGCAAGAAGCGCGGCTGCACCATCAAGCTGACCCCCTATGACTGGCAGGGCATGCTGGGCGCGGTGGTCGCCGGCCAGGCCGACATCGCGTTCTCGGGCATCTCCATCACGGACAAGCGCAAGGAAGTGATGGATTTCTCCATTCCTTACATGGACAACACCTGGAACCTCGTCAGCCTCAAGAACCGCAATATCAAGATCGACAACCTCGATGACCTGAAAAAGTACAGCATCGGCTATCCGCGCGGCATGGCCTACAGCGACTTCATCAAGAACACGCTTGAGCCGAAGGGCCAGTACAAGCTCGACCAGGTCAAGGTTTATCCCTCCTACAACGAGGTGCTGGCCGACCTGCGCAACGGCAATCTGGACCTTGCCTTCCTTGATGGCACCGTCGCCTCGGTCTACCGCAAGACCATGCCGATCCAGGACAGCTATGTCTTCACCGGCTTCGACCGCTTCGGCTTCGCTTTCCCCAAGGGCAGCAAGCTGCGGGAGGACGTGGACAAATATCTGACCACCGAGCTGAAGCCCGAAGAGCGGCAGGCCATTATCGACAAATGGCTTAAATAAGCGCGACAGTCCCGCGCGCGGCCCGTACGGCCGCCAGACGAGGATTTCACCGCCGGACGTCCGGCGGTGATGTGACGGGCGCATCGCCCAGGCCGCGCGCCAGCGTCGCGAGACGGGTGACCAGACGGAGCCGCGACAGCGGCGCGCCCAAGAGGCGAGAACCTGAGGCGGAATAGCTGAGCCTCTCCGGTCCACGCTGGCCGGAAGCCGATCTAGCGCGGCGTCACAAATTTCACCGAGACCTCTGGCGGCGCCTCATCGGCCCGTTGCCGGAAATGCTCCCACAGCCGCTCGCCGAGCGGCTGCACCAGCTGGATCGTCATCTGCCTGAGCAGGATGGCGAAGGCCTGTTCGTGCTCCGGAGCCTGGCTGCGCGCCGCGCCAGCCGCCCGCAGGCCCCGCACCTGGTTCAGCGTCATTTCGGCCAGCTGGCGCATGAATTCCGGATCGCCCGCCCCCAGTTCAAGCTCCGCCGTTTCCCGGCGGACATACAGCGCCAGATCAGGGTTCGCCGCATACATCCTGGCGATGCTCGCATCGCGGGCGCGGCCGAATTCAGCCGCGCCGCCCGTGACGGGCACGGCGTTCAGGGTGTCGGTGATCATCGCCATAACGTGCTCCTGCACCGCCAGCCGCAGACCATCCTTGTTGCGAAAGTGATGGACCACGAGCCCGTGGGTCACGCCCGCCGCTTCGGCGATCTCCCGCAAGGTGGCCCCCCGCGCGCCCTTGCGCGCGAACAGGGCCAGGGCGGCGTTGCGAATACGCGCCCGGGCGGTGAGGTCGGCGTCGGGACGCTGGGCGTCGCCGGCTTTCTGGATCGAGGTCATGACGCATCTCTACCTGAAACAGGGCGATTGACCAAATGGATAGCAAACGGTACAAATGGATAAATGACAAACCGCGCCACTTTTCATGATCTGGCGCGAGCGGGAAAGGAAACGGCATTGCGTGAGGCTGTGATCGTTGACGCCATGCGGACGCCGGTTGGCAGACGCGGCGGCGCCCTTGCGGACTGGAAAGCTACGGACCTGCTGGCCGTCACCCTGCAACAGCTGGTGGAACGCTCGGGCGTCGCCCCGGACCAGCTTGATGACGTCATCGCCGGTTGTGGCCTGCAGAACGGCGAGCAGGCCGGCAATGTGGCGCGGTGGGCAAGCCTCGGCGCCGGGCTGCCGGAAAAGCTCCCCGGCATGACCATCGACCGGCAGTGCGGCTCCGGCCAGCAGGCGGTGCATCTGGCGGCCCAGGGCGTCCGCAGCGGCGAATTCAACTTCGCCATTGGCTGCGGCGTGGAAACCATGTCGCGCATCGATCTGGGGGCGTCATTCAATCCGGCGGGCGGTCTCGGGCCCTGGTATGGCGAGCGCGCCCTCGCCCGCTTCGAGGGCAATCTGATGGCCCAGGGTCCCTCGGCGGAGCTGGTCACCCGCCAGTGGGGCCTGACCCGTGAAGAACTCGACGCCTACAGCGTGCGCAGTCACCAGCGGGCCAAGGCCGCCTGGGACGCCGGCAACTTCGACGGGCAACTTGTCAACATTGACGGCCGGCGCCCGGAAGGCGGCCCCGCCCCCATGCGCCGCGATGAAGGCATCCGCCCCGAAACCACCATGGAGCGCCTGGCGCAACTGAAGCCGGTGTTCGCGCCGGATGGCCTCATCACCGCTGGCAATTCATCGCAGATCAGCGATGGCGCGGCGGCCGTGCTGGTCGCCGACCGGGCCACGGCGGAAGCCATGGGTCTGCGCCCGCTCGCGGTGATCCGCTCCATGGCGGTGGCCGCCGACGACGCCCGGCTGCAGTTCACCGCCATCCTGCCAGCGGCGCGCAAGGCGCTGGCCCAGGCCGGCCTCAGCATTCACGACATCGGCCGCGTCGAGATCAACGAGGCCTTCGCCTGCGTTCCGCTGATCTTCGCGCGTGAGTTCGACGTCGATCCGGCCCGGCTTAACGTCAATGGCGGCTCCGTCGCCATGGGGCACCCCATCGGCTCCACCGGCGCCCGCCTGATGTGCGACCTGGCCCATGAACTGCAGCGCAGCGGCGAGCGCTACGGCCTGCTCACCATCTGCGAGGGCGGCGGCATGGCCAACGCCACAATCCTCGAGCGCATCGACCAGACGCACTGAGCCGCCGGACAACCGCCGCCAGATAAACGCCGCCAGAGCGTGACCTGATCCGGCGCCCGCCTGCGAACCGGCGGGCGCCGCCAACGATAATGACATCGAGGACGCCGCCAGCGCGGCGCCGGGAGGACATCATGACGCTCAATCTCGTCAAGGGATGCCCGTCCACCATGGGCGACGCCTACCCCCTCAACACCACCACCCTCATCCGCCACGCCGCGCGCACCCATGGCGAGCAGGAAATCGTCTATCGCACGCCCGACGGCGGCTGGGCCCGCACCGACTATGCCAGCACCTACCGGCGCATCCGCCAGGCCGCCGGCGCCCTGCGCCGGCTCGGCGTCAACCCGGGCGACCGCGTCGGCATTCTCGACTGGAACAGCCTGCGCCATTTCGAACTGTACTGGGCGATCCCCGGCCTCGCCGCCGTCATGCTGCAGATGAACCTGCGGCTCGGCCCGGAGGATCTGGCCTATGTGGTGCGCCACAGCGACGCCGCCTTCATCGCCGTCGACGAGACGCTGCTGCCGGTGGCCGAAGCCATCGCGCCGCTGTGCCCTGGCGTGAAGGGCTGGATCGTCATGACCGGCAAGCCCCTGTCGCAGATCAGCACCTCGCTGGCGCCGCTGCATCACTATGAAGACCTGCTGGCGGCGGACGCCGGCGACATCGACTGGCCGCTGATCGACGAAACCTCCGCCTACAGCGCCTGCTACACCACCGGCACCACAGGCCGCCCCAAGGGCGTCTATTACTCGCACCGCGCCATTTACCTGCATTCCATGGCCATGGCCTCGGCCGTCGGCGCGACGTTCGACGACTGCACCATGCTGATTACCCCCATGTTCCACGGCCAGTGCTGGGGGCTGCCGCAGATGGCGACGATGATGGCCAACAAGATCGTGCTGCCCGGCCGCTACATGGCGGAAGACACGGGGCCGCTCACCGAGGCGATCATCCGGGAGGAGGTCACCATCACCAACGGCGCGCCGGCGATCTTCCAGCCGATGCTCGAGCATATCCGCGCCAGCGGGCTGAAGCCGGACTTCAGCAGGCTGCGGCTGATGTCGGGCGCGACGGAGCCGCCGCTGGCGATGATGCGCGGCTTCTACGAGGAGACCGGCGCCGAGGTGATCCACGCCTATGGCGCGACCGAAACCACGCCGCTGGTGACGGTCAACCGTTTCAAGCGCGGCCTGCGCCGGTCAATGGACCCGGAGCAGCTGTGGGACCTGAAGCGCAAGCAGGGCCTGCCGATGGTTGGCGTCGACGTGCGCCTGTCCGACGATCAGGATATCAACGACCTGCCGCATGACGGCGCCCATGTGGGCGAGATCTGCGTGCGCGGGCCATGGATCACCACGCGCTATCACGACATGCCCGACAGCGAGGACCGCTTCACGCCGGACGGCTACTGGCGCAGCGGCGACGCCGGCGCCATCGACGGCAATGGCTATCTGAAACTCACTGACCGCATCAAGGACGTGATCAAGAGCGGCGGCGAGTGGATCTCCTCCATCGACATGGAGAACGCCATCATGGCGCATCCAGCGGTGCTGGAGGCCGCCGTCATCGGCGTGCCGCATCCCAAATGGCAGGAGCGTCCCGTGGCCATTGTCGTGCTGCGCGCCGGGCAGGGCCTCACCGCCGATGAACTGCGCGCCCATCTGGCCGCCGGTTTCGCCAAATGGCAGCTGCCGGAAACGGTGGTGTTCTCCGCCAGCGTGGCCCGCACCAGCGTCGGCAAGGCGGACAAGAAACGGATGCGCGCCGACTACGCGCATGTTTACGAAGGGAGCGAACCGTGAGGGAGCCGACAGTCCTGAAGGAATTCCGGGGCGACACCGCCATCTTTACCCTCAACCGGCCCAGGGCGCTGAATGCGCTGAATGACCAGCTGATGGGCGAGATGGCGGCCGCGCTGCAGGAAGCGGACCAGGACGACGCCATTCGCGCGGTGGTCATCGCCGGCTCGGAGCGCGCATTCTGCGCCGGCGCCGACATCACCGGCCTGGATGGCGTCTCGGTCAATGACGTGCTGGACCCCAACGGCTTCGGGCGCGGCATGTTCGACATCCTGACCGCCTATCGCAAGCCGCTGATCGCGGCGGTGCGCGGCCTGGCGTTTGGCGGCGGCTGTGAACTGGCGCTGGCCTGCGACATTGTCGTGGCTGGCGAGAACGCCCGCTTCGGCGTGCCGGAGGTGGCGCTTGGCCTGCTGCCGGGCGGCGGCGGCACCCAGAGGCTGATCCACGCCATGGGCAAGCAGAAAGCCATGAAAATGCTGCTCACCGGCGACCCCATCACCGCGCAGGAGGCTTACGCGGCTGGCCTCGCCAGCGATCTCGTCGCCGACGCAGACTGCATGGAGCGGGCGCTCGCCATCGCCGCGCGCATCGGCCGCAACGGCCCGCTGGCGGTGCAACTGGCCAAGGACAGCGCCCGCGCCGCCCTGGAGATGGGCCTGACCCAGGGCCTCGCCATGGAGCGCCGCAACTTCATGCTGCTGTTCGGCACCGCCGACAAGCAGGAAGGCGTCAGCGCTTTTCTGGAAAAGCGCAAACCCGGCTTCACCGGCAAGTAGCCCCAGCGCGCCCTCAGGGCAGGCGGAACCCGCACGCCCTGAGAGCCCGCGTGAGAACACCCAGATATCGGCTTCCAGGGCGGCCCGCCCCCCGGAAGCGCCGCGATGCCGACAAGAACAGGCGCCGCGACCTGGCCCGTGAGCCGGAGCGCGCCCCAGGGAGAAACCACCCATGTCCTACCGCTCCCCGTGGATGAACGAGGAACTCGACCAGGTGCGGGAAACCGCCCGCAAGTTTCTGGAGGCTGAGTCAGCGCCCCATCACGCCCGCTGGGCGAAGCAGCACATGATCGACCGCTCGTTCTGGAACGCCGCCGGCGATCTGGGGCTGCTGTGCGTGAGCTGCCCGACGGAATACGGCGGCGGCGGCGGCACCTTCGCCCATGAGGCCGTGGTGATGGAGGAGCAGGCGCGCGTCGGCGATGACGCCTGGAACTATTCCGTGCACAGCACCATCGTCGCCCATTATTTCGCCGCCTATGGCACGGAAGAGCAGAAGCGACGCTGGCTGCCCAGGCTGGCCTCCGGCGAATTCGTCGGCGCCATCGCCATGACCGAGCCTGGAACCGGCAGCGACCTGCAGGGCGTGCGCACCCATGCCCGTCGCGAGGGCGACGCGTTTGTGGTCAATGGCGCCAAGACCTTCATCAGCAACGGCACGCACTGCGACCTGCTGATCATCGTCGCCCGCACCACGGATGCGCCCGGCGGCAAGGGCCTCTCCCTGCTGGTGGCGGAAACCCGCGATCTTCCGGGCTTCTCCCGTGGGCGGGAGCTGGAAAAAATTGGCGCCAAGGGCGGCGACCTGCGCGAACTGTTCTTCGAGGACATGCGTATTCCGGCCGCGAATGTGCTCGGCGGCGTAGAAGGCCAGGGCTTCGTGCAACTGATGAACCAGCTGCCGCAGGAGCGCCTGTCCATCGCCGTGCTCGCCGCCGCCGCCTGTGAGCGCGCGGTGGATCTCGCGGTTCAATACGCGAAAGAGCGCTCGGCGTTCGGCCAGAACCTGCTGTCGTTCCAGAACACCCGCTTCGTGCTGGCCGAATGCCGGACGGAAGCTTACGCGATCCGGACGTTTGTCGATCACTGCATCGGCCTGCACCTGGAAGGCAAGCTGGACGCGGCCACCGCATCGATGGCGAAGTATCTGGCGACCGACAAACAGGGCCAGATTATCGACCGCTGCCTGCAGGTCTTCGGCGGCTATGGTTACATGGAAGAATACCCGATCGCCCGCATGTATACGGCGGCCCGCGTCACCCGCATTTACGGCGGCGCCAACGAGATCATGAAAGAGCTGATCGCCAGAACCCTCTGAAGCCGGGATCTGCCGCGCCCGCACCTTCTGGCCAGCCCTTTCCGCGCCAGAACGTGAACCCGCACGATCCGCGCCCGCCGGCCCCAGCCGGCGGGCTTTTTGTTTGCGCCGTCCAGGCCCGGGGCCGCCGCCACTATTAAATTCCTATATCGCGACGCCCGGCCCCCTCTCGAACCTATATGCGGTTCAGATCCATAGTTCCGCCAAAGTTCTCCCGTGGCGCGCATACGCACGGGGATATCTGGATACTTTCGGTTGTGATGGTCCGAAATCCCGGTCTTACGCGCGCCACGCACAGCAATCGCAGGCACATAATGGACCTTATCGTAACGGGCGTCGGGTTCGGATTTTTCGCGCTGATGCTTGGATACATCAAATTGTGCGAAAAACTCTGACCAGGAATCGCAACCATGATGACTGAATACATCCTGGGAGCAGGCGTTGCGGCGTTCATCGCCGCATACCTGCTGTACGCCCTCGCGCGCCCGGAAAAATTCTGACCAGGGCGCCGGCCCGGGGGAAAGACGGCCAATGACTATCAACGGATGGATACAGATCCTCGTCTTTGTGGGGATCATTGTCGCGCTGGTGAGGCCGCTTGGCGGCTATCTGACCCGCGTCCTGAATGGCGAGCGCACGATCCTGTCAGTCGCGCTCGGCCCGCTTGAGCGCGGCCTGTACCGGCTCGCCGGGGTGAACGAGAGGGAAGAACAGCACTGGGCAAGTTATGCGGCGGCCATGCTGCTGTTCAACCTGGCCGGCTTCGCGATGCTTTACCTGATCCAGCGGCTTCAGGGAGCCCTGCCCTTCAACCCGCAGGGCTTTGGCCAGGTTGAGGCGACCAGCGCCTTCAACACGGCCGTGAGCTTCATCACCAACACCAACTGGCAGGGTTACGCCGGCGAAACGACCATGAGCTATCTGACCCAGATGGCCGGTCTCACCGTGCAGAACTTCGTTTCCGCGGCGACTGGCGTCGCGATCGCGGCGGCGTTGATCCGCGGCTTCGCGCGCGCCTCCGCCAAAACGGTCGGCAATTTCTGGGTCGATTTGACCCGCGTCACGCTCTACGTCCTGCTGCCGGTCTGCCTCGTCGGCAGCCTCGTGCTCGTATGGCAGGGCGTTCCCCAGAACCTGAACCCTTACGCGCTCGCCGCAACCGTCGAAGGCGCGCAGCAAACCATCGCCCAGGGGCCGGTGGCCTCGCAGATGATGATCAAGCATCTGGGCACCAATGGCGGCGGCTTTTTTAACGCCAATGCGGCGCACCCCTTCGAAAATCCGAATGCGCTGACGAACCTCATCCATATGGTCTCGATCTTCGCCATTGGCGCGGCCCTGACCAATGTCTTCGGCCGCATGACCGGCAATGAGAAAAAGGGCTGGGCCATTTTCATCGCCATGGGCGTGCTGTTTCTGGCCGGCGTGGCCGTCGCGTATTGGGCGGAAGCGGCCGGCAACCCGCTTCTCCATGCGCTGGGCCCTGAAGGCGGCAACATGGAGGGCAAGGAGACCCGCTTTGGCATCGCGACCTCGGCGCTCTTCGCCGTGGTCACCACCGCCGCCTCGTGCGGCGCCGTGATCGCCATGCACGCCAGCTTCATGCCCCTCGGCGGCCTGGTCGCGATGCTCAACATGATGCTCGGCGAGATCATCATCGGCGGCGTTGGCGCGGGCTTCTACGGCATCATCCTGTTTGTCGTCGTGGCCATCTTCGTCGCCGGGCTGATGGTTGGGCGCACGCCCGAGTATCTCGGCAAGAAGATCGAAGCCAGGGAAGTGAAGATGGCGATGCTGGCGGTGCTGTGCCTGCCGCTGTCCATTCTGGGCTTCACGTCGGTCGCCGTGGTGATCCCGGCGGGGCTGGCCTCGCTGGCGCACGCCGGCCCCCACGGGTTCTCCGAGGCGCTCTACGCCTATACCTCGGGGACCGCGAACAATGGCTCCGCCTTCGCCGGCCTCTCCGCCAACACGCCCTGGTACAACATCACCATCGGGCTCGCGATGCTGATGGGGCGGTTCATGGTGATTGTTCCCGCCCTGGCCATCGCCGGCTCGCTGGCGGCGAAGAAAACCGTCCCGGAATCCAGCGGCACGCTGCCGACCACCGGCCCGCTTTTCATCGGCCTGCTGGTGGGCGTCATCCTGGTGGTCGGCGGCCTGACCTTCTTCCCCGCCCTGGCGCTGGGGCCCGTCGTCGAGCACCTCGCCATGCTGAAGGGGCAGATGTTCTGAGGTTCATGGCGATGGGCAGCCCGCGAAAATCCCCCCGCCAGAGCCGTTCCTCCCGGCCCCGCATCGCAGGTGCGGGGAGGAACGGGGCGGGGCGCGGCAAGGCCCGCGGTATCGACCACCATTCCCGGCATGACCTTCGCGGCGGCGGCCGTCGCGGCGCTGATCACGCTGATCGCTGAATTGTTTGTGGCGGCGTGACCCCGCCAGAGCGCGTTTCGCTGGAGTCTTTGATGAACCAGTCCAGATCCGCGAGCATCCTCGACGCTCGCATACTCGTCCCGGCCATCGGCGGCGCCTTCCGGAAGCTTGATCCGCGCAGCCTCGCCAAAAACCCGGTGATGTTCGTGGTGGCGGTGGTTTCGCTGCTGACAACCGTCGTGCTGCTGCGGGACGCCCTCGCCGGGGCGGCCGGCGTCGGCTTCTCGCTCCAATTGGTGCTGTGGCTGTGGTTCACGGTCCTGTTCGCCAATTTCGCCGAGGCGGTGGCGGAAGGGCGCGGCAAGGCGCAGGCGGAATCCCTGCGCCGCACCCGCAGCGAAACCCAGGCGAAGCTGCTTTCGGACGATGGCGGTTACGTGATGACGCCGGGCAACAGCCTCCGGGTCGGCGATATCGTCCTCGTCGAGGCCGGCGACATCATCCCCTCGGACGGCGAGGTGATCGCCGGCGTCGCATCGGTCAACGAAGCCGCCATTACCGGTGAATCCGCGCCGGTGATCCGCGAGTCCGGCGGCGACCGCTCCGCCGTGACCGGCGGCACCCAGGTGCTGTCCGACTGGATCAGGGTCCGCATCACCGCCGCGGCCGGCTCCACCTTCATCGACAGGATGATCGCGCTTGTCGAAGGCGCCGAGCGCCAGAAGACGCCAAACGAGATCGCGCTCAACATCCTGCTCGCGGGCATGACCCTGATTTTCCTGATGGCTGTCGTCACCATTCCGGGCTTCGTGAGCTACGCCGGGGGCCATGTGCCGGTGATCGTGCTGGTGGCGCTGTTCGTGACGCTGATTCCGACGACAATCGGCGCCCTGCTGTCGGCCATCGGCATCGCCGGCATGGACCGGCTGGTGCGCTTCAACGTCCTGGCCATGTCCGGGCGCGCGGTCGAGGCCGCTGGCGACGTGGATACGCTGCTGCTAGACAAGACCGGCACGATCACGCTCGGCAATCGCCAGGCCAGCGCGTTCCTCCCGATCCGGGGCGTCAGCGAACAGGAGCTGGCCGATGCGGCCCAACTGGCGTCCCTGGCCGATGAAACGCCGGAGGGGCGCTCGATCGTCGTGCTCGCCAAGGAAAAATACGGCATCCGCGCACGCGACATGGTGAGCCTGCACGCCACCTTCGCCCCGTTCACCGCCCAGACGCGGATGAGCGGCGTCGATCTGGAAGGATCGTCCATTCGCAAGGGCGCCGTCGACGCGGTGCTGAAATATGTGGCGGCAACCGCCGAGACGTCAGCCAACCCCCGGCCGCATGCGGAGGACGTGCGCGCGCTGCAGGCGATCGCGGATGACGTCGCCAAAGCTGGCGGCACGCCGCTGGCCGTGGTCAGGGACGGCAGGCTGCTCGGGGTCATCTACCTGAAGGACATCGTCAAGGGCGGCATCCGCGAGCGCTTCGCCGAACTGCGCCGGATGGGCATCCGCACCGTGATGATCACCGGCGACAACCCGATGACCGCCGCCGCCATCGCCGCCGAGGCCGGGGTCGACGACTTCCTCGCCCAGGCGACGCCGGAAAACAAACTGCAGCTCATCCGCGACGAGCAGGCCAGGGGCAAGCTTGTCGCCATGTGTGGCGACGGCACCAACGACGCCCCCGCCCTCGCCCAGGCGGATGTCGGCGTCGCCATGAACACCGGAACGGTGGCCGCGCGCGAAGCCGGCAACATGGTCGACCTCGACAGCGATCCCACCAAGCTCATCGAGATCGTCGAAATCGGCAAGCAACTGCTGATGACGCGGGGCGCGCTGACGACCTTCTCGATCGCCAACGACATCGCCAAATACTTCGCCATCATCCCGGCGATGTTCCTGGCGTTCTATCCGCAACTGGGCGCGCTCAACGTCATGGGGCTCGCCACGCCGCAAAGCGCCATCCTGTCGGCGATCATCTTCAACGCCCTGATTATCGTCGCGCTGATTCCGCTGTCGCTGAAGGGCGTCAAATACCGCGCCGCCGGCGCCGGGGCGCTGCTGTCGCGCAACCTGCTGGTCTACGGGCTGGGCGGCGTCATCGCCCCGTTCATCGGCATCAAGCTCATTGACATGGCGGTCACCGCCATTGGACTGGCATAAGGGAGCAGCAGCATGCCCAGACACATCCGGCCCGCGATCGTCATGATCCTCGCCCTCACCGTCCTGACAGGCTTCATCTATCCGCTCGGCGTCACGGGCATTGCCCAGGCGGTGTTTCCGCAACAGGCCAACGGCAGCCTGATCACGCGCAACGGAACCGTTGTCGGTTCGGAGCTGATTGGCCAGAACTTCACCGGCGCGCGCTATTTCCACCCGCGCCCGTCCGCGGCCGGGGCCAAAGGCTATGACGCCGCCGCGTCCGGCGGCTCCAACCTTGGCCCGACGAGCAAAACGCTCGTTGAGCGGGTCGCCAAAGACGCCAAAGCCCTGAAGGAGGAAAACCCTCATGCGCCGGCGCCGATGGATCTGGTCACCACCTCCGGCAGTGGCCTTGACCCGCACATCAGTCCCGACGCCGCATACTTTCAGGCGGCGCGCGTCGCCCGGGCGCGCGGCATGGAGACGGAGGCCGTGCGGGCCGCTGTCGCGCGCCATATCGAACCGCGCATACTTGGCTTCCTGGGCGAACCCGTGGTCAATGTGCTGAAGCTGAATCTGGCGCTGGACGCGGCCAGCTGAGCATTTCCGGCGCCGGCCGGTTCGCCAGGAGCGCCGCACGCGACGTGACAAGACCGGCGCGCGGCGCCAGCGCGCCATGCGCCGGGACTGGAGCTATCGAGTGTCAGACGACCCAACCCGCGAGCCAGGCCGACCTTCCCCCGATGCGCTGCTGGAGAGCGCGCGCCGGGAAGGACGCGGGCAGCTCAAAATCTTCCTCGGCGCAGCCCCAGGCGTCGGCAAGACCTGTGAAATGCTGATGGCCGGCCGGCGCCGCCTGGCGGAAGGCGTCGACGTGGCGATTGGTCTGGTCGAAACCCACGGCCGGGCTGAAACCGGGGCGCTGGTCCACGGGTTCGAGATCATTCCGCGCCGGCAGGTTGCCTATCGTGGCCAGTTGCTCGACGAGATGGACATCGACGCGGTGCTGGCGCGGCGCCCGCAACTGGTGCTTGTTGATGAACTCGCCCACACCAACGCGCCCGGCAGCCGGCATCCGAAGCGCTACCTCGACGTCGAGGAACTGCTCGCCAGCGGCATCAACGTCTATACCACCCTCAACATCCAGCATGTCGAAAGCCTGAACGACATCGTCGCCCGGATCACCCGCATCCGCGTGCGCGAAACCGTGCCGGATTCGATCATCGACCGGGCCGACGACATCGAAATCATCGACATCACGCCAGGCGACCTGATCAAGCGGCTGAACGAAGGCAAGGTCTACCTGCCCAAAACCGCCCGGCGGGCGACGCAGAACTATTTCTCGCCCAGCAACCTCACGGCCCTGCGCGAGCTGGCGCTGCGGCTGACGGCGCAACGCGTCGATGACCAGCTTGTCACCCACATGCAGGCGCACGCCATCCCCGGGCCGTGGCCGGCCGGAGAACGGGTTCTGGTATGCGTCAACGAACGTCCCGGGGCGCGGGCGCTGGTCCGCCATGGCCGGCGGCAGGCCGACAGGATGCGCGCGCCCTGGGCTGCGGTTCATATCGAAACCAGCCGGGATGCGCGGTTGCCGGAAGCCGGCAAATTCAGGATCGCTGCGGCGCTGCGCCTCGCCGAACAGCTCGGCGCCGAAACCGCGACGCTGCCGGGCGAGGACGTGGCGCAGGAGATCCTCGCCTACGCAACCGCCAACAACTACACCCACGTCATCGTCGGCATGCCGACGGGCCCGCGCTGGCGCGAACTGCTGTTCGGCTCCGTCTCCCACGACCTGATCCGCGCGGCGAATGGCGTCAGCGTGCACGTGATTTCGGCGCGTCATAACAGCGAGGCGACGCCGGCCGTGACCGGGGACGAAAGCGCGCCGTTTCGCTTCGAGCCCCGGCCCTATCTGTGGAGCGCCGCTTACGTGGCGCTTGCGGTCGGCGCCGGCATGCTGCTGTCGCGCGTTCTCGATGTCCGCAACATCGCCCTGGCGTTTCTCATGGCGGTTCTCGCCTCGGCGATGGGCGGCGGACTGTGGCCCGCCCTGTTCGCCTCGGCGGCGGGCGCGCTGGCCTTCAATTTCTTTTTCCTCAGCCCCCTGTACACGCTGGATATCGGCGACCCGGAATCGGTGGTTGCCTTCACGTTTTTCCTTGTGGTCGCCATTGCCGCCAGCAATCTGGCGGGCCGGGTGCAGCGCCAGGCCGCAACCGCGCGGCTGCGCGCCAAAACCACTGAAGGCCTCTACCTGTTCAGCAAGAAGCTCTCCAGCGCCGGCACGCGCGAGGACGTGCTGTGGGCGAGCGTCTACCAGATCGCCTCCATGCTTCACGTGCGCGTGGTGGTGCTGTTGCCGGAGCACGGCCGCCTCACCGTGCAGGCCGCCTATCCGCCCGATGACACGCTGGATGAGGCTGACATCGCCGCCGCCCATTGGGCCTGGGAGCACGACCACGCGGCCGGGCGCGGCGCCGATACGCTGCCAGGCGCCCGGCGGCTGTACCTGCCGCTGAAGACCGGCCGGGCCCAGCTGGGCGTGGTCGGCCTCGACAATGACCGGCAGGGACCTGTCCTGACCCCAGGCGAACAGCGGCTGTTCGACTCGCTGGCGGACCAGGCCGCCCTGGCGCTCGAGCGGATCCAGCTGGCGGCGGACGTGGACAATGCGCGCCTCGCCGCTGAGGCGGACAAGCTGCGCTCGGCGCTGCTCACCTCCCTGTCGCATGACCTCAAAACGCCGCTGGCGTCGATTCTCGGTTCTGCGGGCGCGCTGAAGGACTATTCGGCGTCGCTCTCCGACAGTGGCCGCGCCGAGCTGCTGGCGACGATCGTGGAGGAAGCGGAGCGGCTGAACCGCTTCATCGCCAACCTGCTGGACATGACCCGGCTGGAATCGGGCGCGGCGGCGGTATCCCTCAGTCCCCTGTTCATTGGAGACAGCATCGGCAGCGCCCTGCGCCGCGCCGAGGCCATCCTCGCCCGTCATGAGGTCGAACTGGCGGTGGCCGCCGATCTGCCAATGGTCGGGCTTGATCCGGTGCTGTTCGAGCAGGTGCTGTTCAACCTGCTCGACAACGCCCGCAAATACGCCCCAGCCGGCTCCCGGATCCTCATCCGGGCATGGGCGGAAGACGCTTCGGTGCTGCTGCAGATCATTGATGAGGGGCCCGGCGTTCCACCCGGGGATCTGGGCAAGATTTTCGACAGTTTCTACCGCGTCCGCAAAACGGATCAGGTTCAGGCCGGAACCGGCCTTGGGCTGTCGATCTGCAAGGGTTTCGTTGAGGCGATGGGCGGAACGATCACGGCGGCCAACCGGGACGACCGCCCTGGCGCCGTCTTCACCCTGCGCTTCCCGGCCGGGCAGGAACCAGCACATCTGGAAGGCAAGACATGAGCGCCGCCACCATCAGGATACTCGTCGTTGATGACGAGCCGCCAATCCGGAAGCTGCTGCGCGTCGGCCTGACCGCCGAGGGCTACGCCATACTGGAGGCCGCGAGCGCCCAGGAGGCCATGGCGCGCATCGCCGGGGAGAAGCCGGACCTGATCCTGCTTGATCTGGGGCTGCCCGATATCTCCGGTCACGAACTGCTCGAGCGCTGGCGCGCCGCAAGCATGGAGCTGCCGGTTGTCATCCTGTCGAGCAGGACGGACGAGGCCGGCATCGTCAGGGCCCTGGAGCTTGGCGCGGACGATTATGTTACCAAGCCGTTCGGCATGCGCGAGCTTGCCGCCCGCATTCGCGTCGCCCTGAGGCACCGGCTGCAGCAGCAGGGCGAGCGCCCGGTATTCCAGGTTGACGACCTGTCCGTGGATCTCGTGAAGCGGATCGTCAGGGTGGCCGGCAGGGAGGTGAAGCTTTCGCCGAAGGAGTACGACATCCTGCGCATCCTCGTGCAGCACGCGGGCAAGGTCATCACCCACCAGCACATTCTCAGGCAGGTGTGGGGCGGCGTCACGGACGTCCAGTATCTGCGGGTCTATGTGCGGCAGCTGCGCCAGAAAATCGAGGCGAAGCCGGACCAGCCCCATTACATCCTTACGGAAACCGGCGTCGGCTACCGTCTTCGCGAGCAGGACCAATGATGGACAGGCCCGCAAACCCATGATTGATCCAGAGCGCTTTCCGGCCAGCCGGAACCGGCTGATCGATCACACTTCGCTCAAAACAGGGAGCGTTGCAGCAGTTTGCGATCCGGATTGATCAAAAACGGCTCCAACGCGGGTGGCGTCATGAATCTCGCATCTGTCCTGGGCCCCGAGGATGTGCTCCTCGCCCTGCCCGCGCCCACAAAGGCCGACCTGATCAGGAAGCTGGCCGCCCACGCCGCCGCGCGCACCGGCCTTGACGCCGGAGCGATAGAAGCCGCGCTGCTTGGGCGGGAGCGACTTGGCTCCACCGGCGTCGGCAATGGCGTCGCCCTGCCGCACGCGCCCATCGCCGGCCTCGAGAAGCCATTCGCTGCCCTGGCCATTCTCAAAAAGCCGATCGACTTTGACGCCGTCGACGATCGCCCGGTCGATATCGTGTTCCTGCTGCTCCCGGCGGCGGGTGGATCAGGCGAACATCTCAAGATTCTGGCTGCGGTCGCGCGCAAAACCCGTGCGGAGCCAGTTCTGACGCAGCTGCGGCGGGCGCGGGACGCCAGCGCCGCCCACGCCATTCTGACAGCCCAGGCCGCGTGAGGCGCTGACGTTGCCCCCAAAGCCACGCCCTATATAAGGAAGTTACGCCTGCTGACGTTTGAGGACATGACAACATCCTCTTTTGGTCCGTCCAGTTAAAAGAGCTGTCGACGACAGATGCTCCCCTGCCTTCCCAGGCGGCGAGCTCGCAAGTTTCCCCCGGCGCTCAGGCCTTGCCCTGCGTCGCCGTACCTTTCAACTCCCCGCGCGATCC
This sequence comes from Camelimonas sp. ID_303_24, assembly GCF_053543495.1. Taxonomy (NCBI): domain Bacteria; kingdom Pseudomonadati; phylum Pseudomonadota; class Alphaproteobacteria; order Hyphomicrobiales; family Chelatococcaceae; genus Camelimonas; species Camelimonas sp. ID_303_24. The sequence goes on from NZ_JBLLJM010000003.1 coordinate 317,641, forward strand.
TTTGCCGCCGGCCAAAAGGCCGGCAGCGGTCACTTGTGTCCGCATCGCCAAAGCTCAGAAACGCATGGCGGCTCTGAGGCTGAATTCCTGGTTGACGAAATCCTTGCCCAGCTGGGCCTTGTACTCTCCGCGCAGCTCGTAGACGCCGTGCGCAAGGAACTGGACGCCGGCGGCCAGATCCAGCAGACGATCCGGAATCTCCGAACTGGACGTGAACGTGACCCCGGGGGCTCCGTCTTCGCTAAAGGACACCCGCTGACGCAGACCGCTGCCGCTGTTCAATGTCATTCCAACGCTGGCGTAAGGACGCAGCCAGCTGGCATCGTCCAGATTAATCCTGGCGCCGAACTCGACGCCCGGTTTGAACGCGGTTGTCCACGACCGCAAGCCCTGGGCGCTCAGAACCGCGCCGTCGCCGGATAGCCGGTAACCCGGCATAATGGTCTGCACCAGGTCCAGATCCGCGAACGGGCGCACATACCAGTTGGTGAAGGCGAACTCATAGGCGCCGCGCAGCCGCAGGCCCGCTGTCCAGACGTTAGAGGTATTGAGCGCCTGCCAGCTGCTGTCGCCCATCTGGAAAAGGCTGGCTGAATCATAACTGCCATAGCCAAAGCTGACCGCGCCGGCGAAGAGCCACGGGCCGAGCTGACGCTTCAACGCGATGGCGATGTCGCCACTGTCGCCCTCGATGCGGCTGTTGCGGTCTTTGGTCGACACCTGGCTGGTATTGTATCCGCCAGTTGCGCCGACAAACCAGCCGGGAGACACCTCCCACTGGCCGCCAAGCCGGTAGCTCGTTCCCGTCTGGCTGAAGCCGTCCGTATCGCGGCCTGCAGTGGCCGCGGTGCGAGAGCCAATAACCTGGCCCCAGACACAACTTCCCTCACGGATCATGACGCCGCCACCGGCAAAGGCCGGACAACTCATGGCGTATCCATGCGCCTTCGAGCTGGCCAACGTCTGACCGGCAGCCGGCTGGCCAAGACCTTCCGACAGCGTCATGCTGTTGATCATCCGGTCATAGTCATTGGCCGATGATACGTTGGCCATGTCGGCAAAAGCGCCCGCCATGCCGCGCGCGCCGGTATCCCAGGCAGACTGCAGGCTGTTGAGGAACGACATCTCGGTGGCCGTGACGTTGCCTGGGGCCTTGCCCGCGAAATTGGCCGCGCCTGGCGAAATCGTGATGCCGTTTCCGGTTGTCGAGACATTCCAGGAAATCGGGCTGGCTTCGCTGGCGCCCGAAACCGCATTGTGGGGGCCCAACAGCCAGTCTGAATCAACGGTCACTGCGGTGGCCTCCACCACCCTGAAGCTGTTGGAAGGCAGCAATCCCTCTATTGCGTAGGGTTTCACCGCCACGCGTCGGACGACCAATTCCGTCGTCTTCAAAATATCGTTCGCCGGGGCTCCGGCAGGCGCCACGCCTTTGACGTCAACCAACAGCGTTCCGCGCAGGTCTGTTTTGCCATTGCGGACCTCGGCCGTGGCGATATTGCCGACGCCGCCCACATCCAGAACGCCATAGTTGGTGAAAACGCTCCGGCCCGTCGCCGCCGGATTGGAGAGATTGATCAGGCCGCTGCCGGCGGTCTGGTAGGTTCCGTGGTTGTCGAAGGAGTTCACCTCGTCCTTCCGGACGCCGCGAACGCTGAGGTTCACATCGCCGATGAGTTTGCCGTGGTTGGCGACATGGTCCGAGCCAAACGACGCAAGGATCGCCTTGCCAGAGGCGGCGCTAACTGTTGATCCCGGGTTGATGGTGATGGCGTTGACCCGGCCTCCATCCACGGCGATCGCCGCGCCTTCCCCAGATCCGCCTTCGATTTTTCCAGCGAAATTGATGGAGATGTTGCCGCCCAGCCGGGAGGGGTCGAGCATTCCCATGACGTCCTGGAAGCCGCTCCGGGCAAAAATGCCAATAGCATTGGCTCCGGTGGTGCGGATCGTCGCGCCACTCAACTCAATCGCGATCCGCTCTCCCGTCCCCCTGGAGTTGAGACGCGCCGCCGCCATCGCCTTCAACTCACTCTCGTTTTGGCGCAACAGTTCGTCTTCTGATTTCTTGACGTTGGCCTTTGCCAACTCCGCTTCCATCTCGCGCCACAGGAAAGAGGCCATCCGCTGCGCCTCCGGCGGATCGTCATACTGTTCGGCCCAGTTCGTGGGCCGGCCCGTATAGACCATCGCGTCGTAAAAGCCCTTCACCGACGGGGCGTCCTGGATGCCCCGGCCGAGGTAACCGCCGCCGCCGCCGAGCGACTGGGCGACGACGCCATGGGCGCTCCGGCCGGAGGTTTCGATGGTCATGCCAGAGCCGGCATTGCCGATCAGGACCGCGCCGCCATTGCCGATGGAGCCGCCGCGCCCCGACACCAGTCCCTGCGCCGCGCCAGTGAGCAACCCGCCGCCGCCAAAACCGCCGCCGCCGCCAATCGACTGCGCCAGTACGCCGACGGCATGGTCGCCGGAGGTGGTGATGCGCGCCGCATTGTCGAAGCGCAGCTTTACGTCGCCGCCGTCGCCTTTGGCGCCATGGGCGCCGCCCAGGAGCACCGCGCCATTGACCGGAAGGGCTGTGGCCCCGTCGGCGACCAGCCCGCCGCCGCCGCCGATCGACTGGGCGATGACGCCAAAGGAGCCGACGCCGGAGGTGCTGATCGATCCGCCAATGGTGAGGCTCACCTCGCCGGCGTTGCCTGAGGCGCCATCCGCGCCAAGGCGCGCCTGCTCCACGCCTCGCAGGCTGCGGGCGCTCATTGTTTTGGCTTTTGCCAGATCCCCGCGAATATCGATGCCGGCGGCGTCGAACATGTCGATTGTTGTCTGCTCCCCAAGCGCCTTGCTGATTTCCAGCAGGCCCTGCTGGTCGAAGCTGGCGTCGGCGATGACGCCGCCGCCGCCGCCCACCGACTGGGCGACGATCCCGTGCGCCTGGCCGCCGGTGGTTACGATTGATCCGGCGTGGGAGACGGAGACATTGCCGCCGTTGCCCGCCGCGCCATTGGAGCCGCCGAGCGCTTTGACGCTGGCGAGAACGAGTTCGCCGGCCTGCAAGTCCCGTCCGGTCGTCGTGACGCCGCCGCCGCCGCCAATCGATTGCGCCAGCACGCCGAACGCGGCGTTGCCATAGGTGCTGACTTTGGCGGTCTCACCCAGTTCAACCCGGACAACGCCGCCTGCTCCGCCGCCGCCGCCATCGCCGCCCACGGCGGTTTTGCTGCTCCACATCTTGCCGGCGCCTGCGGCGGCGCCGCCCCCCTTGCCGCCACCGCCGCCCACGGACTGCGCGACGATGGCTGTCGCCGCCGCGCCCGACGTGGTCAGTGTTCCGTTCGCCCACACGCCCGTTGGCGCGTCGGCGGTTCCGCCGCCGTCGCCGCTGGCGCCGCCCTTGCCGCCGACGGCGGTCTCCCACGCCAGCGACAGCGGAACCGAGGGCTTCAGCCTGCTGTAAATACCCTTGTTGCTGGCAAATTTTTCAGCGGTCGTTCCAAAATTCTTGGCGAGGAAGCCAATGAGCGCATCGCCAGCCTTGCCGGCGATGTTGGCGTTCTTGTACTGCGCCACCCACTCCTTCAGTTGCGGAAGCGCTGCCTTGGCCACATTGACAATCTGCGCTTTGGCTTGGGACGCATCATAGGTGTCATAAACCTCGTTGCCGCCGGAGGTCGCCATGGCCCCGCCGCCAATGCCGCCGCCACCGCCCACCGACAGGGCGTGAATGGCGTATGAGCCGGCCCCGGTGGTCACGATGGAAGCGTCGGCGGCGTTCGTCACCTTGACGCGCCCACCGTGATTGCCCGAGCCGCCATTGCCGCCGACCGAGTCATTGACCGTCAGGTTCGCCGCCGCGTTCAGCACTGCGGTTCCCCCGGCTCCGCCGCCGCCGCCGACGCTCATGGCGACGACGCCGGAGGCTCCCTGACCGTAGGTTATGATCGACCCACTGTTGTTGATCTCGACCAATCCGCCCGTACCGCCGGCGCCGCCCTTGCCACCGGTCGCATTGTTGAACGAGAAATCGACTGAGCCGGAACGGAGGCCGGCCAGCCATGAGGTCAGCCCCGCAACGCTGAACGTGGGAAGCGGAATGACGCCGCCGCCCGCGCCGCCGCCGCCGCCCACGCTCATGCCCATGACGCCGGCCGACCCATAACCGGACGTGACGACGGCGGCGGTGTTCGTGACCTTCACCGCGCCGCCGGCGTTGCCATCTCCTCCCTGACCGCCGACGCCACTGGTGATGGTCAGGCCGGGGATGCGCGGATCGATGGCAACTGCTGTTGCCTTTGCCGTTGCCGAGCCGCCATTGCCGCCGCCGCCGCCGATGCTCATCGCCAGCACACCAGGCGCCTGCAGTCCGCCGGTGACGACGTTGAGCCCGTTGAGAACGGTGACACTGCCGCCGGTTGCGCCCTTGCCCCCCGCGCCGCCGATTGCCCGCGCATAAGAGATGTGGGGACCAATGCTCACGGCGGTGGCATCACCGCCATTGCCGCCGCCGCCGCCAACGGACTGAGCAACGATGCCGGCGGCATGAGCGCCTGAGGTGCTGATCCAGCCTCCGGTATTGTTGAGGTCGCGGGCAATATTGTTGACCTCGACCGCGCCGCCGCGCGCGCCATTGCCGCCGTCGCCGCCCAGGGCCACAGCCCCGCCGATGCCAAATGCCCGGGCATCGCCACCGGCTCCACCGCCGCCGCCGATGCTCTGGGCCAAAATTCCGGAAGCATCGTCGCCAGTTGTCGTGATCGTTCCACGATTGGTCACGGATACCGATCCGCCAACGCCACCGGTGCCGCCCTGACCGCCTGAGCTGAAGAATGGAGAAAGCGGACTGCCGCCGGCTCCGCCCCCGCCCGGGCTCACGAGGCCGCTCTGGAAAGCATTGCCGGCCTTGCCACCGCCGATGCTTTGCGCAACCACGCCGAAGGAGCTTTTTCCGGCAGTGCTGATGGCTCCCGTTGTTTCAACCTTTGCGGTTCCGCCATCGCCGGCATTGCCGCCCGAGCCACCGGAGAAAATGCCGCCGCCACCAAAGCCGCCGACACCACCGACAGACTGGACGATCACGCCAGGCGCATTGGCGCCCGTTGTCGTGATCGTTCCATACAGCAGCGCCTGAGCGGCGCCGCCATTGCCGCCGCGCGATCCCCCGGCGCCGCCGACAATCGCGGAATTTGTTCCGCCGGCGCCACCAACTGACTGGACAAGGGCGCCAGCGGAGTTTGCGCCCGTGCTGGCCAGGTTTCCGGACATGGTCAAAAATGCGCCGCCGCCATTGCCACCGCCCGAAGGCGGATGCCAGAGACCCTGATCGTCATGGGAGCCTCCGGCGCCGCCGAGTGATTGCAGCGCGACGACTGCAGAGGACGTTCCTGCAGTCCTCATGCTGACCGACCCGCCAATTTTGACGTCAACACTGCCGCCGTTGCCGCCGTTGTTCCACCTTGAGGTTGACCCGCCGTCGCCGCCCTTGCCGCCTTGTGACACGACCCACGCGCCGGCCATATTCGAGCCTTCAGTGGTAAAGACCAGTTGGGTTGCAGCGCCAACCGGCGCACCGTCTCCGAGGCGTAGTTCTACCTTTGCGCCCTCGCCACCCTGGCCGGGCGTGGTCATGCCATAGCCGCCGGCGCCACCGACCGAATAAAGCTGGAAGATGGCGATTGGCGACCCGCCGCCATATCCCTGAATACGCGTGACGCCGGTTCCTGAGGGTGTGTCGAGGGTGTAGGACACCCTGCCGCCATCGCCGCCCCGACCACCGGGCTGACGATATGGCTGTCCCCGCTCCTGTTCGACTGACTTTCCATCGCCGCCGTTGCCGCCAACCGCCCCGAGCAGGATCGCGCTCCGCCGGTCAACACGGAAATCGCCACGGGGCGCGGTGTTGCCGTAAATGAGATTTTCTGCGGAGATGCCCGACGTCGGCGCTTTCGACGTTCCCCATGGCCAATACTTGGGCGGCGCCACGCCATCCTGACCATTCGCTCCGTTCCGGATGACATACGGGAGCGTCTCGCTTGCATTTACCTCAGGGGATGCCGCTGTGAACGCTGCTACGCTGGCTCCTCCCAGAAGCAATACTGCTACCCTTGCCGCAGAGCGACGCTCTTCCGGATACCTTCTCACAATTAGCCCCCCAAGCCTCAAAACCCAGCCGCCTGAACTCCAGGAAACTCCGACGGTGGACAGCCTGTCAGATACGAATTGGAGTTGACCGCGGCCTCGAGTTTATGTCCCCAAAGAGAACTTGGATACTGCGAGCTGAAACATTTTGGAGCTATTTGCAACGTTTGCGCCCATTAAGGTTTTGTTGCAACGACTTGCCATCACCGACCAATAACAACCTCATCGCCACTGAATAGCCCCAAGATTTGTGGACGCCTTCTTCCCCAATTTTGAAGCAAGGAGGCCATGATGGGGCCCGGACATTTCACGGACGATTTCAAGCGTGACGCGGTCGCGCAGATCACCGAGCGGGGCGACCGGTTGCAGAGGCGCCCAGGCGGCTCGGGGTGAGCCAGCACGCGTTGTACGCCTGGAAGCGGAAGTTTTCGAAGTCACCGGCTCCGGCTGGCGTTGACCAGGCCGCGGAGATCCGCCGCCTGAAGGCGGAGCTGGCGCGGGACGCCGAGGCGCGCGACATCCAAAAAAAGCCACCGCGTATTTCGCCAGGGATGCAAAGTGAGATACGCGTTTGTGGCCGGGCATCGCCGCCAATTCCCGGTGCGGGCGATGTGTCGCTGTCTGCGCATCCAGCCCAGCGGTTTCCATGCCTGGCTGAAGAACCCATTGAGCCGGCGAGCCCGGGAGGATGCGCGCCAGATCGCGCTTCTCGATAAGGCCTGGAAGAAGAGCGGCCGGGATCTCATGGCGGCAAGCCGTCAGTCGTGATCGACAACACCCTGGCCCGACAGTTCGATGCGGATGCGCAGGGGAAGGCGTGGGTGACGGACATCACCTACATCAGGACCCGGGAAGGCTTCGCCTGTCTGGCCGTGGCGATCGACCTGTTCTCCCCCGCGTCACTGGCTGGTCCCTGCAGAGCCGGCAGATCACTGATGTCGCGCTGCAAGTATTGCTCATGGCGACATGGCGACGGAAACCCCCGACCACGGACCTGGTTCACCCGGATCAGGGCTCCCAGTTTACCAGCATGAATTGGGCAGCCTTCCTGAAGCACCACAATCTTGAGCATTCGATGAGCCGGCGCGGGAACTGCCACGACAACGCCGAGGCAGAGAGCTACTTCAATCTGCTCAAGCGCGACCGAAGCCGCCGCAATATCTACCGGACGCGCGAAGGGGCAAGGCAGGACGTCTTCGACTGCATCGGGATATTCTACAACCCAGAGCGCAAGCACGCCAAGAACGGGATGTTGTCACCCGTCGAGTTCGAACGGCAGCAGGAAATGTAACCCGAGGGCGTCCACGAAACCCGGGGCTATTCAAGGCAAATCAGCCGTTGAAACGAGTCTGGCTTCTGTCTGCATATGAATAGCAATTGGCTCCGGCGCCAGCGGACCCAGAGCGTAGCGTCAGTTCCCATGTCGAAAGTGGGGCCATTAGTGTGGCCGCAAAGCGGACCAATCGAAAATATTTAAAAACAATGAGATAAAGATATTTTATGGCGGAGAGGGGGAGATTCGAACTCCCGATAGGGTTGCCCCTATGCCGCATTTCGAGTGCGGTGCATTCAACCACTCTGCCACCTCTCCGCAATCACGAGGTCAGCTCCTGTGGTGGGCGGTTCGTACACGAGCGTTTGCGGGCTGGCAAGGCCCCTGGCGGGCCCGTGGCGCGCCGGGGGGGCATTTCCCACAGCGACGGCTTGACGCGCCTGCCGGCGCCCTGCTGTCAGGGGGCGGGCGCCACGACAGCCGCGCCAACTTCCCGCGCGCCGTCGACAAGGGCGCGCACGACAAAGCGGTCCGGCCCAACCAGCGACAGGCTCTCGTTGACGAACAGCCCGCTCATGCAGACCACGTCCACAGCCATGGCCGACAGATCCTCCAGCTTCAGCCAGCCAAGGCCGAAACCGGTCACGCCGACGCTGACGCCCAGCGCCTTCATCATCGCCAGATGCTGGCCGATGGCGCGCGGGTCATGGCATTGCGCCACATCCGGCGGCATGCCTTCGCCAGCCTGCCGCTCCCCGTCGCCGCGGGGATCGCCCCCAGGTCTTGCCGGGTGCTCATGCGCAGCCGCATCCTTCAACGCATCGCTGTGCGCCGGCCCCGCATCGGCGGGAGCGAACGCCGCCTCATCAAGCGCGATGACCAGCCGCGCCGACACGCCCGGATGCGCCGACAGCCATGCGGCGACAGCGCCGCGCCACGCGGGACTGACCAGCGTGGCCGGGGCAATGCGCAGCATCACATGAGCAGCCGGATCGGCCGCCAGCAGACGCACGGTCTGCTCCAGCATCCGCTGGTCGAGCAGACCGCAGAGACCCGCCCGCGCCGCCACCGGCGCCAGCAGCCCTGGGCCCATCATGCCAGCCCCGCCAGCACAGGCCGCGACCGGCAGCACTTCCTCAAGCTTCAGGCCGGCGCCGTCGAGATCGACCAGGCGCCGACGACGCAGGGCGATGTCACGGCTGTTCAGCAAAGCCACCACATCGGGCATGGACATGACGGGGGCGCGCGCAACCGGGCGCCGCCTGACGCGCGGGGCCAGTGCGACCACCATCTCGCCGGCCTCCACCGCCTGGCGCGCCGCCTCACCGGCCCGTTCGAGCAGCGAGCCGGCGTCGCCGACGCCATCCGACGCCGTCACCAGCCCGACATGGGCCTGAATGCCGGCGCAGGCGCGCGCGACGTTGCGCGCCACCGCCGCCGCGGCCTGACGGCCCTGGGCGTCGTCGCACCCGTTGAGAATGATGGCGAACTGGCCTGGATCGAGAACGGCGACCACGTCGGTGCGGCGCAGCCGGCGCGCGATCGCCGCAGCCGCCAGATCCATCAGCGCCGGATCCGACGCCGAGACGCCTGGCTCCTGCGGCGCGATCAGGCAAACGCCCACCGACACGGAGCGTAGCCCACGCGCCGGATCATGCAGCATCGCCGTCAGCGTGCGCGTGACGATATCGCGCGCCGGCTCCATGCGGCGGCCAGCCACGGGAACATCCGGCTGCCGTCCGTCGATGGGGCACACCCGCATCACGCCTTCCGCCCGGGCGGGACGGCCATCCGGCCCCGCATGCCAGCGGCCCCGCTCCTCGATGACGCAAAGGCCGCGACCGGCGTTGACCACATAGCGGCAGCGAAACGGCGCGCCCTCGCCATGATCGGCGCCAGCGGCGGCGTGAATGACGTCGGCGCGGCTTTCGCCAGAACCTGGCGCCACCAGCGACGCCCAGGCCTTGCCGGATGACAGATGCCGGCGACGGTCAAACCCCAGGGCGGCCATGGCCGTTGGCCCCCAGGCCAGACGATCGCTGGCAAGATCCCATGTCCACGCGGCCATATGGCAGGCGAGAAGGCCCTGGGCCGGGTCAAGGGCGCGCTCCACTGGCGCAGCCGCGGACGTCGCATGGCCAGCAGCCGCCATCCCGGGGCCTGCCCCTGCGTGACGTCCGGACCTGCGGGCCTGAAATGTCTCGCTGAATTTCCCAATCAAGCCGCGCATCACCGCATCCCGCCGCAACGGCAGGGCGCCTCCGGCTGGAATGCGGAATGCCCTGACCTGTCTGACGCAGCTTTCCTGAAGCCAGGCGCCTGGCCGGAAAGCGCTCACGCGCTCCGGGTCAACCCATCCGGGCCGGTGAAACCGGCAGCGCGCCGCTACGTCATGTGTTCGGGGCATGTTGACCGGCGCATTGCTAACAGCCGGTAAAAGCTGGAGGAAAAGAGGCGGTTGTCACCGTGCTTCCCAGGCTCCGCCAATTTCACAAGCTGCTGATCCACGCGCCATCGTGGGGCCACAATTGGCGCATCCGGCGCCTGGTGATTGCTGGCGGCCAGTTGCTGGTGATCCGGGCAAGAAAAAACCCCGCATGCGGCGCATGCGGGGTTCGCATTCATTCACGCGCGCCGGCCGGTCGGCCAGCGGGCGGGATCAGGCGTCAGCGCGGGGCTTCAGCACCTGGCGACCACGGTACATGCCGGTCTTCAGGTCAATGTGGTGCGGACGGCGCAGTTCGCCGGAATCCTTGTCCTCGACGTAGGTCGGGGCAGCGAGGGCGTCGGCGGAGCGGCGGAAACCGCGCTTCATCGGCGAGGTCTTGCGTTTTGGAACGGCCATGTCTGTCTCTCGAAGCGTTGCTGTAACGTCGGCCCGTGCGGTTCACGCTACAGCGACCGCGATCAGAACCCGTTTCGTTGGGGATGCGGGCTTATACAGGGTTCCCGCCGCCTTGACCAGCCCCGGAAACGCGTTGGCGGCGAACAGGACGTTCCGGACGGCCTTTCCTGGCCGCCGGCGGCGCGATCGCCCCTGTTTTTTCCGTCGCGGACAGCCGGCGCCCCCGTTTTATGCCTGTCGCCGGCGCCTGGCTACAGACAGGGCAAGGACTGTTGCCGCGCCCGCGCCGCGATCCGTCCGGCGCGCGTCGCCACATAACGCGATGGCTTCTCCGCGTCATAGCGGAGGGGATTGGGCAAAACCGCCGCCAGGCGCGCCGATTCCGCCGGCGTGAGCCTGGCGGCGCTCTTGCGAAAATAACGCTGCGCCGCCGCCTCGGCGCCAAAAATTCCGTCGCCCCATTCGGCCACGTTCAGATACAGCTCCATGGTGCGGCGCTTGGACCAGACGATATCGGCGAGCGCCGCCAGCGGCAGCTCCAGTCCCTTGCGGATGGGGGAGCGTCCCTGCCAGAGCAGCAGGTTTTTCACGGTCTGCATGGTCAGCGTCGAAGCGCCGCGCGTCGGCAGGCCATCCTCGTCAGTGTCCCGGATGGCGGCGCGCAGCTCCACCCAGTCGACGCCATGATGCTGGCAGAAGCGCGAATCTTCCGAGGCGGCGACCGCCAGCGGCAGCGAAGGGGCAATGCGCTCAAGCGGCGTCCAGATGCGGGTGACGGGTTCGCCAGTCAGCCAGCGGGCCAGCATCAGGTTGGAGACCGGCGGCGCGACCGCATAGAGCAGCATCAGCCCCAACGGTATGGCCGCCAGCAGCAGCAAAAGCAGAATGAAACGATTGACCAGCCTTCGCAAAAACCGGCGCTTTGGCCTGGCGCTCACGGCGGATGCGCCAGCCGGCGACGGCTCCATGTCGTCCATTTCAGGCTGATCCGGCCGCGTCGCGCCGCTGTCGCCGGAACGCCCGCCGGGCCCCGCCCCGGAGCGTTTCCCGGACCTGATCCTGCCGCCTGCCGGAATCCCCACAAGCCCTGCGCCTTTCTTTAGCACCCCAACCGCACGCACCCCATCGCACACATCACCGCGCGCCATGCGCCGCGCGCCACCAGACCGGATGGCGTCCGCGCCCACCGCCGGCGCAAAAACACGCCAACGTATAACGGAGCGCGCCAGCATACGATGATGTCGCGGCGGATGTCTCGCCCCGGCGGGCCTGTCCGCCCCAGCGGGCCCCTTGCGTCGCGACACTTGACCCGCCGGCGCGGCTCCGGCAAGCCGCTGGTTGCAGGTCGCTCCGCGCCATGGCGCCAAACCGGAGACATTCAGGTGTTCGCCAGCAAGACAGATAGCGCCGCAGCGTTCCAGGCCCGGCTGGCCAGCCGGGCCGCCGCCATGGAAACGACGCTGGCGCAGCTTCTCGATCGCCGCAGCGCCGCGCCGCAGCGCCTTCTGGCCGCCATGCGCCACGCGACGCTGGGCGGCGGCAAGCGGCTGCGGCCGTTCCTGACGGTCGAAACCGCGGTGCTGTGCGGCGCGGACGCGGCCATCGCCACCCCCGCCGCCGCCGCCATTGAGTTGCTGCACTGCTATTCGCTGGTGCATGACGACCTTCCGCCGATGGATGACGACGATCTGCGCCGGGGCCAGCCAACGGTCCACAAGGCGTTCGACGAGGCCACGGCCATCCTGGCCGGCGACGCCCTGCTGACGCTGGCCTTCGAGACGATCGCCGACGGGGACGCGCATCCGCTCCCGGAAACCCGCGCCACGCTGATGCTGGGCCTCGCCCGCGCCGGGGGCATGACCGGCATGGTGGGCGGCCAGATGCTCGACCTCGCCGCCGAGGGGCGCTGGGGCGCCGCGCGGCTGACGCCGGACGACATCCTGCATCTGCAGGCGTTGAAGACCGGGGCGTTGCTGGCGTTCTCGGTGGAGGCTGGCGGGCTTGCCGCCGGCGCCAGCGCCGATCTGCAGGCGCGGCTCGCCCGCTATGGCAAGGCGGTGGGCGGCGCCTTCCAGGTCGCCGACGACATTCTCGACCACGAGGCCGATGCGGCGACCCTGGGCAAGCGCGCCGGCAAGGATGCGGAAAAGGGCAAGGGCACGCTGGTCACGGCGCTGGGCCTCGCCGAAGCCCGCGCCGTCTGCGACCGGCTGATCGACGACGCCATCGCCGCGCTCGACTGCTTCGGCCCGGAAGGGGACATCCTGCGCGACGCCGCCCGGTTTGTCGGCGCCCGCCGCAGCTGACGCCAATCCCGCCGGCCAAGCCCCCCTGCCCCCCTGGCCAGAGAGAAATTTGGCCAGGGTGAGTTGGCCTGGATAAGGTTGGCCTGGGTGAAGCCGGAGCGGCGCGCAGCGCGCCCGCCAGGCCATCCGTCCCGTGGCCCTGGACGTTGCGGAATGCCGATGCATCACGCGCTTCGCCATCTGGCGCCTGCCTGGCGGGAGGCGCCCCCCTGACGGGAGGGAGGTCCCCCGGGCCAGATCAGCCCGGACCGGCGACGTGAATGCCGGCAACCGCGGCCCCCCGGTCGCGCGTCGCGCAAACCGCAAAGTCACAGGCGCCGCCGCAGATCAGCAAATTGCCCGAGGCCTTGCGGATGCCGGCATTCGCCTCGCCGCCCGGCGGCGCGGGAGGCAGAGGCCGACATCAGGCCGCCAGACCTGCAGACGTCCCTTTCTATGAGACCTGGCCGGCAAAGGGCCCTGGCCAGCTTGCCATCGCCAGCCTGCCCGGCGGATACGGCGCCGACGCGGCGGGCGCACCGGCTTGCCGGCGCTCCAGTTGGCCCGGCCCGTCACGCAAGAATACAACAGTTATTCTTTGACAATTACTCATGTCCATATTTGGATATATTATTTATTCATAATTTTTCTATCCACGGCGCAAGATTTTCACGTCATGGATTAATAATGAACAGATTTGCAAGGGCCGGCTTGCTGTCGGCGTTATTGATATCCGCATCGCCAATTGCTGTTGCGGCTGCGAATTATACTTCAGTCTGGAGCCTTGGCGATAGCCTGAGCGACACCGGGCGGACATATGGCTATCTGTCGTCCTGGTATCTGCGCTGGACGCGCAAGCCCTATGGTCCGCATTATCACAACGGCCGCTTTTCGAACGGCCCGGTGTGGACGGAGTATCTTGGCGGCGAGAAGGGTCAGGGCGGCCCTGGCGTGAACTATGCCTGGGGCGGCGCCATCACCGGCACGACTGCTGGCAGCGGCATGTCCTGGTTCTCGAACAAATTCGCCAACTGGATGATTCCATCGCTGGAAAAGCAGGTGGACAATTACATGCTGCCGGCCATTGGCGCAGCGCAGCCACAGGCCAGCGGCGCCCCGGTTTGCCAGACCTGCTTTGGATCGAACCCGCTGGTGACCCTGTGGATCGGCGGCAACAATTTCCGCGTTCCTGGTGAATCCGCCCCCTCGGGCAGCGCCCGCGACGGCTATCTCATGGCGCGGGATTTCATCATCAACAATGTGCCGGCGGCGCTGAAGACAATTCACCAGGCGTTTGTCAACAATGCCAACCGGGCCAACGGCGAGAGACCCGCTTCGATCACCTATTACACGCCGACCACGCCGGACGTGAGCCTCACGCCGAAGTTCGCCGGGCTCGACGCCGCCAGCAAGAAAGAGCTGTCGGAGGTCATCGGCATGACCAACCGGGAGTTGAAGCTCAGGCTGATCCGGCTTGGCGACCAGCTCGCCAGCGACCGGACGCCCGGGCGCATCGTCATCGTCGACACCGCCGCCATGATGGAAGAAATCATGGCCAACCCCGCCGACTTCAACCTGATCAACGCCCGCGACAACTGCATCAGCTCCGATAGCGGCGAGTATGTCGGCGCCTGCAATCCACAGAACGCCAATTCATACCTCTACTGGGATGAATTCCATCCCACCACTTACGTGCACGCGCAGCTGGCCGAATTCTCCGCCAACACCGACCGGCTGGAAAGCGGCCTGTCAGTGCGCCTCGCCCTGCCCCACGTCGCAAATGTCGAATGGCGGGACCTGTCCTATGGCGGCGATATTTCTGGTCCTGGCCGGCTGATCAAACGCGGCGAGGCGATGCTGACGCTGGCGGGGAACAACACCTACGCCGGCGGCACGCGTTTCGACGACGGCGTCGTCCGCGTATTCAGCGCCCGCAATCTTGGCGCGCCAGACGGCGATCTGGTGTTTCGCGGCGGAACCCTGCGGGCAAGCGGCGCGGTCACGCTCCACCACACCGTGCGCCTCGCGCAGCCCGCATCCGGCGATACGAATGGCGTCTCGGGCGCATTTTCCGTTGACCGGGGCTACACCCTCACCCTGGTCGGCCCCATGCTGGCGGGCAACGGCAATCTGGCCAAAACCGGCCCTGGCGCGCTCGACATCCGCTCCCGCATCGAGACGGCCCGCGAGCGGACCGACATTCATGACGGCGAGCTGCTGATCAACAGCCCGGATCTCTATGAAAGCAGCGTGATCAACGTCGCCAGCGGCGCCAGCCTCGGCGGCGGCGGCCGGGTGAAGGGCGACATCCACAATAATGGCCAGGTGCGCACCACCAGTTGCGGCGGCAGCCTGACCGTGCTTGGCGATTTCCAGCAGACCATGGGCGGAACCATCATCCTGCCCACCGGCAAGACCCAGGTCCGCAACGGTTGCGAAGGTTCGCGCTCCTCTATCCACGTGCAGGGACACGCGCGCCTTGGCGGCGTGGTGAGCGCGGCGATCCGCGCCGAGAAATTCCTCAGTTCGCAGCGCACGGTGATCCGGGCGGACAGCGGCGTCAGCGGCGCCTTCAGCGGGGCGGAAACCTCCTCGCCGTTCGTCGGCATCGCCCTGTCGCAGAACGATACGGCGGTGACCGCCACCCTGAGCCGCAACTTCAGCCTGCCGGCGACGACAGGCAACCAGAAGGCCGTTGCCACCTTCCTCAACGGCGTTTATAGCGAAGCCGCCCAGGGCGATCTCGACCGGGTTCTGCTGGCGCTGGACCTGGCCGGCCCCCGAGAGGACGCACAGCGCGCCCTCGACGCCCTGTCGGGCGCGAGCCTTGGCAAGGCCGATGAGGCCATCGCGACCCACGCCAGCGCCATGCAACGCTCGGTGCTCGCCATGGCCGCCGCCAGCCGCCGGGGCAGCCGGACGCCGGCGCAACCAGAGGCGGGCGTGCGCCAGGTCGGCGACGTCAGCATCCGGGCGCAGATGTCGACGCAACCCTGGCGCGGCGCGCGCCGGAGCGGCGCCGGTCAGGACGCCTTCATGTCGGCCGGCCTGGAGAAGGCGTGGACCATCGCCAACGGCCTGCCGCTGACCACGGGCATTGCCGTCACCCATGGCCAGATGAACGCCGCCTGGCAGGGTGAGCTGCGCGGCATGAGCGCCAGTTCGCTGCACGTCGCCGGCTATGCGACGCTGACCTCGGGGCCATACTTCGCCGATGCGGTTGTCGGCGCCGGCCGCACCGATGGCTGGACGCGACGGAGCTTCGCCTTTGGCGATCTGCGTGAAGCCACCCGCGCCCGCCACCGGGCCACGGACACGTTCGCCAGCATCCGCGCCGGCATGACGCTCGACGTCGGCTCCCTGAAAGTCGAGCCGTCCGCGGGCCTCGACTGGGTGCGGATGGCCAGGCGCGGCCTGCGTGAAACCGGCGCCGGCGCCGCCTCGGTGCTGACCGGCCGCCGCGCGGCAATGATGCTGACGCCGTCGCTCAACGTCGATGTTTCGCGGCGCTTCGCCCTCGGCGGCATTGTCGCGGAACCGGCGGCGTGGATGCGCTTCCAGCTGGCCCATGCCCGCAGCGACCGCATGCGCCACACGCTGGCTGGCGCGCCAACGGCCAGCTTTTCGCTGGACGAGGCCATGTCCGCGAAACAGGCTGGCAGCGCCATGGGCGCGCGGCTTGGCATTGCCCCCAATGGTGAGCAGGAGATTCACACCCGCCTGTTCGCCGCCTGGGAGCGCAGTCGCGACAGCGCCCGCGCCGCGCACAGCTTCACGGCGGGTCTGACGGCCACATTCTAGGGCCTATCACGAAAAGCGCGTGACGCTTTTCGTGAATAAAACACCTGAAATCAAGGTGATAGATCATTTGTCGGTGAACCCCGGCTCGCCGCAAATGACCTGCCCCGCAGCGACCGGATGATCGCATGAAAAACGGCCTGCCCCCTTCGGGGCAGGCCGCTTTTCGTAGCCGGATCGCGCAGGAGCCCTGCCAATCCCTCACCGCAGCCGGTTGGGCCAGCCCATCCGGGTCAGGTCCTCAGGCGGCGAGGATTTCCTTCGACGCCACGGTGGTGTCGGCGTTGAGGCGATAGACCAGCGGCACGCCGGTAGCCAGCTCCAGGCCGGCGATGGTGTCGGTGGTCAGGCCGTCCAGCACCATGATGAGGGCGCGCAGCGAATTGCCGTGGGCGGCGACCAGCACGCGTTCGCCGCGCATCACCGCCGGCAGGATCTCGCGGATGTAATAGGGCAGCACGCGGGCGGCGGTGTCCTTCAGGCTCTCGCCGCCGGGCGGCGGCACGTCATAGGAGCGGCGCCAGACGTGAACCTGGTCCTCGCCCCACTTCGCCCGAGCGTCGTCCTTGTTCAGGCCCGAGAGTTCGCCATAGTCGCGCTCGTTGAGAGCGATGTCGCGCACGGTCGGCAGGTTGTCCTGGCCGAGCTGGCCGAGAATGAGCCCGGCGGTGCGCTGGGCGCGCGACAGGCCCGAGGTGTAGCAGCGATCGAACGACAGGCCCTTCGCCTTCAGGCGGTCGCCGGCGGCCTTCGCTTCCGAAACGCCAAGCTCGGTCAGATCCGGGTCTTTCCAGCCTGTGAACAGGTTCTTGAGGTTCCAGTCGCTCTGGCCGTGACGGGCGAGAACAAGAAGACGCTCGGTCATGCGTGAACTCCGGTTTCGACGCGGCGGCTGTTGCGGCGCCGCGCCGGCAGTCAGATTGAAAACGGCTCTGACGCCAGACCGTCTCCGGCGAAACAGGTTCGCTGGAACCGCTCTGGCGATCTGGTTTTACGCACGCCCGTCACGAAAAGCGGACCCCGCTTTTCCCGAAAGCGCCCAGGAGCCTTTTCCGGTCAAAATGGATCCGAAAAGGCTCCTGCGCCCTGATTTCGGGCGAATTCCGGTCGATCAGACGGTTCCGTCTGATCGGAAAGCGCCTTAGCCGATGCCCAGCACGTCGGCCATGGAATACAGCCCCGGCGCACGGCCCCGCGTCCACAAGGCGGCGCGCACGGCGCCGCGGGCGAAAATACCCCGGTCTTCCGCGTGATGCGACAGGGTGATGCGCTCGTGCGGACCGGCGTAGATAACGCTGTGATCGCCAACCACCGAACCGCCGCGCAGGGTGGCAAAGCCGATGTCGCCAGGGGTGCGCGGGCCGGTGTGACCGTCGCGCACCCGCACCGAGCGCTGGCCCAGGCTGATCCCGCGCCCTTCGGCGGCGGCCTCGCCGAGCAGCAGCGCCGTGCCGGACGGCGCGTCAACCTTGTGGCGATGGTGCATTTCCAGCACCTCGATATCGAAATCCTCGCCGAGCGCCGCCGCCGCCTGGCGCACCAGCGCCGCCAGCAGGTTGACGCCAAGGCTCATGTTGCCGGAGCGGACCACCACATTGCGCGTCGCCGCCTGCGCCAAAGCGGCGAGATCAGCCTCCGACAGGCCAGTGGTGCCTATGATGTGGGCGACGCCCCGCTCGGCCGCCAGCCCGGCGAGCGCGACCGTCGCCGCCGGGGCGGAGAAATCAATCACGGCGTCAGCGCCGGCAAGCGCCGCCGCCACGTCGTCGGTAATGATGACGCCGTTCGCGCCAACGCCCGCCAGCAGGCCAGCGTCCTTGCCAAGCGCTTCAGCGCCGGGACGGTCGGTGGCGCCGTGCAGCGCCGCGCCCGCCGTGTCGGCGATCGTCGTCACCAACATGCGGCCCATGCGCCCGGCGGCGCCGGCCACGACCAGCTTCATGTCGCCCATGCTCTCAACCCTCGCCCGGTTGCGGGCCGTCGTAACCGTCGATGACCACCATGTCGGCCACGGCGTGACCATCGCGCAACGCCTTGGCGCGCTTGTATTCCGGTGAATTCCAGCAATCGATCGCCGCCTGGCGGCTGGGAAACTCAATCACGACGTTGCGGGCGCGCGAGTCGCCCTCCACCGTGTCGAAAGCGCCGCCGCGCACCAGGAAACGGGCGCCATATTTGGCGAATGCCTCGGCGTTGGCCGCCACATAGGCCTTGTAGGCGTCGGCGTCCGACACGTCGACGCGTCCGATCCAGTAACCCTTCGCCATGCTCTGTCCCTTTCCCAGGCGCTGATCCGGTCAAAGCGCCGTTTCGATATCCTGGACGATGGCCCGCGCCACGGCGACGGGATCAGCCGCCTCTGTCACCGGACGCCCGACCACCAGATAGTCGGCGCCGTTGGCGATGGCCTGTGCTGGCGTCACCACCCGCTTCTGGTCGCCCAGCGCCGCGCCGGCGGGGCGGATGCCCGGCGTCACCAGCAGCATGTCGTCGCCGACGATGGGGCGCATCGCCCGGGTTTCCCCAGCCGAGAGAATGAGGCCGTCGATGCCGGCGGCGCGCGCCTGGGCGGCGCGGCGGGCCACGGTGTCATGCACGCCGGCGGCGTAGCCGGCCTCGGCGAGATCGGCGTCGTCATAGGAGGTCATGACGGTGACGCCAAGAATCTGCAGCGCGCTGTCGCCGCGACCGCGCGCGGCTGCCTGCATGGTCTGCGGATAGGCGTGCACCGTCAGGAAACGGCCGCCGAGGCCGGCAATGCGCGCCGTGGCCTTCTCGACCGTGTTGGAAATGTCGTGCAGCTTCAGGTCGACGAATACCTGCTTGCCCTGGTTGGCCAGTTCGCCGATGAACGGCAGCCCGCCGCCATAAACCAGCTCCATCCCAACCTTGTAGAAGCTGACGGCGTCGCCGAGGCGCGCGGTCATGGCGCGCGCCGCCGCCACATCCGGAAAATCCAGCGCGACGATCAGACGGTCCCGGGCGGGAATGGCTGCGCGGGGCAGCCGGGAGGGAGTTTGCGCGTTCATGACGCCTCTTCGCACAGGCGCCGCGCCGCACTCAAGCCCTGGAGTCGACGAATCCGTCTCCAGGGCCAGCCGGAGCGTGGCGGCGGCGGGTCAACGCGGCCGGTGCTTGCCGTTGGGAAGCGCCTGCGCCGGCTGGGCATGCCCGCTGGCGTTCTGGCAGCGCCGGTAAGCCCAGACCCGCGCTGGCGGCAGGTTCCACCAGACGCGGCCGGAGGGCTGCGAGGTATAGTCCTCTGACTTCGGAATCGGCGAGACCGGCGAATAGGTGAACTGCACGAACGGCGCGCCCGCCTGCATGAGATGGAAGGCGTCGTTCAGCAGCTTCATGCGCATGGGCAGCGGCTTGGTGAACAGCGGCAGGCTGGAGACGGTGGCCGCCGCCGCGCCCTGCAGACGTTCGGCCAGCAGCTCGGGGAAATTGTAGGCGTCGCCCTGCAGGATGGTGGCGGCGGGAAAACGCCTGGCCAGCAGGCTGCAGAAATCGGCGCTGTACTCCACCAGGATCAGGCGGTTCTCCGGCACGCCGCGGCGCAGGATGGCCTCCGTAACCGGGCCTGTGCCAGGCCCAAGCTCAATGACCTGGCCCGGGGCCGCCGGATCAAGATAGCTGGCCATGGTGCGGGCCAGCATTTTTCCCGAAGGCGTCACCGCCCCGGTGACGAGCGGACGCTCCACCCACGAGCGCAGGAACCGCGCCTCATCCTCGATGCGGACGGGCGGTTTTCCGGCAGGCGATTTCCCGGATTGGCGTTGGCGCGGCAAGGTCAGCGGGCTCCGGCGAGATGGAGAGACGCGCCGCGCGGGTCAAAGCCGCTGCGCCCCACGATTGCTGCTGCATGATTGCCAACTGACATGGAATTCCTTCCATAGGTGCATTGTCCAGCCGCTGGCCAGGCCAGCACAGACTATTTCTGGTTACACCTGTTGCGCCTGGGCGCATAGGGCTTCAGATCAAATTCTGGCAAGCGCAACTGGATTTGATCTGACTGTCCGCGCCAAAAAACCGGGTTCAGACCGGGCGGCGGCGCGGCGCGTTCAGCCGCCAAGGCCGCCGAACAGCTCCTTGACGCGGGACAGGAAGCCGGCGCTCTCCGGGTGCGTTTCACCCGAGGACTCCCGCTCGAATTCCTGCAGCAGCTCGCGCTGGCGGCGCGACAGGTTCTGCGGCGTCTCGACCACCACCTGGATGTACAGGTCGCCGACATTGCGGCTGCGCAGCACCGGCATGCCCTTGCCCTTCAGGCGCAGCTGGCGGCCGGTCTGGGTGCCGGCCGGAATCGACACTTTCGCCGGTTCGCCGTCGAGGGTCGGAGCCTCGAACTCGCCGCCAAGCGCCGCCAGGGTCATCGACACCGGAGCGCGGCAGAACAGGTCGGCGCCGTCGCGCTGGAAGATGGCGTGCGGCTGGATGGCAAGGAAGATGTACAGATCGCCGGCAGGGCCGCCGTTGCTGCCCGCCTCGCCCTCGCCGGACAGGCGGATGCGCGTGCCGTCCTCAACGCCGGCCGGCACATTCACCGAAAGGTTGCGCTCACGGGTGACGCGGCCGGCGCCATGGCAGACGTCGCACGGATTGTCGATGATCTCGCCGCGACCGCCACAGGTGGGACAGGTGCGCTGGATGGCGAAAAAGCCCTGGGCGGCGCGCACCTGGCCGGCGCCGCCGCAGGTGCCGCAGGTGCGGGAGCGTGAACCGCTCTTGGCCCCGGTGCCCTCGCAGCTGTCACAGCGCACCGCCGTCGGCACGCGGATCGCCGCGGTCTTGCCGGCGAATGCCTCTTCCAGGGTGATTTCGAGATTGTAACGGACATCGGAGCCGCGATTGCGGCCCTGGCGGCCGCCGCGGGCGCGGCTGTCGCCAAAGAAATTGTCGAAGATGTCGGTCATGAAGTCGGAGAAATCGGCGCCGAAGCCCGGGCCTCCGCCGCCGCCCACGCCGCCCTGCTCGAAGGCGGCGTGGCCGAAGCGGTCGTAAGCGGCGCGCTTCTGGCCGTCCTTCAGCACCTCATACGCCTCGGCGACTTCCTTGAAGCGCACTTCGGCGGCGGCGTCGCCGGGGTTTTTGTCCGGGTGCCATTTCATGGCCAGCTTGCGAAAAGCGACCTTCAGGTCACCGTCAGAGGCGGTCCGTTCAACCTCAAGGACCTCGTAGTAGCAGCGCTTGGTCATCGGGCAAATTCCAGACCTGATCCTGTCATCTTCTCATCGTCAGCCATGCGCATGCGCGTCATGACCATTCAGCCGGGCACAACCAGAGCGCCGCCCGGTCCCGCCCCGGCATGCGCGTCATATGGTGATGCAGCTTTTTCCAGAAAACGTCCAAATCACTGAAGCCATCATCCGGCAAGGCCGTTTCCGCCGCACGCCAGGATATGACTTCCATTCAGACAGGGCCAGATGCCGGCCCTGTCGCCAGCCTTCGCCCGGACGCCGGGCGCACGCACCGTCGCGCCGCCCGAAATGGCCCGGCCAAAGGCAACGGGGCCGCAAATTGCGGCCCCGCGCCAACCGGCTCAGTTGCGCTTCTTGTCGTCGACTTCCTGGAAGTCGGCGTCGATGACGTCGTCATCCTTTTTGGCGCCGGCGGCGCCAGCGTCGCCGCCTTCCGAAGCCTGCTGGGCTTCGTACATGGCCTGGCCCAGCTTCATGGAAGCCTGCATCAGCTCATTGGTGCGCGCCGTGATCGCCTCGACGTCCTCGCCCTCAAGCGCGGTCTTCAGGGCGGCGACAGCCGTCTCGATCGCCGTCTTGTCGGCGGCCGAAACCTTGTCGCCGAACTCCGTCACCGACTTCTCGGTGGAGTTGATCAGCGCTTCGCCCTGGTTCCTTGCTTCAACCAGCGCGCGCCGCTTCTTGTCCTCATCGGCATGCGCCTCGGCGTCCTTGACCATCTTGTCGATGTCGGCGTCGGACAGACCGCCCGAGGCCTGGATGCGGATGGCCTGTTCCTTGCCGGTCGCCTTGTCCCTGGCCGAGACATTGACGATGCCGTTGGCGTCGATGTCGAAGGTCACCTCGACCTGCGGCACGCCGCGCGGCGCCGCCGGGATGCCAACCAGATCGAACTGGCCCAGCGCCTTGTTGTCGGCAGCCATCTCGCGCTCGCCCTGGAAGACGCGGATGGTCACGGCGGTCTGGTTGTCTTCAGCCGTCGAGAACACCTGGCTCTTCTTGGTCGGGATCGTCGTGTTGCGGTCGATGAGACGCGTGAACACGCCGCCCAGCGTCTCGATGCCCAGCGACAGCGGGGTCACGTCGAGCAGCAGCACGTCCTTGACGTCGCCCTGCAGCACGCCGGCCTGGACAGCGGCGCCGATGGCGACGACCTCATCCGGGTTGACGCCCTTGTGCGGCTCCTTGCCAAAGAACTGCTTCACGACTTCCTGGACCTTCGGCATGCGGGTCATGCCGCCGACCAGAACCACTTCGTCGATCTGGCCAGCCGAGAGGCCAGCGTCCTTCAGCGCCTTGCGGCACGGCTCGACGGTGCGCTGGATCAGGTCGTCAACCAGGCTCTCGAACTTGGCGCGCGACAGCTTGAGCGCCAGGTGCTTCGGACCGGAGGCGTCCGCCGTGATGTACGGCAGGTTGATCTCGGTCTGCGCAGCGGACGACAGCTCGATCTTGGCCTTCTCGGCGGCTTCCTTCAGGCGCTGCAGGGCGAGCTTGTCCTTCTTCAGGTCAATGCCCTGCTCCTTCTTGAACTCGTCCGCCAGGTACTCGACCAGACGCATGTCGAAGTCTTCGCCGCCGAGGAAGGTGTCGCCATTGGTCGACTTCACCTCGAACACGCCGTCGCCGATCTCGAGGATCGAGACGTCGAAGGTGCCGCCGCCAAGGTCGTAGACGGCGATGGTGCCGGCCGCCTTCTTGTCGAGGCCATAGGCCAGGGCCGCGGCGGTCGGCTCGTTGATGATGCGCAGCACTTCAAGGCCGGCGATCTTGCCGGCGTCCTTGGTGGCCTGGCGCTGGGCGTCGTTGAAGTACGCCGGCACGGTGATGACGGCCTGATCGACGGTCTGGCCCAGGAAGGCCTCCGCCGTCTCCTTCATCTTCTGCAGCGTGAACGCCGAGATCTGCGACGGAGAATAATCCTTGCCGTCGGCCTCGACCCAGGCGTCGCCGTTCTTTGCCTTGACGATTTTGTACGGAACAAGGCCGATGTCCTTCTGGGTCATCGGATCGTCAAAGGAGCGGCCGATCAGGCGCTTGATGGCGAAGAAGGTCTTTTCCGGATTGGTGACGGCCTGGCGCTTGGCCGGCTGGCCGACGAGGCGCTCGCCATCGTCGGTGAACGCAACGATCGACGGCGTGGTGCGCGCGCCTTCCGCGTTCTCGATAACTTTCGGCGTCGAGCCGTCCATGACGGCGACGCAGGAATTGGTAGTGCCGAGGTCGATGCCAATGACCTTACCCATGATTGATCCCTCACTTTCAAAGCAGACCGCCAGGCCCCGAAGCGACCCGGCCATGGCCCGGCCTGTCATCCATGCCGGCATGACAGACCAGATAGACTGAATGCGACCGCCTGCTGGATTTGCAACCGCATCCTGGTGGTTTGAACGCGCCGGCTTGCGGGCGGCGGATCGCCGTCCGGCAAACTGAACGCGCTGTTCTTATCGCGCTATATAGGAGGCCGGCCCATGGCTCGCAAGCCAACCTCAGACCTGCATGATCCACATGACTGACGTCTGTCGCGGCACAAGCTCCGCGCCATTGGCATAACAACCGCTCATGGCCCGCAACCTGTCGGCGGACCGCCCGCCTGGATTGGCTTCCACCCAACAGGGAGGAAGCTGCTCCAGGCCCTCCTGTTTCAAGAGGTCCTCCTGCTTTGAGCGCATTGTGATCGACCGGACGGTTCCGCCTGGTCGCAAAGCGCTCCCGCAACGGCATTGCATGCAACGCCGCCAGCACTGG
This sequence comes from Camelimonas sp. ID_303_24, assembly GCF_053543495.1. Taxonomy (NCBI): domain Bacteria; kingdom Pseudomonadati; phylum Pseudomonadota; class Alphaproteobacteria; order Hyphomicrobiales; family Chelatococcaceae; genus Camelimonas; species Camelimonas sp. ID_303_24. The sequence goes on from NZ_JBLLJM010000003.1 coordinate 341,929, forward strand.
CGCTCAGTTGGCGGGCCAGATGCCCACCTGCAAGAGGCGCAACCGGCAAAATCCGCGCGGTCGGCAGGTCAGGCGGTTGTTTGACGCGAAATATCGTTGAACTGAAGCGACGCGACAGACCTCTCCGCTGCTGCCGGTCCCGGTTCGGCCAGATTTCAGGCCAGCTGCGGCGTGAAAGCGCGGAACGGTTTCAGTAACGCAATTCGCCGCGCCGGGCCGCGCCCAGCGCCGCCGACAGGGCGGCGGCGAAACTCTCGCGCTCCGCCGCCGACAGCGCGTCGCCGACCGGCACCACCTGACCGCGCGAAGCAAGCCTGAGCCGCAGCAGGCCGAACTCGTCGTCGTTCTCGCGCAGCAGGCTGGTCCACAGCGGATTGAAGCGCCACTCCGCCTGCGCGCCGGTGTGCGACACCTTGCGCAACATCAGGCTGACGCTGGTGACGGCAATTTCCTCGAAGGCCGCGGCGCGCGAGAAACTGAGGCGGAAGGCGACATAGAGGGCCAGCACGTCGAGGCCAAAGAAGCCGGCCACCGGCCAGGCGCCCATGATGACGAACGGCAGGCTGGCGACGACGCTGCAAACCAGAACCAGCATCATGACAAGCCGGAAGCCGCGCGCGCCCAGCGAACGGTGCGGCGTGATCAGCACGCGGAACTCATCGCGCTCCGCCGGATCAGGCCAGCGGGCTGGCGCCAGCGCGTCATCCAGCGGCGCAAGCGCCAGCGCCGGCTGAACATTATGTGGATTGCCTGTCATGATGGCTTTCACCATAACCCCCTCATGACCATCCGCAAATCCGCTTCTTCCGCAAAAGCCGCGTCCGCTAAAAAGCCGGTCGCCAAAGCCGCCGGCAAGGCGGCGGGCCAGGTGACGGACAAGATGACGGGCAAGACTGCGGACCAGAGCGGCCGCGCGCCGGCGCATCGGCTGTCGCCAGCGGCGATCACCGAAATTTTCGCCCGCTTCCACAAGGTGGACCCGGAGCCGCAGGGCGAGCTGGATTATGTCAACGCCTACACGCTGCTGGTGGCGGTGGTGCTGTCAGCCCAGGCGACGGACGTTGGCGTCAACAGGGCGACGCGCGCCCTGTTCGCCGTGGCCGACACGCCGCAGAAAATGCTGGCGCTCGGCGAGGACGCGGTGCGCGATCACATCAAGACCATCGGCCTGTTCCGCGCCAAGGCGCGCAATGTCATCGCCCTGTCGCAGCTGCTGATCGACCGTCACGGCGGCGAGGTTCCGGCGGACCGCGCGGCGCTCGAAGAGTTGCCCGGCGTGGGGCGCAAGACCGCCAATGTGGTGCTGAACATTTTCTTCGGCCAGCCCACCATCGCCGTCGACACCCACCTGTTCCGGTTGGCAAACCGGATTCCGCTGGCGCCCGGCCGCACGCCGCTGGAGGTCGAGCAGGGCCTGTTACGCGTCATTCCCGATCAGTACCTGCTGCACGCCCATCACTGGCTGATCCTGCACGGGCGCTATGTCTGCAAGGCGCGCAAGCCCGAGTGCTGGCGTTGCCTGATCGCCGATATCTGCCAGTACGAACCCAAAAGCACGCCGGGGTGAGCCGGGACCGCGCGCATCCGCTGCTTCAGCCAAACACCATCAGGCCGGCGAGGCCGGCGGCGCCAACGACCAGCCGCCACCAGCCGAACAGGGCGAAGCCGTGGCGCGAGACGTAGCCGAGCAGGCTGCGCACGACGAACAGGCCGGAGACGAACGCCATGGTGAAGCCGATGACGATCAGGCCGCCGTCGTTGAAGGTCAGCAGCTTGTAGTTCTTCAGCAGGTCCCAGGCGAACGCGCCGGCCATGGTCGGCATGGCCAGCCAGAAGGAGAACTCCGCCGCCGCCCGCTTGGTGGCGCCGAGGAACATGGCGCTGACAATGGTGGCGCCGGAGCGCGAGACGCCGGGGATCATGGCGAGGCACTGGGCGCAGCCGATGGCCAGATAGGTGCGCAGCGGAAAGGTCTCGGCGTTGTCGTAACGCGGCTCCAGCTTCAGCCCGTCCACCACCAGCAGCACCAGGCCGCCAACGATCAGCGCCACGCAGACAATCCACGGATTGAACAGCACGCCCTTGATGAAGCCGTGCAGCAGCGCCCCCAGAATCGCCGCCGGCAGGAAGCCGACCAGCACCCCGGTGACGAAACGCTGGGTCTCCGGCCGCGTGCGCAGGGTGCGGAGCAGGAAGATGATGCGGCCGAAATAGACCGAGACGATGGCGAGGATGGCGCCGAGTTGCACCAGCACCTCGAATGTCTGGCCGGTCGATTTGAAGCCGAGAAAATGACCCAGCAGCAGCAGATGGCCGGTCGACGACACTGGAAGAAACTCGGTCAGCCCTTCCACCAGACCCAGGACCCCGGCCTGGAACGCCTCGATGATGCCCATTCGTATTGCTCCAGACTGTCCGCCATGATTTCCGCACGACGGTCAACAATTGCTTGTGATGCGGACCCATGCCCGGCCGCCGCCAGATGTTGCCCTATGCCGTTGTTTTCACGCCTGTTGCGTCCGCCCTGCCAGCCGCCCTCGCGCGGCGCGCTCCCGGCTCCCTCCGCCAATTGCGGCAACCGCGCCGGATGGTCGCCACATTCCGCAGTGATACAGGTCGAATCATGACGTCGGAACGTCGACAGACGTTAACGGCAACGGCTGGCCCTTCGACGGCGAAAGGCTCAAGCAGGTATATCCGCATCACTGAATGGACGGTTAATGCCCCCACTCATCACAGGCACTGCCGGCGCGGCGCAAAAGACAATGATTGTCGCCAGATGCGCTCCTGACTATACGGGAGCCTTTCCCGAGAAATCCTGGTCCGGCCGCCGCCTGACGCCTGAGTGGATCTGCCCCTGATGGCCACCCTGCACCATCACGCCTTCTGTCCGCACTCCCGCTTTGTCCGCCTGGTGCTGGGCGAGTTCGACCTTGAACCGGAACTGGTCGAGGTGCGGCCGTGGGAGCGGCGTCAGGAGTTCCTGATGCTCAATCCCGCTGGCGAAGCGCCGGTGCTGGAGGCTGACGGAGCGCTGCATCCGGACAGCGACGCTGAGGGCGTCGCCCCCGACGGCGCCGCGTCGCTGACGCTCTCCGGCGCCGCCGTCATCAACGAATATGTCGACGAACTGCTGGGCGCGCGCCACGCCGACCGGCGTCTGCTGCCTGGGGGCATTGCAGAGCGCGCAGAGGCCCGGCGCCTCACGGCCTGGTTCAATGAAAAATTCTTCGCGGAAGTTACCACTTACCTGTGCACCGAGAAGATCTACAAGCGCTTCATGGCGACGGAGCTGGGCGGCGGCCCGCCCGACATGAACGGCGTGCGCGCGGCCCGCGCCAACGTCCGCTATCACCTGCGCTACATCGGCTTTCTGCTGCGCGATGCGCCGTTTCTCGCCGGCGGGCGCCTCACCAGCGCCGATCTGGCGGCGGCGGCGCACCTGTCCTGCGTCGACTATCTCGGCGACGTGCCGTGGGGCGAGGACGAGGCGGCGGCGGCGTGGTATGGTCGCATCAAGTCGCGGCCGTCATTCCGCACCCTGCTCCAGGACATGGTGCCCGGCATGGCTCCCGCGGCCAGCTATACGCGGCTGAACGTCTAGAACGCGTGTGGCAAGCGGCCGCCGCTTGTGCAAAGAACATGCGTCAGAACAAAGGCATGGGGCAGAACCCCGCCTCAGCCTGAACAGGCTTTGCCCCGGTTTTCGCAAGGGGCCACGCGGCGACAACGCAGGACCAGAAGCCGGCGACGGAATGACAATACACGACGCTTCCCGGCCCGGCTCTTCTCCTCCCGGCGCCCGCCAGAAAGCGCCCGCCAGTCGCAAGGCCGCAGCCGGTCCGGCTGGCCTGAGCGGCGCCGCGCTGCGCAAGGCCGTGGTGGCGCGCGCCCTGGCTGAAGGGTTCGACGTGGCCCGCGTTGCGCCAGCCGCCGCCTTGCCGGAAACCGGCGCGCGGCTGCTGGACTGGCTCGACGCCGGCTATCACGGCGACATGGAATGGATGCGCGACGGCGCGGAGCGGCGCGCCAGCCCGCAGGCCATGTGGCCGGAAGCCAGATCCGCCCTGGTTCTCGGCCTGAACTACGGCCCTGACCACAATCCCCTCGATCATCTGGCGGCGCGCGATCGCGGCCTGATTTCCGTCTATGCCCAGGGGCGCGACTATCACGAGGTCATCAAGGGGCGGCTGAAGCAGGTCGCCGGCTTCCTGGCCTCGCGCGGCGGCGCCGACGTCAAGGTGTTTGTCGACACCGCCCCCCTGATGGAAAAGCCGCTGGCCGCCCTCGCCGGCGTCGGTTGGCAGGGCAAGCACAGCGTGCTGGTGTCGCGCAGCCTGGGCAACTGGCTGTTTCTCGGCGTCATTCTCACCACCGCCGAGTTGCCGCCCGATCCGCCAGGCCGGCCGAGTTGCGGCTCGTGCCGCGCCTGCCTCGACATCTGTCCGACCAGCGCATTTCCAGCGCCGTATCAACTCGATTCACGCCGCTGCATCTCCTATCTGACCATCGAGCACGCCGGGCCGGTTCCCCATGCCTTCCGCAAGGCGATCGGCAACCGGATTTTTGGCTGTGACGACTGCCTCGCCGTCTGCCCGTGGAACAAGTTCGCGCAGGCCGGCCGCGACGCGAAGCTGGCGGCGCGCGCGGAAAACGACCGGCCGGCCCTGGCTGGGTTGCTGTCGCTGGATGACGCGGCGTTCAGAACCCGCTTCGCCGGGACGCCGGTGCGACGCGCCGGGCGCGACCGGTTTTTGCGCAATGTGCTGATCGCCACCGGAAACTCCGGCGATCGCGGGCTGGCGGAGCCGGCGGCGCGGCTGCTCGACGATGCCTCGGCGCTGGTGCGCGGCGCGGCGGTCTGGGCGCTCGGCCAGTTGCTGGATGCGACCAGTCTTGGCAAGTTGCGGCGCCAGCGCGTCGCCGAAACCGACCCGGACGTTCTGGCCGAATGGGAGCTTGCGGCAGGCCTCCCAACGCAGACGTCGGAAGCGGAGCAGGCGTGATGACAGAGCTGTTTGTGTTTGGGCTGGGGTTTTCAGCGCAAGGTTATGTCCGCCGCCACGGCGCCGGCTACCAGCGCATCACGGCCACCCGCCGGCAGTTGCGCGAGCCGTTGGCTGGCGGGACGGCGGCAGACGGCGTGGTCATGCACGCCTTTGACGGCTCCGCGACGCCCCCGCCCGATCCGGCGCTCGCCGCCGCGCTTGGCCGCGCCAGCCATCTGCTGGTTTCAGCGCCGCCGGACCAGGCGGGCGATCCGGCCCTGCGCCATTTTGGCCATCGCATCGCCGGCGCCGCCGGGCTGACGCACATCGTTTATCTTTCCACCATCGGGGTTTATGGCGACCACCAGGGCGCGGTGATTGAGGAAGACGCTGAGCTCCGGCCAGGCAGCGCCCGCAACCGGCAGCGCGTCGCCGTGGAGCAGGCCTGGCTGGAGCTGGGCCGGGCGTCCGGCAAGTCCGTGCACGTGCTGCGCCTGTCGGGCATCTACGGGCCAGGCCGCAACCAGCTGGTCAAGATCCGCGACGGCATGGCCCACCGGCTGATTCGCGCCGGCCAGGTGTTCAACCGCATCCATGTGGATGATATCGCGGCTGCCATCGACGCCGCCTTCAGCCGCCCCCAGGTTGAGCAGCGCGTCTGGAACGTTACCGACAGCGAGCCCTGCGCGCCGCAACTGCCGATTGAATACGCGGCGGAACTGCTTGGCGTCGCGCCGCCCCCAGCCATCCCCTTTGAGGAAGCCGAGCTGACGCCCATGGCGCGCAGCTTCTGGGGCGAGAACAAGCGCGTCTCCAACCGCCGCATGCGCGAGGAACTGGGCGTGACGCTGGCCTATCCAGGCTATCGCGAGGGCCTCGCCGCACTGGCCGCCGCCGGCGAGGGGCGCTGAGGCGCTGCCTCAGGCCTCGCCGCCAGTGAAATGATTGACGTAGCGCTTGCTGATGACGGACACCGGCAGCAGCACCAGCACGTCAGTGGTGCCGAACTGGCGGTCGACAACCGCCTCCGCGCCGAATGAGGCGCCGAGGCGCAGATAGCCCTTGATGAGCGGCGGCAGCGCGTGCATCGCCTTCCGGGGTTCGACCGCGTCTTTCGGCATGCGGTTCATGTCGATGCGGCAGGCGGGCAACGCCTGCACGGCCCAGTCCTCCGGCGGCGCGGCGAAATGGTGCAGGAAGCTCAGCGGCAGGGCCAGTTTTTCAGGATCGACGCCGTCAAGGCTGGCGCAACCGAACATGGCGTCGATGCGGTGATGCTGCACGTAGTTCCAGATGCCCTGCCACAGCAATTCCACCGTGCGCTTGGTCCGGTATTCCTTCAGCACGCAGGAGCGCCCCAGCTCCAGAAAACGCTTGCCGCGATGGCGGGCCAGCAGCGGCGCGATGTCGAATTCGCTGGCGGTGTAGAAGCCGGAATGGCGCTCCGCCACCTCCTGACGCAGCAGGCGATAGGTGCCAACCACTTTTGGCCTGCGCTTCTCGGCGCCGCCAGCCTCGCCATTATCGATCACCAGCAAATGATCGCAAATGGCGTCGAAACCATCCATGTCGCGTCGGGCGAGGCGCGCGGCGGGATTGGGAACCGCCGACATTTCCTCGTAGAAGACCCGGTAGCGCAGGCGCTGCGCCTGCTTGATCTGCTTGCGCGTGGTGGCAAGCCGCACTTCCAGCGGGCCAATGCGTCCCAACACCGGCGAAATACCGCCAAGGTCGGCGACGACATCGGGCAGCGGGACGTGGCCGGGAATCAGCCTCAGCGCGCCATTGCCCGCGCGCCGCGCCGGATACAGCATGGCCGCAGCCGCCATCGGGGCAAAACGGTTGAGAAGCGGATTGCCGCGGGCGGTATGCCGGCCCTCGCGCCAGTCGTTGCTCATGCAGACACGCCTCTTGATCGCATCACGTGCCCCTCACCCAATCGCGCGCCCATGCGCGCGTTGAGGGCGATGCGCTTATAATCATATTCCCTGAGCCTAATTGTGACAATCGTGCGCCTTTGCACACAAGGGATCCGGCCATTTGCGACGTCCCCGTCACGCGTGCTCCAGACGCCACAATGGCGACCCGCGCCTTTGACGCGACCGCCCAGGCGTGCCAGATGCCGCCAGATGCAACGACGCGCCGGCCGAACCGCCGGCAATGACAGGAAAGGCGCGGCAATGGGCGATCTGGACGGGGTGCTGGTGGTATCAGTCGAGCAGGCGGTCGCCGCGCCCTATGCCTCCTCACGGCTTGCCGACGCGGGCGCGCGCGTCCTCAAGATCGAGCGGCGCGAAGGCGATTTCGCCCGCCGCTATGACCGGTGCGTCAATGGCCAGAGCAGCTATTTCGTCTGGTTGAACCGGGGCAAGGAATCGATCGCCGTCGATCTGCGCGATGCGGACGACATCGCCCTGATCCGCCGCATGGCGCTGCGGGCCGACGTGTTCATCCAGAACGCCGCGCCAGGCGTGCTGGCCAGTCTCGGCCTCGACATGGCGGAGTTGCGCGCCGCCAATCCGCGCCTCATCACCTGCTCCATCTCCGGCTATGGCGAGGATGGGCCGCTGAAGGACCTGAAGGCCTACGATCTGCTGGTGCAGGGCGAGACCGGACTCGCCGCCATCACCGGCACACCGGAAGGCTCCGGCCGCGTTGGCGTTTCGGTCTGCGACATTGCCGCCGGCATGACCGCGCACCAGGCGATCCTGCAGGCGCTGATCGGCCGTTACCGCACCGGCAAGGGCCGGCACATCGCCGTCTCGCTGTTCCACGCCCTCGCCGACTGGATGAACGTGCCCTATCTGCAGTTCGTCATGGGCGGCGCGGCGCCAACGCGCATGGGGCTCAACCACCCCACCATCGCGCCTTATGGGGCCTACGCCTGCGCCGGCGGCAAGGAAATCCTGTTCTCCATCCAGAACGAGCGGGAATGGCGCAAGCTGTGCGACGAGGTGCTCGGCCAGCCGGCGCTGGCCGACGATCCGCGCTTCGCCGACAACACCGCCCGCGTGCACAACCGCCCGGCGCTGGATGCGGCGATCAACGCCGTGTTCGGCAATTTGTCCCGCGCGGATGTCTCGGAGCGGCTGGAGGCGGCGCGCATCGCCTGGGGCCGCATCAACGGCCTCGACGATCTGGCCAGCCACGCCCAGGCGCGCTTCGTGGAAGTGGAGACCCCGAAAGGCCGCGTGACCCTGCTCGGCCCCGGCGCGCTGCACGACGGCGTCTCGCCCGTCGCGGCCCGGGTGCCGGAGGTTGATGAGCAGGGTCCGGCGCTGCGGGCGGAATTCGCGGGCTGAGGCGCTTCCGGCAGGCGGGCGGCGGCAAGCGACAGGATGAGAGGCGTTTATCTGAAGGCGCGCGGTTGCGGCCGGTTGCCTTCCGTTTCCCGTTTTCTCCGCGTCTTGCGATGGATCGGGACGTGAAGGCGTGAATGCCCGGCGCAGGTCCGGGGATGCCCCCCGGGAATTCATGCCCCCGAGAATTGAGGAGGGGATGAAGGGGCGAACGTACAGGGTGTCATGCGCCATGCCGCCCCGGCGACGGCCGCCGCCTGGAGCGGGATGGCTTCAAACAGAAATGAACCCCGCTCCAGCTTTTGGTTTCGCATGATTTTTATCGGACAAGCGGCATCCACCTGTCCGCATCATGCCCTATTCCCCGTCGATCCAGCGCAGGGCGCGGGCCAGCAGGCTGACGGCGTGGGCATGCAGCTTGTCGCCGGTTTCCACCGGAGCCTTGCCGGCGCAGGCGCGGGCGTGGGTGCCTTCAATAATCAGCGCCAGCTTGTAGCAGGCCAGCACGCCGTACCATTTGATGTGCGTGAGATCGCGGCGTGAATGCTTGCCGTAGTGCCCGACCAGTTCCGGGATGGTCGGGAAGCCCGTCCATGGCTGCACGGCGATATCGTCCGGGCGCGGCGTTTCGGTTTCGGACCAGGTGGCCATCATCCAGCCAAGATCGAGCAGCGGGTCGCCGATGGTGGTCAGCTCCCAGTCGATGATCGCCGCCATTTCCGGGCTGTCGTTGCGGAACATGACATTGGCGAGGTGGTAGTCGCCGTGGATGATGCCTGGCTCGAACACCGGCGGCACATTGGCGGCCAGCCACGCGGCCACGCGGTCAACCCCTGGCAGGCACTCCGGCCCGGGCCAGCCGACATATTCGCGGTAGCTTTCCAGCTGCGAGCGCCAGCGGTCGACCTGGCGCTCCAGGTAGTTGTCGACCTTGCCGAAATCCGCGAGGCCAAGGGCGCGATAGTCGAGCGCGCCGAGTTTGGCCACGGCTTCAACCATGGAGAAGCCCATGCGGCGGCGCACCGCCTCCGAGCCCGCGTGAAACGGCGGCAGGCCGGTGGTGGCGTTGAAGCCATCGATTGGCTGCATCAGGTAGAAAAACGCCCCCAGCACGGTGTCGTCGGCGCAGGCGGCGATGAAGCGCGGATGCGGAACATCGCTGTCGGCGATCGCCGCCAGCATGCGCGCCTCGCGCTGCATGGTCTTGTTGGAATTGCCGCGCAGATGCAGCGGCGGCCGGCGCAACACATAGCCCCTGCCATCGCGCTGGAACCGCAACAGAATGTTCTGCGTGCCGCCGCTCAGGCTGGTCACATCCGTCAGGGGGCCAGAGCCAAGACCCTGGCTGTCCATCCATCCGGCGAGCGCCGCCAGATCAATGCCGTGTTCCACGTTTCATCCTCCCGTGCGCGCCGGTTGCTCCGGCCGGATGCGGACGCGCGAGGCGGCGGCCGCATCCATCTGCGTCAAATAAGCCGGCTCAATAAAGCGTCAGGCCGCCGTCGACGGTGAGCGTCTGGCCGCAGACATAGGATGCGTAAGGCGAGGCCAGGAACAGGGCCGCGCCCGCCATATCCTCCGGCTGGCCCATGCGGCCGGCGGGAATTTTGGCCAGCGACGCTTCCAGACGCTTCGGATTGCGCGTGGTGACATGGGTCAGCTTGGTGTCGACCAGGCCAGGGGCGATGCCGTTGACGCGGATGCCCTCCGGCGCCCAGGCGGCGCCCAGCGTCTTGGTGAGGCTGATGGCCGCCGCCTTGGAGGCGGCGTAGGCCGGATTGCCAATATTGGCGCGCTGGCCGGAAACCGAGCTGACGATGATCAGGCTGCCGGCGTTCTCGCCCAGGGTCTGGCGGAACTTGCGGGAGCAGTCCATGACGCTGTCGATATTGACGTTCATGACGCGATCCCAGCCGTCACGCTCGAACTCGGCGCGCTTGTAGGCGACGATGCCCTGACAGAGCACCAGCACATCCAGTTTCGCGAACGGCGCCGGCGCCGCGTCCACGGCAGCCGGGTCTGACACGTCAACCTTTGTATAACCCAGCCCCTCAAGGTCGGAGCCGTCTTCCTTCGCGTAGTCAGCGGCGCTGGCGCGCGTGCCCCACACATGCACATTGGCGCCATGCGCCCGGAACTGCTGGGCGACGCCATTGCCGATGCCGCTGGAGCCGCCGACAACCAGCACATTGCGTCCTGAAAAATCAAATCCGCTCACGCGTCCGCTCCCGTCGGGGACAGCCTGGTGGCCCCGTGTCTGTTGTATGTGACTTTTGACGCAACGACAGACGGCGTCAAATGGTTTATCCAGATGACCTAAACGCGAGTGGGGGCAGTCGTCAAGATGGCGGAGAAGCAGGACCAGGCGTCGGAAGCGGCGCGGGAAGGCGCCCGCGAGGCAATCAAGCGATCAGCGCGCGACCTGTTCGCGCGGCGTGGCGTCGACGGCGTGACCGTTCGCGAGATTGTCGCGGCTTCGGGACAGAAGAATCACGGCTCGCTCACCTATTATTTCGGCTCGAAGGAAGAGCTGGTGCGCGAGCTGGTGGCGGAGGGCGCGCGCGCCATCAATGAAGCGCGCAACGCCATGCTTGATGCGCTGGAGCGCAGGCCGGAAGGGCCAACCCTGCATGAGGCGATGCAGGCGCTGGTGCTGCCGTCGTTCGTCCCGTCCGGTGATTCGGAGGACGGGGCCGGCAGCTACATGCGCTTCATCACCCTGCTGTCGCTGACGCACCGGCGCCTGTTCATGGCCTCCCTGGCCGGCGACCTCAACTCCGGCTATCTGCGCTGCCTCGATCTGCTGCGGCGGCTGACGCCTGGCATGGACGAGCGGCTGCGCAACCGGCGGCTGGTATTCATCGAGGCATCGCTCGGCGCCATGCTGTCGCTGCGTGAGACGGCGCTGGCCGGCGCGGCGCCGCCCGAACATATGTGGCGCGATCCCCACGCCGTCGCCGACGTGGTCATGGCCTGCCTCGCCATTTTGACCGCGCCGGAGCCGGTGGTTGCCGATGCGGCCGGATCTCAGCCAATCCGCCCGTAAGGCGGCGCCGGGATCGCCGCGCCGCGCAGATCGGCGATGGTGGGGAAACCATTCACCGCCATCAGCAGGTCGGCCTCGGCCAGGATGCAGCGAATGACATGGGAAACGCCGGCCGCGCCGCCGATGGCCAGGCCATAGGCGTAGGGTCGGCCAATGCCGACCGCCGCCGCGCCCAGCGCCAGCGCCTTGGCCACGTCCGAGCCGCTGCGCACGCCGGAATCGAACAGCACCGGCGTATTGCCCGAGGCCTTCACCACCGCCGGCAGCATGTCGATGGCGGCGATGCCGCCGTTGGCCTGGCGGCCGCCGTGGTTGGAGCAGTAGATGCCGTCGGCGCCGCCATCGATGGCGCGACGGGCGTCATCAGGATGGCAGATGCCCTTGAAGATCAACGGCAGCTTCGTCAGCGAGCGCAGCCAGGGCAGATCCTCCCATGTCAGCGGATTGCCAAAGACGCGGCCGAACATCTGCACGGCGGCGACCGGATCCTCCTCCACCGGCCTGTCCAGCAGCTTGCGGAACACCGGATCGGAGAAATAATTGGCCAGGCAAAGGCCGCGCAGCTGCGGGAAGTTCGACGTGGTGAGATCACGCGGCCGCCAGCCGGTGACCCAGGTGTCGAGGGTGACGACAATCGCCTTGTAGCCCGCCGCCTCGGCGCGGGAGACGAGGCTGGCGGCGAACTCGCGATTGGTGGGCGTGTACAGCTGGAAGAAATTGGGCGTGTCGCCGAACTCCTGCGCCACGCGCTCCATGGGGTCCTGCATCAGCGTGGAGCTGATCATGGTCACCTTGCTCTGCGCCGCAGCTTTCGCCGTGGCGATGTCGCCATGGCCGTCCTGATCGCAGATGCCGATGACGCCGACCGGCGACAGGAACAGCGGCGACGGCATTTGCATGCCGAACAGGTTGACGGACAGGTCGCGCTTCGCCGCGCCGACGAACATGCGCGGAATGACGCCCCAATGGTTGAAGGCTTCGGCGTTCAGGTCCTGGGTGCGTTCATCGCCACAACCGCCAGCCACATAGGACAGTATGCCAGGCGACATGGCCTGCGCGGCCCGCGCTTCCAGATCGCGGTAGCACATGGGGAATTTCGGCATGTGCCCATGCAGGCCGCCGAAGTAAATCTCGTTCTGAAAGTCGCCGAAGTGAGGCATGTTCCATCCCTGTCGCTCTGTCGTTGCCCGCCATGATAGGCGCCAGCCGTCGCCGCTCAAGCGGCTTTGTCACACGATCCTGGGCACACGATCCTGCGCCCGATGATGTGGACAGGGCGTCGACGGAAGCGCCGCCCGGGGTCTGGCGCACACCCGTCAGGACAAAAGCGGCGTTCGGTTTCACCGAAAAATGTTCTATGGCGGGGACATGAGCGCTATCGCCCCCTCCCCCGCCGCCGCGCGGCCCGCGACGACCCTGTCCGTCTGCGTGACCTGCCGGCAGCGCGTCAACGTCGCGCCGGGTTATGTCGAACCGGGCCGGGCGCTGCTTGCGGCGCTGGAGCAGCGTCTGGCGGGCGGCGACATCGTCGTGCGCGGCGTGCAGTGCTTCGCCGTCTGCAACCGCCCCTGCACGATCGCCCTGCAGGCGCCTGGCAAATGGAGCCAGATCATTGGCGATCTGACCCTGGCGGGCGACGTCGACGCCATTGTCGACGCCGCCCTGATTTATGCCCGGACGCCGGACGGCGTCATTCCCTGGGCGCAGACGCCGATGGCGTTCCGCCGCGGCGGCGTGGCGCGCCTGCCGCCGCCGCCAGCCTGAACCTCAGGTCTTCAGAGCTTCCGCCAGCCAGGGGCCCGCGATATCAAGATCGGCCTTGACGAGGCCGTGGCCGGCCAGCACGGTTTCATCCCGCACCGCGACGCCGGCGGCCCGCAGGTCCCGCGCCAGCCGCTGCCGGCTGTCGGACGTGACCACCGGATCCATGGCGCCTGACGCCACCAGCGCCCGGAGCGGATGGCCCTGTGACGCCAGAGGCGGAGCCGGCTCGCCCGGCGCAAAGGCCGGGCCCGTGAACGGCGCCATGGCGCGGAACAGCGCCGCGCCAGCAAGGGCGCCGGGCCGCCGCAGCAGCATGGCGGCGGCGATATTGGCGCCGTTGGAAAAGCCCAGCGCCACCGGGGCGGCGAGGCCATAGTGGTCCCGCGCCGCGGCGATAAATTCCGCCAGTTCGTCAGTCCGGAAGCGCAGATCGTCCTCGTCCAGCACCCCTTCGGCGAAGCGGCGGAAGAAGCGGCGGGCGCCGCCTTCCAGCACCTTGCCGCGCACGGAGAGCAAGGGCGCGTCCGGCGCCAGCATGCGGCCCAGCGGCACGAGGTCGTTTTCGTCGCCGCCGGTGCCATGCAGCAGCAGCAGCGGCCGCCCGGCCTGATTGCGGCCTGGCTCGAAGCGGTGAACAAAATCGGTGATGGAAACACCAGTCATGGCCTGTCTCCCTTCCCCTGTCGCCGCCGCGCGCGGGCGGCGACAGTCTGGTTTGATGGCGCTCAGTCTCCGAGCGGCGGCAGGGCCGCTTCAATCTGGGCGCGATGCGCCTCGTACTGGGGCGGCAGCTTCAGATGCTCGCCCATGCTTCCCGCCGGCTCATCGATGGCAAAGCCGGGCTCATCAGTGGCGATTTCGAACAGCACGCCGCCCGGCTCGCGAAAGTAGATCGAGCGGAAGTACTGCCGGTCGCGCTGCTCCGTCGGCCTGAGGCCGTGATCCTGGAGCAGCCGGGCGGCCAGTTCCGCCTGCTCGGCGTCGCCCGCCGCCCGGAACGCCACGTGGTGGACGCTGCCGCGTCCCAGGTGACCACCCGGAAAATTGCCCGCGACATGCAGGTCAACCACCGAACGGCCGGCCCCGTCGCCCAGCGCCAGCCGGGTGACGGCGCCCTCGCGACCTCTTTCCTGGAAGCCGAACGCCGAGGTCAGGATGGCGGCAGTGGGCCCGGCTTCGCGCAGCAGCAAGGTCACGCCGTCGATCCCGGTGATGGCCTGCGCTGCCGGAACGCCCGCGCCGGCTCCCCTGGCGCCATCGGCGGGCGGCGGCGCATCCCCGAAAGCGACTAGCGACAGCAGGGTCCCGTCCGGATCTTCGAAATCGATGACGCTGTCGCCGAACCTGCGGGCGACGCCGTCATGGCGCACGCCCTTCTCAACGAAGCGATGCGCCCAGAAGCCGATCGATCCGGCCGGAACCCGGAAGGTGGTGCGCAGGACGTCGCCAACGCCGGCCCGCCCCTTCGTCGCGTGCGGCCAGGGGAAGAAGGTGATCAGCGAACCCGGCGCGCCGGCATCGTCGCCAAAGTACAGGTGCCAGGTTCCCGGATCGTCGAAATTGACCGTCCGCTTCACCAGCCGCAGGCCCAGAACGTCGGCATAAAAGCCGCGGTTACGGGCGGCGTCGCCGGCAATTGCGGTGACATGATGGATGCCGTTGAAGGTCATGGCGCATCTCCTGTCGGGCGCTCCGGGCAAGCCCCCCGAACCCCCTGTGATGCGAACCGGTCGCGCCGGCCGCATATCGTCTTGCCGGCATATGCGCATGTACGAATGTGGATGGAAGGGGGCGCATCTTGCGTCAACGCAATAGAACGTGTGCGTCTGGAGCAGGCCATGGCCCCTGCCCCGGCCACCTCCGGGGCCGCGCCTGACCTGGCGCGGATCCCACCTGGCTCAGGCCTGCCTTGAGGCGGCTCGGGGACATGAAAAAAGCCCGGCGTCGCCGCCGGGCTTCGTTTGTCTCAGGCCGGATTGACCGGCGACTTCAGCCGCGCTTGCGGTCCATCCAGGCGTTGAACTCGCCAACGATGCCGCGACGGAACAGCAGCACGCACGCCACGAAGATGGAGCCGATGACCACCGGGACCGGCAGCGAGGAGGTCGCCAGATAATTCTCCAGGCTCACCACCAGCACGGCGCCGACAACCGGGCCCATCAGGGTGCCAATGCCGCCGAGCAGCGTCATCAGCACAACTTCGCCGGACATCTGGAAGCCCACGTCGGTCAGCGAGGCGAGCTGGAAGACGATGGCCTTCACCGAACCGGCGAGACCCGCCAGCGACGCCGAGATCACGAAGGCGCCCAGCTTGTAGCGGGAAACGCGGTAGCCAAGCGAAATGGCCCGCTGCTCGTTCTCGCGGATCGCCTTCAGGATCGAGCCGAAGGGCGAATGCACCACCCGCCAGATGAACAGGAAGCCGATAATGAACACCGCCGCCACGAAGTAATACATGTTCAGCGAGTTCGACAGGTCGATGAAACCGAACAGCTTGCCGCGCGGCACGCCCTGGATGCCATCCTCGCCGCCGGTGAACGGGGCCTGCAGGCAGAAGAAGAAGAACATCTGCGCCAGCGCCATGGTGATCATGGCGAAGTAGATGCCCTGCCGCTTGATCGCCACATAGCCGAACACCAGGCCCATCACCGCCGCGAAGGCGGTGCCGAGCAGGATCGCCAGCTCCGGCGGATAGCCCCACGCCTTGATGGCGTAAGCGGTGATGTAAGCGGCGCCGCCGAAGAAGGCGGCGTGGCCGAAGGAGAGCAGGCCCACGTAGCCAAGAAGCAGATTGAACGCCGCCGCGAACAGGGCGAAGCACAACACCTTCATGACGAAGACGGGGTAGATCAGGAACGGCGCGACAAGGATCAGCGCGAGGCCGATGATCATCAGCGCGATGGTGCGCGGCGACGTCTTGTGACCGACGGTCACGTCAGCGACGTTCGGTGAAGCGGCTTTTGTAGCCATGGTTTATTCCTTCCCGAACAGGCCGGCCGGGCGCACGAGCAGCACCAGCACCATGATGACGAAGATGACCGTGCTCGAAGCTTCCGGGTAGAAAACCTTGGTCAGGCCTTCAACGAGACCCAGCACGTAACCTGTGACGACAGCGCCCATGATCGAGCCCATGCCGCCAATCACCACCACCGCGAAGACGATGATGACGATGTTCTGTCCCATCAACGGGCTGACCTGGTAGACCGGAGCGGCGAGCACGCCGGCAAGGCCGGCGAGACCGGCGCCAATGGCGTAGGTCAGGGTGAGCAGCCGGGGCACGTTGACGCCGAAGGCCTGGACCAGGGTGGGGTTCTCGGTGGCGGCGCGCAGATAGGCGCCGAACTTGGTCTTCTCGATCAGCAGCCACGTCGCCAGACAGACGACAACCGACGCGACAATCACGAAAGCGCGGTACTTCGGCAGGATCATGAAGCCGAGGTTGAACGCACCCTGGAAGGTCGAGGGGATCGAATAGGGCTGACCCGAAGTGCCATACCAGTGGCGGAACAGGCCTTCGATCACCAGGGCGAGGCCGAAGGTGAGCAGCAGGCCGTAGAGGTGATCGAGGTTATAGATGCGCGACAGCAGCACCTTCTCGATAACCACGCCGACAAGGGCGACGCCAAGCGGCGCCAGCACCAGCGCCGGCCAGAAGCCGATGCCGGCGTAACGCAGCAGGAACCAGGCGAAGAACGCGCCCAGCATGTATTGCGCGCCATGGGCGAAGTTGATGACCCGCAGCATGCCGAAAATGACGGCGAGGCCGAGGCTCAGCATGGCGTAGAACGAGCCGTTGATCAGCCCGATGAGGAGCTGGCCCATCAGGGCCGGCAATGAGATTCCAAAGACGGTGACCATGCGGAAGCGCCTTACAGACCGAGAGTTTCGTTGAGGCTGTCCATCCGGCCCTCGAGTTCGTCCGCGCGGAACGTATCGATCATGTGGCCGTCTTCCATCACATAGAAGCGGTCAGCCACCTTGCGGGCAAAACGGAAATTCTGCTCAACGAGGAGGATGGTCATGCCCTTCGCCTTGAGGGCGCGAATGACGTCGCCGATGCGCTGCACGATCACCGGCGCGAGGCCTTCGGTGGGCTCGTCCAGCAGCAGGATATTGGCGCCGGTGCGCAGGATGCGCGCGATGGCCAGCATCTGCTGCTCGCCGCCGGAAAGCTTGGTGCCCTGGCTGTTGCGCCGCTCCGCCAGATTGGGGAACAGGTGATAGATCTCGTCCAGGGTAAAGCCGCCATCAGCGACCTTCGGCGGCAGCATCAGGTTCTCGTGGACGCTCAGTCCGGAGAAAATGCCGCGCTCTTCCGGCACGAAACCAAGGCCGGCGTAAGCGATATGATGCAGCGGCAGGCTCATCAGATCCTTGCCGCTGAGGCGGATCTCGCCCTGGCGCTTGCGCAGCACGCCCATGATCGACTTGAGGGTGGTGGTCTTGCCGGCCCCATTGCGGCCAAGCAGCGTCACCGTCTCGCCCCTGTGAACCTGAAGGTCGACGCCATGCAGCACATGGCTCTCGCCATACCAGGCCTGGAGGCCCTTCACCTCGAGCAATGGCTCAGTCATGTTCGGACCCCATGTATGCTTCGCGGACGCGCGGGTCCTGGCTGACGGTCTGGTAATCGCCTTCGGCGAGAATTTCGCCGCGCTGCAGCACGGTCACCGCGTCGCACAGGTCTTCCACCACGTGAAGGTTGTGCTCGACCATGACGACGGTGCGGCCGGCGGCGGCCTGGCGGATCAGGTCGGCGATGTGGCCGATGTCCTCATGGGCCATGCCGGCCATGGGCTCATCGAGCAGCATCACGTCCGGCTCCAGCGCCAGGGTGGCGGCCAGCTCCAGGGCGCGTTTGCGGCCATAGGGCAACTCGCCAGCCGTGTGATTGATGAACGCGTCGAGACCAACCGAACGGATCAGGTCGGCGGCGCGGTCGTTCAGCACGGAAAGGGCGGTGTCCGGCTTCCAGAACTGCGTCGCCAGATGCCGGGGACGCTGCAGGGCGATGCGCACGTTCTCCAGCACTGACAGGCTCGGAAACACCGCTGAAATCTGGAACGAACGCACCACGCCGAGACGGGCGATCTCCGCCGGGGCCAGGCCTGTGATGTCCTTGCCGCGATAGGTGATCACGCCGCGCGTCGGCTGCAGGAATTTCGTCAGCAGATTGAAGCAGGTGGTCTTGCCGGCGCCGTTTGGTCCAATCAGGGCGTGGATCGAACCTTCGCGCACCGACAGATCGACGTCCTTGACCGCCACGAAGCCCTTGAACTCCTTGGTCAGTCCCTTCGCGGACAGGACGATGCTCCCTCCGGCGGCGCCGCCGGAGGCCGGGGCGCCAGTATTTTGATTTGTTGGCATTGTCATTTTCAGTTCGCCAGCGGGCAACCGCTTTCCTCTACGGTCATGAAGGCCTGGTTCCCGGGGATGGTGGCCAGGAGTTTATAGTAATCAAAAGCTTGCTTGCTCTCCGAGGGCTTCTTGACTTCAAACAGGTACATGTCGTGGATCATGCGCCCGTTGGCGAGGACCTTGCCCTTGCGGCTGAAGGCGTCCTCGACAGGCATGGCGCGCAGCTTCGCCGCCACGGCGTCGGCGTCATCCGTACCCGCCGCCTCGATGGCCTTCAGGTACTGCAGCACGGCGGAATAGGTGCCGGCCTGGATCATGTTGGGCATCCGGCCTGTCACCTTCTGGTAACGCTGGCCGAAGGCGCGCGCCTTGTCGTCCAGGTCCCAGTAGAAGCCCTCGCTCAGCACCAGCCCGTTGGCGGCCGGCAGACCGAGGCCATGTACTTCCGACAGGGTGATCAGCAGCGACGCCAGGCGCTGGCCGCCCTGGACGATGCCAAACTCGGCCGCCTGCTTGATGGCGTTGGAGGTGTCCATGCCGGCGTTGGCCAGACCAATGACCTTGGCGCCGGAATTCTGGGCCTGAAGCAGGAAGGACGAGAAATCGGAGGCGTTCAGCGGATGCCGCACCTGGCCAATGACATTGCCGCCCTTTGATTTGACGAATTTCGCGGTCTGTTCCTCAAGCGAATGACCGAAAGCATAGTCCGCGGTCAGGAAGAACCAGTCCTTGCCGCCCTGCTCGACCAGCGCGCCGCCGACAGCCTTGGCCATGGCGTGGGTGTCGAACGCCCAGTGGAAGCCATAGGGCGAGCACTGCTTGCCGGTCAGTTCCGAGGTGGCGGCGCCGGTGACGATATTGATGCGTTTTTTCTCACGCGTGAGCTGCTGCACGGCGAGAGCGGCGGACGAGGAGGTCAACTCGACAATGGCGTCGACCTTGTCAGCGTCATACCAGCGGCGGGCGATGCCGGCGGCGATGTCGGCCTTGTTCTGGTGGTCGGCGTCGATCAGCTCCACCGGCGCGCCCAGCACCTTGCCGCCGAAATCCTCGATGGCGAGACGGGCGGCGGCGACCGAGCCCTTGCCGCCGAAGTCGGCGTAAACGCCTGACTGGTCGTTGAGTACGCCGATACGGACGACGCCATCCGAAATCTTGCCTGGGGCGGCGCCCGGCTTTTCCTGCGCATGGGCGCCATTGGCGACAAGCGCCGAGACCGCCGCGGCGGCCATGGCGACGCGCCTGATTCGGCCGCGTATCGTCACAATTCCAGCCATATTTCGCCTCCTGAACACACTGTGTCCATCGCTACAGTCTGCCCTGCGATGCTTTCAGTGCATAGGTCAATTTTTCGCTCTGAACGCTAATGACCTTGCCCTACAGCGACTTGTCAAGGCTGTTCACGCGAATCGGAGCGACGCCTCCTACGAAGTGTCAACATGCTGTCGCTTTTTGATGTTTGCCACAATTCGACATTCTGACGGCTTGCACTTTTTGCCCGGGCCAGGTCACAGCGCCGCCACGTCATCATCATGATGTGCCTCTAACTGCGCTCCAGAATGAAGGCTCGACCAGTCTCGAAAGGATTGCGACATGGCAGACGCCGCCAGGCCGGATGCAAATGCGCCCAAAACCGGCAAGACCGACGCGGGCCCCGGGAAACAGACGCCTGCGGATACAAAAGCTCCGCCAAAAGGCGATCCTGCGCCGGGCGCCGCCACGCCGAAAGCGCCTGAGCCCCCCGCGGTTGCGCCAGTCGCGGCGAAGGCCGGAAAGGCAGCCGCAACCGCCACAGGAACCGCTGGCAAGATGCCCGTGCAGACAGCCGCTTCGCAGCCGGTGAAAGACAGCGCGCCCCTGGCGGCCGCGACGACGGCGAACGGCAATCCGGGCGACGGCAATCCAGGTAACGGCAGCTCTGGCGCCGGCAATTCTGGCGCAGGCAATTCTGACGCAGGAAAGACGACCGGCCCGGGGACCCCTGCATCTGGCGCGCCTGGAGCTGGCGCGGCCGTCACGCAATCCACCGCGGCCACGTCCGCGATCGCCAGAAGCGCGCCCACGCCGGTGGCCTCGCCTTCTGACAGGGTTGGCGCCACGGCGGCGCAGCCAGACAGGCCGGCCGCAGGAACAGCGACGACCACCGCTGCGGCCGCGGCTGGCGCTGGCCCGACGCCCGCAGCCGCCGCAACCACCTCCGCATACCAGCCCCGCCAGCCAAAATCGGACTGGCGGCCCGATGGCGCCGCCACGCCAACAAAGCCATCCGCCCTGCGCCCGCTGCTGCTGGGCGCGGCCGGCGGCGCGTTTGCCGCGCTGCTGGTTGTCGCCATTGCCGGAACCGGGTCCAGAACCGGCGGCCCCCCGGCCCCGGCCGCCAGCGACGGCAAGATCGCCACAGCGATGGAAGAACTGGAAAAGGAGCGCGCCGCCGCGACCGCCCGCAGCTCGGCTGTTGAAACAGTGGAAAAAGCCGCCGCCGGCTTGAGCGCCCGCCTGGACGCCCTGGAGCAGAAGGCTGGCGCCTCCACCGTTCTGCCGGACGCTGTCGAGAACCGCCTCAAGACGCTTGAGCAGAAAATCGCCGGTCTGGACGCCGCCCAGGCTGGCCGCCCGCAGACCGCCGCGAACGGACGCGAGGATGCGGCGGTTGCCGGCCTCGAGCGCCGCATCGCCGGCCTCGAACAGCGTCTTGCCGCGAACGGCGGCGGACGGAGCCAGATTGATCCGTCCGTAAGCTCCGCGATGCCGGCGGAGCGGGCGCCGCGTCAGGAAGCGCCCTTGCGTCAGGAGCCGGCGCAGCAGGCCTATGCGCCAAACGATGAGCCCCAGGACGGCCTGCGTCCTCCAGGACTGATTCCGGAACCGGCGCAACCGCCCCGGCCGACGGGTCCGGTGCGGGGCTGGGTGCTGCATAATGTCTATGGCGGCGTCGCGGTGCTGGAAGGCCGCAGCGCTGGCGTCGTCGAGGTGCGGCGCGGCCAGAGCGTGCCGGGGCTCGGCCGCATCGCCGGCATCGAGCGACGCGGGCAGCGCTGGGTCGTCACCACCGACAGGGGCGTGATCTCGGCGCCGGCCTATTGACCAGACGGGCCGGAGCGGATCGCCTGCACGGCGCGCCCCGGCCCGTTTTCAGGACAGGGCCCGCCGCGTCTCCCGCCGGGGCGACGCGGCGGCTTGACGGACGGGAAACCCGGGCGTAAGTCTTTCACATCCGTGGTGATTTGGCCGGCCGGCTTGCAGCCACGTTAAATAATTCGCTAAAGGGCCGCGGACGTTTTTTGAGCGACCCGGCTTTCTGGCCGGGTTTTTTCATGTCCGCCCGGATCGCCGGCGTGGGGCATGACGCGCCGCCGCGCGGCGCTGTTGTCGGGGAGACGATCGTGGCCATCAACCGCCCTCTTCATCCGGAATCACGTCTGGTTCACGCCGGTTCGCTGCGCTCGCAGTTCGGCGAGACCTCGGAAGCCATGTTCCTCACCCAGGGGCATGTCTACGAAACCGCCGAGGAATGCGAAGCCCGCTTCAAGGGTGAATCACCAGGCTATCTCTACTCGCGGTTTTCCAATCCCACGGTCGAGATGTTCGAGCAGCGCATGGCGGCGCTGGAAGGCGCCGAGGCGGCGCGCGCCACCGCCTCCGGCATGGCCGCCGTCACCGCCGCCATTCTCGCCCAGGTCAGCGCTGGCGACCATGTGGTGGCCGCCCGGGCGCTGTTCGGCTCCTCGCGCTGGCTGACCGATGAGTTGCTGCCGCGCTATGGCGTGGAAACGACGCTGGTCGACGGCGAGGACCTCGACCAGTGGCGCGCCGCCGTGCGACCCAACACCAGGACGGCGCTGATCGAGAGCCCGGCCAACCCGACCCTGAGCATTGTCGACATCGCCGGCGTGGCGGAGATCGTGCATTCCGTCGGCGCCTCGCTGGTGGTGGACAATGTGTTCGCCACGCCGCTGTGGCAAAGCCCGCTGGAACTGGGCGCCGATTGCGTGGTCTATTCGACCACCAAGCACATCGACGGCCAGGGGCGCTGTCTTGGCGGCGTCATTCTGGGCAGCCAGGCCTTCATCCAGGCCCACATCTTCAACTTCCTGCGCCAGACCGGGCCGGCGATGTCGCCGTTCAACGCCTGGGTGATGCTGAAGGGGCTTGAGACGCTCGCCGTGCGCGTGCGCCAGCAGACCGCCAACGCCGGCGCTGTCGCCGACGCTTTGGCGAGTCACCCCAGGGTGTCGAAGCTGATCTATCCCGGCCGCGCCGACCATCCGCAGGCGGAGCTGATCGCCCGGCAGATGCGGGCCGGCTCGACGCTGGTGGCGCTGGAGGTGAAAGGCGGCAAGGCGGCGGCGTTCCGCTTCATGAACGCCCTGTCGCTGGTGAAGATTTCCAACAATCTGGGCGACGCCAAAAGCCTGATCACCCATCCCGCCACCACCACGCACCAGCGTTTCGACGACGCGGCGCGGGCGGCCATGGGCGTCTCCGACGGCCTGTTGCGGCTTTCGGTCGGCCTCGAGCATGCCGACGACCTGATCGCCGACCTCACGGACGCGCTCGAACGGACGTGAGTTTCACGCGGGCCCAGAAGGCGTTTGGGCGCGGCGCGCCGGCGTGCTAACAAGCGGAGCGGAGCGGGAGCCTGTCCGCGCCTCAGGGCCTGGCGCGCTCCCGCCGCATTTCTCCGGGAAAGTGGCGGACATTTTCCTTGAAACGGCTTGTGGCAGGATCGGTTCACGCTGAACCGGAATTTTGCTTCATCCCTTTGATTGGGTGCGTTTTCCTGACGTAAGGCGGCCTCCGCCTTTCTGGAAGACGCTCCGGTATGAGCGGCGCCCATGCAGACCTTCTTCGTCCAGATCAAGTGCAAACTCGGCCAGACCTACGCCGTGGCCAGCGCCCTCGCCGACCGCGAGATCGCCTCCGAGATCTATTCGATCGCCGGCGACTTCGACATTATCGCCAAATTCCATGTGGACCGGGACGTGGACATCGGCCATTTCGTCGCCGAGAAGGTGCAGCCGATCCCCGGCATCGCCGACACCCGGACGCTCATCACCTTCAAGGCGTTCTGACATCGCCGCCGCCATGGCAGCGACGTCCGTGACCGCCGGCGCGGCGCCCGCCCGGCGCGCGCCGCTGCTCGCCTTCCTGATCACCGAGGACTGGTTTTTCGCCTCGCACTTCCTGCCCATGGCGCGGGCGGCGCGGGAGATGGGCCTCGACGTGGTCATCATCACCCGGGTCCGCGAGCACCAGGGCGTGCTTGAGGCAACCGGGGCGCGCGTCATCGCCCTGGAGGCCGAGCGCAAGAGCCTGAACCCGTTCGCCGTGCTGGCCAATGTGGCGCGCCTCGCCGCCATCCTGAAACGCGAGCAGCCCGACATCCTGCATATGGTGGCGCTGCGGCCGATCCTGATCGGCGGCGTCGCGGCGCGCCGCGCCGGCATCGCCCGCCGGGTGTTCGCCCTGACCGGCCTCGGCTTCCTCGGCGCCCGCAAGGATGCGCTGGGCGCCAACGCGGCGCGGGCAATCCGCGCCTTCGTGCGCGGGCCGCTGGAGAACGCCACCACCCGTTATCTGTTCGAGAACCCGGACGACGCCGCCGGCCTCGATCTGGCGCCGGACGATCCGCGCGTGGTGATCGTTGGCGGCGCCGGCGTCGACCCGGAGCAGTTTACCCCGGCGCCACAACCGCAAGGCCCGACGCTACGCGTCGCCGTGGTGGCGCGGATGTTGTGGTCGAAGGGCGTCGATCTGGCGGTGGAAGCGGTGCGGCTCGCCCGGGCGCGCGGGGCCGACGTCAGCCTGTCGCTGTTTGGCGCGCCCGATCCGTCCAATCCGCGCGCCATTCCGGAAAACACGCTGCGTGAATGGAACGCGCGCCCCGGCGTGACCTGGCATGGCCGCACCAGCGACATCGCCGGCGTCTGGCGCGATCACCATGTGGCGCTGCTGCCGTCGCGCGGTGGCGAGGGCCTGCCGCGCACCCTGCTGGAGGCGGCGGCCTGCGGCCGCGCCATCGTCACCACCGACGTGCCAGGCTGCCGCCATTTCGCCCGCGACGGCGTTGACGGCTTCATCGCCCCGCCCGACGATGCGGCTGCGCTGGCCGATGTTCTCGTGCGCCTTGCCAGTGACCGCGACCTCGTCCTTGCCTGTGGCGAAGCGGCGCGCGCCCGCCTGCTGTCCGGCTTTACCGAACGGCATGTGATGGCGCGCGTCAAAGCCATGTACGCCAGCCTGCTGGACGCCCGCTGAAATGATCGACGACCACGACGCCTTCATTCGCGCCCACACCGCCATCACGGCGACGCCGCACGCCCCGGAGATTTCCCTTTGCCTCGCCACCGAAGCGACGGAGTTGTGGAAGAAAACCGAGGAAGAGCTGGGCGAAATCGGGCTGCCTCCGCCATTTTGGGCCTTTGCCTGGGCCGGCGGCCAGGCGCTGGCGCGCTACATCCTCGACAACCCTGAAACGGTAGCCGGCAAACGGGTTCTGGATTTTGCCTCCGGCTCCGGTCTGGTGGCCATCGCGGCGGCGCGGGCCGGCGCGGCGCATGTGGAAGCGGTGGACATCGATCCGTTTTCCGCCAGCGCCATCGGCATCAACGCGGCGCTCAACAACGCCCGCATCGCGGTGCGGACCGACAATCTGCTTGGCGAACAGCAGGACGGCGCATGGCCCGCCAGTGACTGGCGCGATGAGGGCTGGGACGTCGTGCTTGCCGGCGATATCTGCTATGAGCGCGATCTGGCGGCGCGGGTCATCAGCTGGCTGGAAGCCCTGGCCGGGCGCGGCGCCGCCGTGGTGATTGGCGATCCGGGCCGCAGCTACCTGCCGAAAGCCCGTCTCACCCAGATCGCTGTCTATGAGGTGCCGGTGACGCGGGAGCTGGAGGACAGCGAGGTGAAGCGCACCTGCGTCTGGCGGCTGCGGCGGAACTGAAACATTTGCGGACGGCCGGCGGGCCATCGCAACCCTCGCCGGGTTGCGCCGGCGGGCGCCGGCGCCCACAATACGGATGGAGCGGCGACGGAGGGTTCGCCAGGACCAGGATCATGACCATCAGGCACGGCCACGCACAGCACGGCGCCCACCAGCAGGGCGATGATGGCCGCCACGACCATGGCCAGCCGACGCACGCACAGCATGCGCACGGCGCGCATGATCACGCGCAGTGCGCCCATGCCGACGCCCGCCGCAGGCAGGCGCCCATCGCCATGGCCGAGGCTGACCGCCTGTGCCGCGAGCGCGGCGTGCGGCTGACCGATCTGCGCCGCTCGGTGCTGGCGGCCCTGTATGAAACCCACCGGCCGCTGGGCGCCTATGACCTGGCCGAGATCCTGGCCGGCCAGTCGGGCAAGCGGATCGCTCCGGTGACCGTCTACCGGGTGCTCGAATTTTTGACCGGGCAGGGATTCGTGCACCGGCTGGTGACGCGCAACGCCTTCATCGCCTGCCCACACCAGCACGACGCCGGCGACGTCACCGTGTTCCTGATCTGCGCCCGCTGCGGCGGGGTCGATGAGCTGGAATCCCCGGCGATCAATACGGCGATCGGCGACCTGCTGAAGACCTCGCAATTCACGCCGGCGGCGAAGATCGTCGAGATTGACGGCATCTGCGCCCATTGCCACGGATCGGCCGGGACGCCGGGCGGCGCGGCATAACGCATTCAGGCCCACACCACATCATGCAACAGTCCCCTGCCTCCCAGGCGCCCGCCGCTGTCCCCGCCGTTCCCGCGCGCGCGCCGTTTGACGCCGGCTTCGGCGTTTATGTGCACTGGCCGTTCTGCGCCTCCAAATGCCCCTATTGCGACTTCAACAGCCATGTGCGCCGAGCGCCCGTGGATGAGGCGCGTTATGTGGCGGCGTTCAGGACCGAGCTGGCGCATCGCGCCGCCATCGCCCCGGACCGCACGGTGACCAGCATCTTCTTCGGCGGCGGCACCCCGTCGCTGATGCAGGGCGCGACGGTTGGCGCCATCCTCGACGCCATCGCGGGTTTGTGGCCGGTGGCGCCGGATGCGGAAATCACCCTGGAGGCCAACCCCACCAGCGTCGAGGCCGGCCGGTTCCGCGATTACCGCGCCGCCGGGGTCAACCGCGTCTCGCTCGGCGTCCAGGCGCTCAATGATCCCGACCTGAAACGGCTTGGCCGCCTGCACAGCGCTGAAGAAGCGCTGGCGGCTGTGCGCGTGGCCGGGGAAATTTTCGAGCGCTATTCGTTCGACCTGATCTACGCCCGCCCGCACCAGACCGCAGCCGCCTGGCGGGCCGAGCTGGAACAGGCGATCGCGCGCGCCGTCGAGCACCTGTCGCTGTACCAGCTGACCATCGAACCCGGCACCTGGTTCGACCGGCTGTATCGCGCCGGCAAGCTGACGACGCCGGACGAGGATCTGGCGCGGGCGCTGTGGGACGTGACCCAGGAGGTTTGCGACCGCCACGGCATGCCGGCCTATGAGGTGTCGAACCATGCGCGCCCCGGGGCGGAAAGCCGGCACAACCTGGTGTACTGGCGCTATGGCGAATACGCTGGCGTCGGCCCGGGCGCCCACGGCCGGCTGGTTGGCCCGGACGGACGCCTGGCCATGGCCACCGAACTGGCGCCGGAGAAATGGCTGGAGCAGGTGGAGCGCCAGGGTCACGGCCTCACCGAAACGGAAAGCCTGACGGCTGAGGCCCAGGGCGACGAATATCTGGTGATGGGCCTGCGCCTTGCCGAGGGCATTGTTCCGGCCCGCTATGCAGCCCTTGCCGGCCGGCCGCTCGACGCTGGCCGCATTCGCGACCTCACGGAGCACGGTCTGATCCGCCGCGACGGCGAACGGCTGGCCATCACGCCCGCCGGCTTTCCGGTGCTCAACGCCGTGATCAGCCAGCTGGCGGCGTAAAATTTCCTGACATTTTCTGTCGCCAACCGGAAATTGTCGTCGCTCCGCCTGTCATGAGACGGCGTTCCCGGGGCGGCGTGCTATAATGGCGGCGGCGTTTCCGTACGGATTGCGGAAACAATCCATTTTTTGGCTGGCGCATTTCTTCAGGCGAAGCGGTTTTGACTTCGCCGGAAACTGCTTTGAGATACGACGTAACGCGGCGGGGGAGCTGGACAATGGCTGAGACGCTCAAAAACCGGCGGCCGGACCAGGAGCACCGACAGCAGGGCGGATCTGGCGGCCATGGCGGTTCCGGGCGACGCGAGGCGCAGCCCTCCCGCTTCACCGCCTTCGGCATGGCGGCGGAGGCGGAGCGCATCGCGCCCGGCCTGCATCTGGTGGCGACGCCAATTGGCAACCTGAAGGACATTTCCTTCCGCGCCCTGTCGACGCTGGCCGCCGCCGACGCCATCCTCGCCGAGGACACCCGCGTCACCCGCGTGCTGCTGGCCCATTATGGCGTGACCACGCCGCTGCTGAACTATCACGAGCACAACGCCGCCCAGATGCGCCCCAAAATCATGGCGCGGCTGGCGGAGGGGCAGGCGCTGGCGCTGGTTTCCGACGCCGGCACGCCGCTGGTGTCCGACCCCGGCCACAAGCTGGTGGAGGAGGCGCTGGCGCATGGCCATGCCATCACCACCGCCCCCGGCCCCTCTGCGGTGCTCACCGGGCTGGTGCTCTCCGGCCTGCCGATGGACGCCTTCTTTTTCGGCGGCTTCCTGCCCACGAAACAGGCGGCGCGCAAACATCGTTTGCTTGAGCTGGCCCATGTGCCGGGCACGCTGGCGTTCTTCGAATCACCCCAGCGGGTCGGCGACATGCTGGCCGACGCCGCCGAGGTGCTCGGCGATCGCCCGGCCGCCGTGGCCCGCGAACTGACCAAGATGTTCGAGAATGTGCGGCGCGGCTCGCTCAGCGAACTGGCTGCGCAATATGCGCAGGAAGGACCGCCGCGCGGCGAGATCGTGGTGATGATTGGCGGACCGGACCGGGCCCAGGCCGCCGCCGACGCCGGCGCCACGGTTGACGAGCGCCTGCGCGCCCTGCTCCCGGCCCATTCCATGAAGGAGGCGGTGGCGCTGGTGACGGCGCAAACCGGCCTGCCGCGCAAGGAGGTCTACGCCCGCGCCCTGCTGCTGGGCCGCGCCGACAGCGACGGCTGAGCGCCGGCGCATGCACGGCGTCCCGCCCCCCAACCGCCATCTGGCCAGCAGCGCGCGCGGCAACCGCGCCGAGGCAATGGCGGCGTGGCTGCTGCGCCTGAAAGGTTATCGCATCCTGGCGCGGCGGTTTCGCGCCGGCGCCGGGGAAATCGACCTGATCGCGGCGCGCGGCGATGTCATCGCCTTTGTGGAAGTGAAGGCGCGCCGGCGCATGGACGACGCGGTGGTCGCCATCACGCCCGACAAGCAGCGGCGCATCGCCAGCGCCGCCCGCATCTGGCTGGCGCGCCACCCGGGCTTCGCCGGGCGCACCCTGCGGCTGGACGCGGTGTTCATCGGCGAGATGTCCAGAGAGGGCTTTTGGGGAGCCATTTGGGGCGTCTTCTGGCGCGGCTCGCGCCGCGGCGCTTCCAGTTGGCCGCGGCATCTCAGCAATATCGCGCCGCTAATGCTGTAAAACGCATTGCAGAACGCCAATGCGCGCCGTTGCGCCCGGGCCCCTCGCCGCCATAAATTGACAGGCGCAGGGGTCTGGCCGCGCCAGACCCGGGCACGATGGGAAACCGCCCAGGCCCTGTTGGGCAGGGGCGGTTCTCGCGCCGCCGGAGCGGGTCCGCAGTCAGACGGACATCACAGGTCTCCGGCATCCTGAATTGTCGCGTTTCCGGCGCCGTGCAGGTCGCCTGGCCGGATGCGCCCTGAGACGAGGCCCCCATGGTCCTGAATGTTGCGGTCCAGATGGACCCGATCGCGCGCATCAACATCACCGGCGACTCCACCTTCGCCATGCTGCTTGAAGCGCAGGCCCGGGGGCACCGGCTGTTCTACTACACGCCGGACCAGCTCTCGATGCGCAATGGCGAAGTCAGCGCGCCGATGCGCACGCTGCAGGTGCGCGATGTGGCCGGCGACCATTTCACCGTCGGCGACGCCGAACGCACGCCGCTGGAGCAGATGGACGTGGTGCTGATGCGCCAGGACCCGCCGTTCGACCTGGCCTACATCACCGCGACGCACCTGCTGGAGCGCATTCACCCGAAGGTGCTGGTGGTCAACAACCCGGCCGAGGTGCGCAATGCGCCGGAAAAGCTCTTCGTCACACATTTTCCGCAGCTGATGCCGCCGACGCTGATCAGCCGCGACAAGGCGGAAATTGAGGCGTTCCGTCGCGAATACGGCGCCATCGTCATGAAGCCGCTGCACGGCCACGGCGGCGCGGCGGTGCTGCGCGTGCTGCCGGAGGACCCGAACTTCGGCTCGATGTTCGACCTGTTTTCGGTGACGTTCCGCGAGCCATGGGTGATCCAGCGCTTCCTGCCGGAGGTCGTCCAGGGCGACAAGCGCATCATCCTCGTCGAGGGCAAAGCGCTGGGCGCGGTCAACCGGGTGCCCGCCGCCAATGACATCCGCTCCAACATGGTGCGCGGCGGCGCCGCCAACGCCACCGAACTGACCGGGCGCGAACGTGAGATCTGCGAGACCATCGGACCCGAGTTGGCGAAACGCGGCCTGATCTTTGTCGGCATCGATGTGATCGACGGCAATCTCACCGAAATCAACGTCACCTCGCCCACCGGCATCCGGGCGATCCGCCGCATCGGCGGCCCGGATCTTGCTTCCGCCATGTGGGACGCCATTGAGGCGCGCCGGGCCTGACGATCAGGTCCGGCCTGTCAGGAATGCATGGTCGGTCGCGGCGCGTCGCGTCGCGACCTGTCGTGGGAGCTTTCGCTTGAACCAGGCCGCCGAAACCGTTGCTGTTCCAGCCCTGCCCGACGCGCCGGCGGATGGCGCGGCGCTGACCGAAGCCGTGATGGCGCTGGCCGATGCACACAGCGACGACCTCGACCGCCTGCGCCGCGCCCTGCTGGCCCTGCTGCGGCAGACGCTGGCGGACGGGCGCGCGGCGGCGCGGGTCAAGCTGCTGGAGGAGCGAGACGGACTGCGCTGCGCCCGCCGGCTGTCATGGCTGATGGATTCCATCGTGCAGGCGCTGCACGCGGTGTTCACCCGGCGGTTTTTCCCGGTCAGCAACCCCTCTACCAGCGAGCGGCTGGCCATCGTCGCCACCGGCGGCTACGGCCGGGGCACCATGGCGCCCGGCTCCGACGTGGACCTGCTGTTCCTGACGCCGTGGAAGCCGACGCCGTGGAGCGAGAGCATTGTCGAGGCGGTGCTCTACCTGCTGTGGGACCTGAAGCTGAAGGTCGGCCACGCCACCCGCTCCATCGACGAGTGCATCCGGGAGAGCCGCGGCGATCTGACCATCCGCACCTCGGTGCTTGAGGCGCGGCTGGTGGCCGGCGACGCGGCGCTGTTCGACGACATGGCCCGGCGGTTCGACGCCGAGGTGGTGGAAGGCACGGCGGCGGAGTTCGTCGAGGGCAAGCTCGGCGAGCGGGACGCCCGCCTGCGCCAGCTTGGCGGCGCGTCGCGCTATGTGGTCGAGCCCAACGTCAAGGAAGGCAAGGGCGGCCTGCGCGATCTGAACACGCTGTTCTGGATCGGCAAATATGTCTACCGCGTCCGCGACGCGCGCGAGCTGGTGCGGGCGGGGCTGTTCCTGCGCCAGGAGTACGCCCGCTTCAACGAGTGCGAGGAATTTCTGTGGCGGGTGCGCTGCCACATGCACTTCATCACCGGCCGCGCCGAGGAGCGGCTGTCGTTCGATCTGCAACCCCAGCTGGCGGCGGAGCTCGGCTACACCGACCACGGCGCCCTCTCCGGCGTCGAGCGCTTCATGAAGCGCTACTTCCTCATCGCCAAGGACGTGGGCGATCTCACCGCCATCGTCTGCGCCGCCATGGAGGCGCAGCACGCCAAGAAGCGGCCGATGCTGGACCGCTTCATAAAGCGGCTGAAGCCGGCGGCGCGGCTGAAATCCACCGACTTCCTGCTGGAAGGCGACCGCATCACCGTCCGTTCCGAGGACGTGTTCCGCAACGACCCGGTCAATCTGGTGCGGCTGTTCTGGCTGGCGCAGCAGTACGACCTGCCGCTGCACCCCCACGCCAGCCGCCTCGTCACCCGCTCGCTGAAGCTGATGACCAAGGCGATCCGCGAGGACAGGGAGGCCAACCGGCTGTTCCTTGACATCCTGACGTCAAAAAACTCACCAGAAGCGGTGTTGCGCGCCATGAATGAAACCGGCGTGCTCGGCCGGTTCATCCCGGAGTTCGGCCGGGTCGTCGCGATGATGCAGTTCAACATGTATCACCATTACACGGTGGATGAGCATCTGCTGCGGGCGGTGGGCGTGCTGGCGGAGATCGACGCGGGGCGCATGCAGGACGAGCACCCGGTGTCCAACCGCATCATCGGCGCGCTGCAGCACCGGCGCGTGCTGTATGTGGCGGTGTTCCTGCACGATATCGCCAAGGGCCGGCCGGAGGACCACTCCATCGCCGGGGCGCGCGTCGCCCGGCGGCTGTGTCCGCGCCTCGGCCTGACGCGCACGGAAACCGAACTGGTCGCCTGGTTGATCGAGCATCATCTGCTGATGTCGATGACGGCGCAGAGCCGCGACCTCGCCGACCCGGTGACCATCGACACCTTCGGCAAGGTCGTCCAGACCATGGAGCGCCTGAAGCTGCTGATGATCCTGACCGTCGCCGACATCAAGGCGGTGGGGCCAGGCGTCTGGAACGGCTGGAAGGGCGAGCTGTTGCGGACGCTGTATTTCGAAACCGAGAGCTACATCACCGGCGGTCATGGCGACGCGGCGCGCAGCGAGCGCATGCGCAATGCCCAGGAGGCGCTGCGCATGCTGCTGCCAGCGTGGAGCGACGCGGACTTCGAGGCCTACGCCGCCCGACATTATCCCGCTTACTGGCTGAAGGTGAACCCCGAGCGCAAGGCGCGCCAGGCGGAGCTGTTCCGCAAGACGGCGGCGGACGGCCATACCACCGCCACCGCCGTGGTCACCGACCAGTTTCGCGGCGTCACCGAACTCACGGTCATGGCGCCGGACCACCCGCGCCTGCTGGCGATTATCACCGGCGCCTGCGCCGCGGCGGGCGGCAATATCGTCGACGCGCAGATTTTCACCACCGCCGACGGCATCGCCCTCGACACGATTTTCATCTCGCGGGCCTTTGTCGAGGACGCGGATGAATTGCGGCGCGGCGAACGGATTGGCGAGGCCATGGTGCGGGCGCTGAAGGGCGAGGTGAAGATAGCCGATCTGGTGGCGGCGCGCGGTTCGAAAACCCGCACCCGACCGTTCCACATCGACCCGGAGGTCATCATCGACAACAGCCTGTCGAACCGCGAGACGGTGCTGGAGGTGTCCTGCCTGGACCGCACCGGCCTGCTCTACGACCTGACCACGGCGATCGGCGGCCTCAACCTCAACATTTCATCCGCCCACATTGTCACCTTCGGCGAGCATGCGGTCGACACCTTCTATGTCACCGACCTGACCAACGCCAAAATCGTTGCGCCATCACGCCAGACAGCCATCCGGCGCCGGCTGCTGGAGGCGTTGAAGGCGCCTGGGGCGGCAGGTGGCCAGGGGCCGCGCAAAACCGGCGGCCGCACGGCCGCGCCTTGATTTTGCGGGCAGGCCATCTGATATGGCTGTCAATTCCTTTTCCCTTTTCAACCAGCCGGGTGACATGAACCAGAAGCCGAATGAAGACCGCGATGATCCGGTCGCCACGCCAGATCAGGAAATCCCCGTCTCCGCCGAAGCCGGCGCCGAAGGCGCGCAACGCGACCCGGGCGAGGTGATCGCCGCCCTGGCCGCAGAGAACGCCGAACTGAAGGACAGGTCGCTGCGCGCCCTGGCGGACGTGGAAAACATGCGCCGCCGCACCCAGAAAGAGGTGGCGGACGCCCGCGCCTATGGCGCGACCAACTTTGCCCGCGACATGCTGACGGTCGTCGACAATATCAGCCGGGCGCTTGAAGCTGTGCCGGAGGCCGACCGGGCGGCGCTGGACGAGCGGGCGCGCGGCCTGATCGAGGGCATCGAGCTGACCCAGCGCGACATGCTGAAGACCCTGGAGCGGCATGGCGTGAAGCTGGTGTCGCCGCTTGGCGAGCGTTTCGATCCCAATCTGCATCAGGCGATGTTCGAGGCGCCCGATCCGTCCGTGCCAAACGGCACGGTGGTGCAGGTGCTGCAAGTCGGCTTCAGCATCGGCGACCGGGTGCTGCGCCCGGCGCTGGTGGGCGTTTCCAAGGGTGGGCCGAAAGCCGGCGCCGAGCCGCCGCAGACCGGCAACGCCTGAGGCGACAGGGCGCGAAAGCGCCCGCGCCAGGCCAAGCCACGCAAGGCAAGGCAAGGCAAGGCAAGGCAAGGGCCAAACCACACAAAGACACTCTGGCCCGGGGCAGTTGCTCCGGGCCTTTTTGATCTTTGATCGCCAGATCAGGAGACGCGGCGCGCCGCCCGCGCAATTGGCGGCCCGGCGCCATGGCATGTCATGGCTGGCTTGGCGCCCCATGACGACGTCAGAACCCGGGACGCGGTTTCCGCCAGTCAGCCCACAGGCGCCTCAGCCCGAAGATGCCCTGGCGCCGGCGCCAAACCGCCGCTCGATATAATCCTCGACCATCACCCGGAAATCCGTGGCGATGCCGGGGCCGCGCAACGTGGTTGCCTTGGCGCCGTCGATGAACACCGGCGCCGCCGGGCTCTCGCCGGTGCCCGGCAGGGAAATGCCGATGTCGGCGTGCTTGGATTCGCCCGGGCCGTTGACGATGCAGCCCATCACCGCGACGTTCAGATTCTCAACGCCCGGATAGCTCTGCTTCCACGCCGGCATCGAAGTGACGATCCAGTCCTGGATATCGCGGGCCAGCTCCTGGAACACGGTGGAGGTGGTGCGGCCGCAGCCTGGACAAGCGGCCACCAGCGGCACGAAGGTGCGGAAGCCCATGGTCTGAAGCAGTTCCTGGGCGGTGCGCACCTCAACCGTACGGTCGCCGCCCGGCTCCGGCGTCAGCGAGAAGCGGATGGTGTCGCCGATGCCCTCCTGCAGCAGGATGCCAATGGCGGCGGACGAGGCGACGATGCCCTTGCTGCCCATGCCCGCCTCGGTGAGACCGAGGTGAATGGCGTAATCGGCGCGGCGCGACAGCTCGCGGTAGACGGCGATCAGGTCCTGCACCGCCGATACCTTGGCCGACAGGATGATGCGGTCGCGGCCAAGCCCCATCTCCTCCGCCCGTTCGGCGGAGCGCAGCGCCGACTGGATCATCGCCTCGCGGGTGATGGCCCGGGCGTCGCGCGGCGTGGCCGATGCGGCGTTTTCGTCCATCAGCGCCGTCAGCAGCTCCTGGTCCAGCGAACCCCAGTTGGCGCCGATGCGCACGGGCTTGTCAAAACGCATCGCCATTTCGATGATGGCGCCGAACTGCCGGTCCCGCTTGTCCTTGAAACCAACATTGCCCGGATTGATGCGGTATTTGGCCAGCGCCTCGGCGCAGGCCGGATGATCAGCCAGCAGCTTGTGACCGATATAATGGAAATCGCCGACCAGCGGCACGGTGACGCCGATGCGCGCCAGCCGGTCGCGGATGCGCGGCACGGCGGCGGCGGCCTCGTCGCGGTCGACGGTGATGCGCACCAGCTCCGAGCCGGCGTTGGCGAGCGCCGCCACCTGGCGAACCGTGGCGTCGATATCAGCCGTGTCCGTATTGGTCATCGACTGGACAACGATGGGCGCGCCGCCGCCAACCTGGACGTCGCCCACCATGACGCCGACCGTCGGCCGGCGCGGCGCGGGACCTGCGATATCGGGATCCTGCGTCGCCGGAAGACCGGCGGGACAGTCGGATGGGGAAATCGGCAACGGGGCGGTGGTCACTGCGTCGTCCTGGATCGTGAGCGCCAGTTTTCAGGCGTCGGGGTTATAGCGCCAAATCACCCGTCCGCACAGGGCGTTCCGCGTATGCGGGCCGCGCCGGCCCGGAGATGGCGCTGGCACAACGGCTCGCGCGCACCAGACGGCCGCCCCCCGCTTTGCCGAACAATTGTCCGACAATGTTTTTTGAAATCAACGCCTTGAATCCGCCCGGCGCCGTTTCGATGTTAATGTTTCGGACCGGGAAGCATGCGCGCTTTCCGGAGAGACCGATGTCCATGGCCAGGCCTTGGGCAACGTTTTACCTGCGGCGGGACGCGGTGTCCTGACGCGGAGACTGTCTCTGGAGATGAAGATGTCCCACACCGCCTCGACCTCCACCACCTCGCCCCAGTGGGATGGCGCGCGGGCCGGAGGCAAATGCGGGCGCCCGCCCCGGCGCGCGCTGGAAATCGTCGGCATTGTCTTTGCCTTTATCTGGTTCTGGCCGCTTGCCGTGGCCTATATCGCGTGGAAACTGATGGGATACCCCGTGCCGAATGAATTCCGGGCGTTCATGGAGCGCAATTTTACCCGCCTCGGCGACTTTCCCTTCGGCGGCGGACGGAGCGCGGATGCGCGCCCGGCCAACGGCCCCACCGGCAACAGTCATTTTGATGACTATCGCCGCGCCGAGATCGAGCGCCTTGAAGCCGAGCGCCGCCGCCTTGACGATGAGGTCCGCGAGTTTGGCGCGTTCGTTGAAGAGCTGAAGCGCGCCAAGGACCGCGAGGAGTTTGACGCCTACATGCGCAAGCGCCGGTCCGTGAGCCCGACGACCGAGGTCTGAGGCCCGAAGATCTGGGTCTGATGACCGGCTCCTGGCGACGTGGTCCTGGTGACGTGGGCCAGCGTCATGACAAAAGAAAAGCCCGGGTTCGCGCCCGGGCTTTTTTGTTTCGTTCAGCGCCGTCAGGCTTTTTGCAACAGCGCCTTGGCCAAAGTGACAAAAGCGCGGGCCCGGTGCGACAGGCCGCCGGCGCCGCCCTGCGCCGCCGCGTCCCAGTCGACGCCGTGCTTGGCGTCGGAATCCATCTCGCCGAACGTCAGTTCGTGACCATCGGGCCGGAAGATCGGATCGTAGCCAAAGCCGCGATCGCCGCGCGGCGGCCAGACCAGATCGCCGAACACCCGCCCCTCGAACAGCGCCTCCGCGCCATCGGGCCAGGCCACCACCAGGGCGGAGACAAAATGGCCGCGGCGGCGCGCGTCAGGGCCAACGCCGCGCAGGTTCAGTTCGTCATTGATGCGCGCCATGGCGCCCGGGAAATCCTTCGCGGGGCCGCCCCAGCGCGCCGAGAAAATGCCCGGCGCGCCATCCAGCGCCGCGACGCAGATGCCCGAATCATCGGCCAGCGCCGGCAGGCCTGACGCCTTTGCCGCCGCATGGGCCTTGATCGCCGCGTTCTCGGCAAACGTGGTTCCGGTTTCCTCCGGCTCCGCCAGGCCAAGCTCGCCCGCCGACACCGCCGCGACGCCAAACGGCGCCAGCAGTTCGCGCATTTCCACCAGCTTGCCGGAGTTATGGGTGGCGATCACCACCTTGCCCGACAGGCGCCGCGACGCGTTCACCGGGGCGCTCACTGGCCAACCGCCTGCTTCTGCAGCGCCACGAGGCCATTGGCGCCGACGCGGGCGAGACGCAGCAGTTCCAGCAGCTCTTCATCGCTGAATGGCTTGCCTTCCGCCGTGCCCTGCACCTCGACGATGCCGCCGGAGCCGGTCAACACGAAATTGGCGTCGGTCTCGGCGGTGGAATCTTCCGCATAGTCGAGATCGAGCACGGGCGCGCCCTGAACGATGCCGCAGGAAACGGCGGAGACATGGTCCTTCAGCGGATGGGTGTTGATGATCGAGCGGGCGCGCATCCAGGCGATGCAATCGTGCAGGGCGACCCAGGCGCCGGTGATGGCGGCGGTGCGGGTGCCGCCGTCGGCCTGGAGCACGTCGCAATCGATGGAAATCTGCCGCTCGCCGAGGGCCGGCAGATCAACCACGGCGCGCAGCGAACGGCCGATCAGGCGCTGGATCTCCTGGGTGCGGCCAGACGGCTTGCCGGAATTGACCTCGCGCCGGGTGCGTTCGGCGGTGGCGCGGGGCAGCATGGAATATTCCGCCGTGACCCAGCCCCGGCCCTGGCCGCGCAGCCAGCCTGGGGCGCGATCCTCGAGCGAGGCGGTGCAGAACACATGGGTGTCGCCGAAGCGCACGAGGCAGGAGCCTTCCGCGTAGCGCGCCACGCCGCGCTCCAGCGTGACCTTGCGCATTTCATCAGGGGCGCGTTTTGAAGGGCGCATCTGTCTGTCCTGGGTTGTGTGGGTTCAAAATGTCGGTTTGAGACGTTGCAGAGAGCTATAACGATCCAGGCGCGAGGCGTAAGCCCCTGCGCGGCCTTCACCGGCGCAGGGGCGGCGCCGGCCAGGCGCGTCCGCAGCGGCCAGAATGTATCGGAGCGCGGTACGGCGTTTGCCCCAGACCAGTGCTTTGCCCCAGGCCAGTGCTTTGGCCCAGGCCAGCGCAGCGCCGCCTCTGGCAAGGCGAACGGGGGCCCGCTACATTATGCGGCAGGGGCAGCCAGCCCCCGCATCGACAGGAGCGCGACAGCATTGGGGCCATTCCAGGAAAGGGGCGCGCACACGACCCTGAACGAACGGTCTCGCGAAATTTTCCGCCAGATCGTCGAGAGTTATCTGGCCACGGGCGAACCCGTCGGCTCGCGCAACCTGTCGCGCATCATTCCCATGCACCTGTCGCCGGCCTCCATTCGCAATGTGATGTCGGACCTGGAGCACGCCGGGCTGATCTATGCGCCGCATACATCGGCCGGCCGCCTGCCCACCGAAACCGGCCTGCGGTTTTTCGTCGACGCCATGCTGGAGACCGGCCATCTGGCCGATGAGGAGCGCCGGCGCATCGAGACGGAAATGCGCGCCGCCGCCGCCGACAGCTCGCTCGACACGGCGCTGGCCCAGGCAACGCAACTGCTCTCCGGCCTGTCGCGCGGCGCCGGCGTGGTGCTGACTACCAAGACCAACGCCCGGCTGCGGCAGATCGAATTCGTGCGGCTCGGCCCGCAACGCGGCCTGGTAGTCCTGGTCAGCGACGACGGCAATGTGGAAAACCGGCTGCTCGATTTGCCCGCCGGTCTGCCCTCCTCGGCGCTGGTCGAGGCGGCGAACTTCCTCAACGCCCGCATCAGCGGCCGCACCCTGGACGAGTTGCGCCAGGACGTGGCCAGCCAGCGCACCGCCATGGAGCGGGAACTGGACGTGCTGACGGCGCGGCTGGTGGAAGCCGGACTGGCCATCGCTGTCGGCGGCTCATCGGATACCCGCCAGCTCATCGTGCGCGGCCAGGCCAACCTGCTGGAAGATGTCAGCGTCGGCGCTGACCTGGAGCGCATGCGGCTGCTGTTCGCCGATCTGGAAACCCAAAAAGAAGTCATCGACCTGCTGTCCCGCGCCGAGGACGGCGAAGGCGTGCGCATCTACATCGGCTCGGAGAACCAGCTGTTCTCGCTGTCCGGCTCCTCAACCATTGCCGCGCCATTTCGCGACGCTGAGGAGCGCATCGTCGGCGTCGTCGGCGTCATCGGCCCGACGCGGCTCAACTATTCGCGCATCATTCCGATGGTCGATTACACGGCGCGGGTGGTGTCGCAGCTTTACCGGCGACGCTGAGGCCCGGCGGCCGCCGGCTCAGTCCTCCGCGAGGATTTTCTGCATCCACAGCAGATCGAGCCAGCGGCCGAACTTGCGGCCAACCTGGGGCATCAGGCCGGTTTTCTCAAAGCCAAACGCCGCATGCAGGCGGATCGAGGCGTCGTTGTCAGCGGCGATGGCGCCGACCATGACATGCTTGCCGCAGGCGCGGGCGGCGTCGATCAGCGGCGGCATCAGCGCCCGGGCGACGCCGCGCCGGTGAAACTGCGGCCCGACATAAACCGAGTGCTCGACGGTGGCGGCGTAGCCGTCGAAATGGCGGAAATCGCCGAAGGTGGCGTAGCCGGCAACGGCGCCGTCAGCCAGTTCGGCCACCAGAAACGGATAGCCGCGCGCGGCCCGCTCAGCCATCAGCGCCAGCCGGTTGTCGAGCGAGGCCGGCGTCTCGGTCCAGACGGCGGTGGTTTCGCGCACCGCGTAATTATAGATGTCGAGAATGGCTGGAGCGTCCGCCGTTGTGGCTGGCCGCACCCTGGGCGCCTCACGTCCCGCCGCCGCCTGTTCCTCCGCCGCCCGTGCCTCCGCCATCGCCTGCTCCTTCCACCGTTGACGCGGGCCATCTGCCTCCGGCCAGCGCCAGTTCGCAAGAGGCATTGTGCAGCCGCATGGCGCCCCCCGGGCGATGATCTGGCCGCGCTTTCCCGACAAACCACCAGAAAAACCCGCGCCAGCGGTTTGCGGCAACGCAAACGGGCTTGAACCCCGGGTACCGAACGGCGAACATTGCCGCCGCCAACAAATCGCCAATACAGACGGCCCCTCGCCCGGCGCAAAACCAGGAGGTGAAGGGCGGGAGGACACATGAGCGGACTGTTTTCACTCGAAGGTCGCGTGGCCCTGATCACCGGCGGCTCGCGCGGCATCGGCAAGATGATCGCGCGCGGTTATATCGACAGCGGCGCGAAGGTCTATATCACCGCGCGCAAGGCCGCCGCCTGCGACGCCACGGCGGCCGAGCTGTCGCAGAACGGCGGCCAGTGCATCTCGCTGCCTGGCGACATCTCCACCGTCGAAGGGGCGCAGGCGCTGGCGCAGCAGATCGCCGGACGCGAGGACAGGCTTGATATCCTGGTGAACAACGCTGGCGCCGCGTGGGCGGCGGAGTTCGATACGTTCCCGGAGAGCGGCTGGGACAAGGTGGTGGACCTCAACCTGAAAACGCCGTTCTTCCTGACACAGGCGCTGGCGCCGCTGCTGCGCAAGGCCGCCAGCGCAGAAAAGCCGGCAAAGGTCATCAACATCGCCTCCATCGACGGCATTTTCGTCAATCCGCTGGAGACGTATCCCTACGCCGCCTCCAAGGCCGGCCTGATTCACCTCACCCGGCGGATGGCGGCGCAGCTCATCGCCGATCATGTCGTCGTCACGGCCATCGCGCCTGGCCCGTTCAGCTCCAACATGAACACCGCCGCGCGCGACAGCGCCGAGGGCGTGGCCAGGCGCGTGCCCGCCGGCCGCATTGGCGATGACGACGACATGGCCGGCGCCGCCATCTTTCTGGCGTCGCGCGCCGGCGATTATGTGGTGGGCTCGACGCTGACCGTTGACGGCGGCGTCGCCTTCGCCCGCCCAGGTTTTGAGGGCGACAGCTGGTCTGAGGACAGCTGAAACCTGGAAGGCGCCGGCGGCGGGCCAGCGCGCCCCCAAGCGGG
This sequence comes from Camelimonas sp. ID_303_24, assembly GCF_053543495.1. Taxonomy (NCBI): domain Bacteria; kingdom Pseudomonadati; phylum Pseudomonadota; class Alphaproteobacteria; order Hyphomicrobiales; family Chelatococcaceae; genus Camelimonas; species Camelimonas sp. ID_303_24. The sequence continues at coordinate 382,717 of NZ_JBLLJM010000003.1, forward strand.
CGATGGCTGCGGCGAGACAACCCGGCCGTTTCCAGAGAAACAACGGAAATCATGGCGCAACAGCGCGGGCGGGGCATGTCCCCGCCCGTTTTGTTTGCGTGATGTCACAACGCCTCACGGCGCCAGAACCTCCAGAGTGATCCGGAAGTCGCGCAACGTCACGCCGGAGCATCAAATAAATAATAGTATCCATTTAGTAATTATCATGATGATTTACAAAATATATTTGCGAAAATCGACTGTTCAAATTGTAAGAAAATATTCCTTTTATTTAATTCATACTACGGCCACGCGAAATACTCGGGATGACGTGAGACGCTGATCTTCGTCACTCACCCGTCGCTGCCCGTATTCTGGAAAGAGTTCTGGCATGGGCAGCAATTCCGGCAAGTCGCGGCGCGGTCGCGGGCGCAAGCACGTTGCATCTGTCGTTCTGGGCGCGGTGCTCGTAACGCCGGAGAACGTCAGCGCCGCCATCCCGAAAACAACCGCCAGCATTTCGAAGGTCATCGCGCCGCAGGCGGCGGCGGATGGCGGGCTGTTCCTGCTGTGGGGCCGCGCCGGAGCCGATGGCGCGACAACGGCGCAGGACCTGCAGATCGGGCTTGACGGGTCTCCCGAGGCGCCCGTGCACATTGTCAGCGACGGCCATGGCGTCGAGGCGCGCAATCTGGGCCAGGCGGGCGGCCGCGGCGGCAACGGCGCACATGGCATGTTTACCGCCAGCGGCGGCGATGGCGGAGCCGGCGGCAAGGGCGGCGCTGTCACTGTGACCACAACGGGCCGGGGCTCCATCACGGTCAACGGCGATGGCCATCACGGCATTGTTGCCGTCAGCGCCGGCGGCAATGGCGGCGATGGCGGCGACATCTTTTCGCTTGGTCTGGGGCTGAACAAGGCGGGCAATGGCGGCGCCGGCGGCGCGGCGGGCGACGTTGCCGTCAACAATGAATTCGATATCACCACCACCGGGGCCAACAGCGCCGGCATCTGGGCCGAAAGCGCCGGCGGCGATGGCGGCGCCGGCGGCAAGGCTTCCGGCTTCAGCGTCGCCAGCTTCGGCGGCGCCGGCGCCGGGGCGACAGACGGCGGCGCCGTCACCGTGCGCCATGCGGGCCGGATCACGACCTCCGGCGACAACGCCTATGGCATCCTGGCGCGCAGCCGGGGCGGACGCGCCGGCGACGGCGGCGGCGCCAGCAGCTTCGTCCCGACAGGCGGACGCGGGGCGGACGCCAGCCGCGGCTCGTCCGTGGTCGTGCATACCCAAAAGGGCAGCAGCATCAGCACATCCGGCGCCGGCGCCTCCGCGATCCTGGCGCAAAGCGCCAGTGGAAAAGCCGGGAGCGGCGGCAGCGCCGGCGGCGTCATTCCCTCCGGCGGCGGCGGCGCGGACGGCAGCGCGACTGGCAGCGTCATTGTCAATAACGCGGCGACGCTGACAACCACCGGCGCGGGCGCCGGCGGACTTGTCGCCCAGTCAATTGGCGGCGGCGGCGGCAGTGGCGGCGCGGCGGGCGGTCTCATTTTCCCCCGTGGCGGCGCGGGCGGCGACGGCGGCCAGGGTGGCAAGGTCTGGGTGACCAACGCCGGCGACATCACCACCGGCGGCGACGATTCCGGCGGCGTCACCGCCCAGTCGATTGGCGGCGGCGGCGGCGCGGGCGGCGCCGCCATATCCGTCAACCTGCTCGGCGCCATCGCCATGGGCGGCCAGGGCGGCAACGGCGGGTCGGCCGGCGCCGTCTGCATCAACGGCGATGCAACCTGCTCGGCCCCGGCCGGGGCGGCCATTGCCGCCATCCGCACCAGCGGGGACCGTTCAGCTGGCGTCACCGCCCAATCGATCGGCGGCGGCGGCGGCGCCGGCGGCTTCGCCATCGCGGCGGCGGCGGGCGTCAAGCTGCCGGCAATCGCCGTGGCGCTGGGCGCCAATGGCGGCGTGGGCGGCGCGGGCGGCGATATCTTTGTCGGCTCACAAGGAACGATCTTCACCTCCGGCGCCTTTTCAACTGGCGTAGACGCCAGCTCGATTGGCGGCGGCGGCGGACGGGGCGGATTTTCCGTCGCGGCGGCGGCGGCGACAGACCTCGGGGCCATCGCCGTTTCGCTCGGCGGCAAGGGCGGCGCTGGCGGGCGCGCCGGCGCCGTCACCATGAACACGCGCCTCGACATCGTCACGCGAGGCGATCACGCTGCGGGCATTTCCGCCGCCAGCATTGGCGGCGGCGGCGGCAACGCCGGCTTTTCGGTCGATGCCGCGCTGGCCGCTGGTCCGGCGGTCGCCCTGTCCTTCGGCGCGGCTGGCGGCGCCGGCGACACAAGCGGCGCCGTGCAGGTTCGCAATACCGGCTCGATCCGCACCGGCGTCGTGGAAGCTGGCGCGGGCGCGGGTTCCACCGGCATTCTCGCCCAGTCGGTTGGCGGCGGCGGCGGCAATGGCGGTTTCAGCGTGGCCGCAGGCGCCAGCACGCTGGCTGGCGCACAGCTGTCGCTTGGGGGCGCGGGCGCGACCGGCGCGGCCGGCGGCGACGTCAGCGTCACCAGCAATGACGCCGCGCACATGGACAACATGATCGCCACGGCGGGGCCGAACGCCGCCGGCATCCTGGCCCAGTCCGTCGGCGGCGGCGGCGGCAACGGCGCATTTTCTGGCACCGGCGGCTTCGGTTCAAACGCCGCCCTGTCCGTCTCGCTCGGCGGCGCCGGCGGATCGGGCGGCGACGCCGGCAAGACCGCTGTCAGCAGCTTCGGCCGGATCGTCACGCGCGGCGATGCCTCCGGCGCGATTCTCGCCCAATCGGTTGGCGGCGGCGGCGGCAATGGCGCCTTCACCATCACCGCGACCGGCGGTGAAACGGCCGTCACGCTCAACCTGGGCGGCGCCGGCGGCGCCGGTGGCCTGGGCGGCGCCGTCAGCGTTTCGTCAGATGGCGTCCTCGTCACGCGTGGCGCACGCGCCCACGGGGTCATGGCGCAATCCATTGGCGGCGGCGGCGGCGCGGGCGGGCTCACCGGCTCGGGAAGCGGCGGCGAATATCGCGCCATATCGCTGAATTTGGGCGGCAAGGGCGGCGCTGGCGGCGCCAGCTCAGACGTCACCATCTCCACCTCCGGCGCCATCAGCACCGAAGGCGCCCAGTCGGCGGGCATTCTGGCCCAGTCCATCGGCGGCGGCGGCGGCAGCGGCGGCGTGGCTGTCAATGTCACCGGCGCCGGTCAGAACGCCATGACCTACAATGTCGGCGGCTCCGGCGTCAGCGGCGGCAGGGGCGGACGCGTTGCTGTCAACAACACTGCGAACATCAGCACCCAGGGCGCGCTGTCGTGGGGCGTGGCGGCGCAATCCATCGGCGGCGGCGGCGGCGACGGCGGCCTCAGCCTCGCCGGCGCGCTATCGCCCAGCGGCAAGGGCATGGCCAAAGTCACGGGCGGCGACGGCGTCACCGACAGCAGCGGCGGCGTGGTGACGCTGACGCATGAGGGAACCATCCAGACCGCAGGCGATGGCGCCGCAGGCGTCCTCGCCCAGTCGATCGGCGGCGGCGGCGGCGCGGGCGGCTTCGCCGCGGCGCTGGCGTTTGGTCGCGATGGCGATGGAACCGCCAACGCCACCGGCGGCAAGGGCGGCGCTGGCTCGAGCGGCGAGGCGGTCACCGTCTCGACGCGCGGCGCGGTCAACACCCGGGGCGCCAATGCATCCGGCGTGATGGCCCAGTCCATTGGCGGCGGCGGCGGCGCGGGCGCCATGGCCATTGCCGCCGGCTTCAGTTCATCGGCGAAGGGCGCCAGCAACGCCACCGGCGGAATTGGCGGCAGTGGCGGCCACGGCGGCAACGTCAGCGTTGACAACGCGGCAACGATTGCGACCCTGGGCCAGGCCTCACACGGAATTATGGCCCAATCCATCGGCGGCGGCGGCGGCGCGGGTGGTCTGGCCATCGCCGGAACCCTGTCGCTCGGCGACGACGCGGCGAGCAACGCCACTGGCGGCGCCGGCGGCCAGGGCCAGCGTGGCGGCGCGGTTGACGTCGCCAATGCCGGCAATGTCAACGTGGCCGGCGCGGGAGCCGCCGCCATCATGGCCCAATCCATCGGCGGCGGCGGCGGTGCTGGCGGGTTTGCCGGCGCTCTTGCCGTCAGCAGCGCCAAAAAGGGCGTGACCGACACAACGGGCGGCCAGGGCGGCGCAGGCAATGACGGCGGCGCCGTCACGCTCACCAGCACCGGGGAGCTGCTGGCGCGCGGCGACAATGGCGGCGGCGTCATCGCCCAGTCCATCGGCGGCGGCGGCGGCGTGGGCGGCTTCGCCATTGGCGGTGGCCTCGCCTTCGCGGCGGAATCGGCCGCCGCCACGACAGGCGGCGCCGGCGGAAGCGGCGGCCAGGGGGGCGTCGTCACGCTCAACCTGCCGGGCGGAAGCATCGAAACCCATGGGGCGCTCGCCCACGGCGCCATGGCGCAGTCGATTGGCGGCGGCGGCGGCAAAGGCGGCTTCGTCATCAACGCCAGTGTCGCGCTTGATGGGGCGGCGAACGCCAGCGCGGGGGCTGGCGCTGGCGGCGCCAGCGGCGATGGCGGCGCGGCAAACCTCATCAACACAGCCCGGATCGTCACGACTGGCGACGGCTCCATGGGAGTGCTGGCGCAATCCATCGGCGGCGCCGGCGGGGCGGGCGGCTTTGTCATCAGCGGCGCGTTTTCCAGCGCCAGCCATGACGCGCCAGCTGACGGTCCCCAGGATGCCCATGCGGACGGGCGGTCCGGCGCCGACCATGGAGGCAAGGCAGCCGCCAGCGAACAGAACGGCGAAGCAAAACAGGACGCCGCAACCGCCCGCGTCGGGGGGGCCGGCGGCGGCGGTGGCCAGGGCGGAGCCGTGCTGGCGCGCAACGGCGGCCACATTCTCACCCGTGGCAAAGCCGCCACCGGACTGATGGCGCAATCCATCGGCGGCGGCGGCGGTCAGGGCGGCTTTGTCATCGCCGGCGCCGGCAATCTCGCAGGCGACGCGCACGGCGTGGTCGGCGGCGCGGGATCCAGCGGCGGCAATGCTGGCGCGGTCCGGGTGGTTCAGGACGCCGATGGCCAGATCGAAACCCACGGCGACATGGCCAGAGGGCTGGTCGCCCAATCGATTGGCGGCGGCGGCGGCGACGGCGGCTTTGCCCTCGGGGCGGCATTCAATACATCCGGCGACGTCAGAAACGAAGTTGGCGGCGGCGCCGCCGGGCGCGGCGGCCACGGCGATGCTGTCAATGTCGCCAACGCCGGCGCCATCATCACGTCAGGCAATCACGCCACTGCCCTGCTGGCGCAATCGGTCGGCGCGGGCGGTGGAAGTGGCGGCTTCGCGAGCGGTCTCAGCATCGCCGCGGGCAAGAGTCTCAGCCAGATTACCGGCGGGGCCAGCGGCGCGGGCGGCGGCGGCGGCGTGGTTGATGTCGAAAACAGCGGAGCAATCACCACAGCCGGGGCCGCCAGCGCTGGCGTCATTGCCCAATCGATTGGCGGCGGCGGCGGTCAGGGCGGGCTGACGGTTGCCGGCGCGATCTCGGCCGGGGAAGGCGCGGCGAACAGCGTCGGTGGAACCGGCGGCGCAGGCGGAGACGCGGCCGCGGTCACGGTGCGCAATTCCGGCCGCATTGTCACCAGCGGCGACATCGCATGGGGGCTGATGGCCCAGTCCATCGGCGGCGGCGGCGGCAGTGGCGGCGTGGCCGTCGCTGGCGGTCTCAGCACTGGCGACAAGGGCGAAACCTCCACCACCGGCGGCTCGGGAGCAGTCGGCGGCAGTGGCGGCGATGTCGCGCTGCACCTTGGCGGAACAGTCAGGACGGCCGGAAAAGGCGCTGCCGGCGTCATGGCGCAATCCATTGGCGGCGGTGGTGGAGTTGCCAGCTTCACCGGCGGCCTTTCCCTGGGGAGCAATGGCCTGCTGACCGGCGCGACCGGCGGGAAGGGCGGCGCCGGCGGCAACGGCGGCGGCGTTTCGCTCAGCGGCGACGGCAACGTCACAACCAGTGGCGACAACGCGCCCGCCATGATCGCCCAGTCGATCGGCGGCGGCGGCGGGGTGAATTCCCATACCCTTGATCTCAAATCGCTGATGTCCGGCGGCGTCCTGCTCGCGGGCGGCGAAGGCGTCAGCAGCGGCGCCGGCGGCAAGGTAACAGCCGAGCCGGGCAATGGCGCGCTCGATACCAGCGGCGCGCTGGCCCACGGCCTTGTTGCCCAATCCATCGGCGGCGGCGGCGGCGTCACCGCGCTCACCGCCAGCCAGACGCTGGAGGCCCAGGAGCTGTATCTGGTCGCGGGCGGCGGCGAAGGCAGCGATGGACGCACCGCCGCCGGATCGCAGGACGGCGGGACCGTCGACCTGCGCAGCGCCAACCGCATCCGCACAACCGGCGCCGGCGCCATGGGCGTCATCGCCCAATCCATCGGCGGCGGCGGCGGCGTCATTGGAATGACCCATGCTGGCAGCGACATGACGCTGGCCATTGCCCGCCTCGGCGCGGATGGCGTGCGCGGCGCGGGCGGCGCGGTCAGCATCGTTCAGGGCGGCGCCATCGCAACGGACGGCTTCGCGGCCACCGGATTGCTCGCCCAGTCGATCGGCGGCGGCGGCGGCCTGCTCGTCGCCACCGGCGCGACCTCCATGGCTGGCTGGCGGATTGGCGCAACCGGCAATGGCGGTGGCGACGGCGGCGCGGTCAGCGTGAACAACGCCGCAACCATCGCCACCCTTGGCGACAGGGCCGCCGGCCTCATCGCCCAGTCCATCGGCGGCGGCGGCGGCCTGCACCTGTCGCGCGACGTCGCGTCACTAAAACCCGTCGCCGCGACGGGCGCACAACTCGCCGGTAACGGCGGCGCGGTCAGCATCGCCAACGCTGGCGCCATAAGCGCCGCCGGCAACCGGAGCGACGGCATTGTCGCCCAGTCTGCAGGCGGCGGCGGCGGCCTGGCGGCGGGGTTCGCCGGCAGCGTCGGCGGCGCGGGGAGCGGCGGCGATGTCATCGTGCGCAACAGCGGCGCCATCGCCGTCACCGGCGCTGACGCCACGGGCATTTTCGCCCAGAGCGCCGGCGGAACCGGAGCGGCGGCGGTCGACGTGACAACCAGCGCCGACGTGCGCGCAACCGGCGCGGGCGGCGTTGCCATCCGCGCCATCTCGCAGGGCGGGGCGGGCGTTGACGGCGATGTCGCGGTCACCATTGATCGCGGAACTGTCGAAGGCGGCGCGGGCGGCCGGGCCATCGAAATTGCGACGCGCGGCGTCGGCAAGCTCGTGAACGCCGGTCACCTGCTCACCCGCGACGGCGCGGCTGGGGTCGCGATCTCCATTGACGCCAGCGACCTGAAATTCGCCAACCACGGAACCATCACCGGCAGCATTGACCTGAAGGGCGGCGCCGTCCTGCTTGAGAATGCGGCCAGCGGCGTGCTCCGGTCAGGGCGCAGCATCGCCATGCCGGCCGGTTCAACCCTGGTCAACCAGGGCGAGATCATGCCGGGCGGCCCTGGCCAGTTGATGACAACCGACCTGATCGCCGATCTGGAGCAGATGCAGGGCGGCCTGATCGCCGCCAAGCTGTCGCCCGGCGACGCTGCGGCGGACCGCATCAACGTGAAAGGCCAGGCTCACTTGCAGGGCGCCATACGGCTCTTGCCGTTTGACCCGGGCGCGGCGCGTCCTGGAACCTTCGAGACGCCGCCCGTGCTGCATGTGGAGGGCAATTCCGACGCGACGGATCTGACGCTGGAGCCGATCCCCAGCGCGGTGGCCGCGTTCCGTATGACCCGCCCCGCCACAGGCGACATGGCGATCGCCTATGACGTGGACTTCCTCCCCGGCGGCCTGGCGCTCAACCAGCAGGCCATCGGCGCGACGGTCAACCGCATCCAGGCAGAGGCCAACCGGTCGCCATTCTCGCCGGTGACCGCGGGCCTGTTCGTCATTCCCACCCTGTCGCGACTGGCCTCGGCCTACGGCGCCCTGTCTGGCGAAAGTCTGACGGCAAGCCAGTCGGCCGCCTTCACGACCATGAGCGGTTTTGGCGAGCAGGTGCTGGCGGCGGCGCAAAACAGCGCTGGCGGCGGCAACCCCGTAACGGACGCTGGCCAGGCGGCGCATGGCGTGCGCGCCGGCGGCCGGATATGGGCCAGCGCCGGCGGCGGCGGCGCGCGCCAGGCTGGCGACCGGGTCCATGGCGGGAGCGCCAGCCAGCGCAATTTTCACAGCGCGCTCTCGGCTGGCGTCGACTGCCAGTTTGGCAATGGCGGGCTGCTTGGCGTGGCGGTGAACAGCGCCCAGGGTGGCTTCAGCGTGCGCGAACGGGGCGGCTCCGCCAGCAGCCAGCACATCCAGGGCGCCATCTATGGCCGCGTGGCGCGCGGCGACGCCTGGCTGGCGGCAACGGCTTCGGCCGGCGCGCACCAGTTCCAGAGCCAGCGCACACTCGCCGGCATCGGTCCGACGGAGCGGGCTCAGGCCAGGTTCAACGCCGAAAGCCTGAATCTGCGAACCGAAGCCGGTTACAACTTCGGAACCGAAGCATTGCGCGTCTCGCCATTCGTCGGGGTCGACTACAAGCTGCTGCATGTGGACGCCTTCCGGGAGCGCGCCACGCTGCTGGACGGTCAGCCCGGGCCCATGGCCCTGGCGGTGCGCAGCCAGTGGAGTCGCTCAATGGAAAGCCTGGCGGGACTTCAGTTCAGCGCCAGCCTGCCCATGGGAGGCAATGGCGTGCTGACGCCCTGGCTGCGGGCGACGTGGGCGCACGAGTTCTCGCCCCGGCGCAACCTTGCGGCGGCATTCCGCAGCGCGCCCGGCTTCGGTTTCGGCGCGATCGGCGCGGCGGCGGCAAAGGACCAGGCGCGCATCGAGATGGGCGTGACGGCGCAATTTGGCGACGCGTTGTCGCTGAACCTGCGCGGCGGCGCGACCCTCTCCCACCGCCTGGCCTCCTGGCAGGGCGCGCTCGCGCTGCAGTACCGCTGGTAAGCAGCCAGCGCCCGCCTTGCGCCGGATGTCCCGGGCGGAAGCGCAGCAGCGTTTCCGCCCGGGGCGCAAACGCCTTCCAGCCGCGCCACCGGCGTAACATCCGGTTTTGGCAGATCTCCTTTGACCAGGTCTCTTTTGCCGCGCGTCTGGTGCGGCGGCCCTTGGCGAAGCCGCCCGACGCTGGTATTGCCCATGCAAAGGCCATCGAGCCCCGCATTGCCGGCCGGCGCGTTTTTGCCGCCGGGACAGCCGCCCCAGAGAGAGCATGGCGACGCATCCCTTTGACAACATTCGCAACTTCTCGATCGTTGCGCACATCGACCATGGCAAATCCACGCTCGCGGACCGGTTGATCCAGGAAACCGGCACGGTGGCGGCGCGCGACATGGGCGAGCAGATGCTCGATTCCATGGATATCGAGAAAGAGCGCGGCATCACCATCAAGGCGCAGACCGTGCGGCTGGAGTACAAGGCGCAGGACGGTCGCGATTACATCCTCAACCTGATGGACACCCCCGGCCACGTTGACTTCGCTTACGAAGTGTCGCGTTCGCTGGCTGCCTGCGAGGGCTCCATCCTGGTGGTCGACGCCTCCCAGGGAGTCGAGGCGCAGACCCTGGCCAACGTCTATCAGGCGCTCGACGCCAACCATGAGATTGTGCCGGTTCTGAACAAGATCGACCTGCCCGCCGCCGAACCGGAGCGCGTCAAGGAGCAGATCGAGGACGTCATCGGCATCGACGCCTCGGAGGCGATCCCGGTCTCGGCCAAGACCGGCCTTGGCATTCCGGACGTGCTCGAAGCCATCGTCAAAAGGCTGCCGCCGCCGAAGGGCGACGAGACGGCTCCGCTGAAGGCGATGCTGGTCGACAGCTGGTATGATTCCTATCTCGGCGTGGTTGTGCTGGTGCGCATCATCGACGGCGTGCTGAAGAAGGGCATGACCATCCGCATGATGGGCTCGGGCGCGAATTACGGCGTCGACAAGGTCGGCGTGTTCCGCCCGAAAATGACCGACATGGCCCAGCTCGGCCCCGGCGAGGTCGGCTTCTTCACCGGCTCGATCAAGGAGGTGGCCGACACCCGCGTCGGCGACACCATCACCGAGGAGCGCCGCCTGACGGCGGCCGCCCTGCCCGGCTTCAAACCGGCGCAGCCGGTGGTGTTCTGCGGCCTGTTCCCGGTTGACGCCGCCGATTTTGAAAACCTGCGCGCCGCCATGGGCAAGCTGCGCCTCAACGACGCCAGCTTCTCCTATGAGATGGAAACCTCGGCGGCGCTGGGCTTCGGCTTCCGCTGCGGCTTCCTGGGCCTGCTCCACCTGGAGATCATCCAGGAGCGGCTGGAGCGCGAATTCAATCTCGATCTGATCTCGACGGCGCCGTCGGTGGTCTACAAGCTCAACATGGCGGACGGAGAGCAGATCGAGCTGCACAACCCGGCCGACATGCCCGACGTGATGAAAATCTCGTCGATCGAGGAGCCGTGGATCCGCGCCACCATCATGACGCCTGACGACTATCTCGGCGCCATCATCAAGCTGTGTCAGGACCGGCGCGGCGAACAGGTGGATCTGAACTACGTCGGCAAGCGCGCCATGGTCGTCTACGACCTGCCCCTGAACGAAGTGGTGTTCGACTTCTACGACCGGCTGAAGTCCGTGTCGAAGGGCTACGCCTCGTTCGACTACGCCATTTCCGGATACCGCCAGGGCGATCTGGTCAAGATGTCGCTGCTGGTCAACGCCGAGCCGGTGGACGCCCTGGCCATGCTGGTGCACCGCACCCGGGCGGAAATGCGCGGCCGCGCCATGTGCGAGAAACTGCGCGAACTCATTCCGCAGCACCTGTTCCAGATCCCCATCCAGGCGGCGATCGGCGGCAAGATCATCGCCCGCGAAACCATCCGCGCCCTGCGCAAGGACGTGACGGCGAAGTGCTATGGCGGCGACGCCTCGCGCAAGCGCAAGCTGCTCGACAAGCAGAAGGAAGGCAAAAAGCGCATGCGCCAGTTCGGCAAGGTGGAGATTCCGCAGGAAGCCTTCATCGCCGCGCTCAAGATGGACGAGTAAGACCCCGACAATGTCCGGCGCATGAGACTGGCGTTTCAGTGTCATGCGTCATTTCCGGCGACAGGCCAGAGATCACGGGAACCGGGTCGGGAGCGTGAAGATCCGCTGGCGCGCAGCCGCTGGCGTGGGCTGCGGCGCGTTGCATCCTGGTTTCCGGGCAACTCCACGAAAACATTGTCTCGCCTGGCGCGGAACGGCTTTCGAGACATTGGGCGGGCCGCTTTCAGGCGGCGTGGATCAGGGGCGCGCGCGGCAGCGCACATGGCCCCGCCAAAATCAGCCCGCTGAACGGGCCAGCCAGTTCAGTTCTTCTTCGGTGAGATCATTGTCATCAGGCGGCGTCCCCGGGACAGTGGCGCCCGCCTCGCCCCAGGTAAAGCGGCTGTCGCCCAACGGCGCCCGGTGGGCCCGATCGGCGCCGGCCTCGCCATCGCCATCATGGCTTGCCTGACCGGAAGGCGGCTGCGCCGGAAGCGACCGGGCGGCAGGCGCCAGGGAGGCGCGTTCCGGCGCAGGGCGTTGGAAAGCAGCTATTTCCTCACGGAAGCTGGACATCGCAGCCTCGGAAACCTCAATGACGATCGGATCAACCGACCCAAAAGCTGAACGCAATTCCAGTACGACGCGCCCATCCTGCCATCGCAGCACTTTCAGCTCCCGGACAGGAATGCGCATGTCAAAATTGTTCAATGCCTCGCCCCCGACATGATGTGCGGTCGCCATCCGCAACCGGCGCCCATCGCGCCAGTTCACGTTTCGTTGAACGCACGAGATCCGGAAAAGTTCACGGCTGACATGCGACGAGGCACACGGCGCATCGGCTCCAGGATGCGCATCCAGAATACGCATGGCGTGCTGGAGCCAGGCTCAGACCTGTTGTTGCCCGCGCGGCATTACCTTGAGGCGGCTCCCGCCGGTCGCACAAAGTTCAGGCGCACCGCCTCTGGCCATTTGCCATCGCCAACCCGGCAGCAGCGAATCGGTAACATATATAATTATACTTAATAAATTTGTATTTTATGGCTCGCCTGCCATTGCTGAAAATATTCCTGGTCGTCCCCACCGCCATGGGGGCGCGCGGCGGGGCGGGCAGCAACGCCGCCGCCACCCGCCGCAAATTTTGGCTCCAGATCTCGCGGCAGCCTCCAGCCATTGGCCACAGACAAGCGGGCCAAATGGCGCGTCAGTCCGGCACGAAGGTCGTGGCGACGCCATTTATACAGTATCTCAGGCCGGTCGGCGGCGGTCCATCAGGAAAAACGTGCCCAAGATGACCGCCACATCTGCTGCAATGCACTTCAGTTCGCACCATTCCATAGCTTTCATCGCGGCTGATATCGATGGAATCTGGCTCAGGACTGTCAAAACTCGGCCATCCCGTGCCGCTGTCAAACTTTTTTGCTGATGAGAACAATTTTTGGCCGCATCCAGCGCAGACAAATGCGCCGTCCCGCGTCTCATGGAGCAAGGCGCAACTGCCTGGGCGCTCCGTGCCGTGACCACGCAGCACAGCGTACTGGTCCGGCGTCAGGAGCCGCCGCCACTCCGCGTCCGTGTGCTGGACGGGATAAATTTTGTCCTGCATGGACATGAACTGAACTCCCTTGCCTGTTTGCCGGGATCAGGCCCCACTTGCGGGCAACGATACTACGGAGGCCCGGAAATGGCATGAACGGCTTTGCTTGCGGTTTCCTGTCGTCCGGCGGGACGGGTTTGCGCCGCGCCAGACGGACCAACAGGGCCGACCACGCGTTGACATGACTTTGTATCGCCCAATTTGGCGTATCGATGTCGCGATGCCCAGATCAACAGGGCGACGCCAGCCGGATGGCAGGCGCCACATGAACAGGGCTTGATCGATGATTGCGGGTGTGACTTCCTGGCTGATGGCGGCTGCAGATATCTGGGCCCACATGGCTATGGCGGATGACCAGTATGACTGAAACGTCGGGCGCCCGTTCCGAAGAGCCCGATGGTCCGAGCATGTTCCGGCGCCGGATGGCCGTTATCATGGCGGCGGACGTTGCCGGCTACTCACGCCTGCTCGCCACCGGCGAAGAGGACGCCCTGCAGCTGTTTCACCAGTGCCGGAGCGTCTTCGACGCGGAAGTGGCGCGATATGGTGGGCGGATTTTCAATACCGCTGGCGATTCGGTCATGTCCGAATTCGCCTCGGCGGTGGAAGCGGTGCGGGCGGCCATCGCCATCCAGCATGCGCTCCAGGCCGTCAACCAGCCCTGGCCGGAGGACCGGCGCGTGCGCTTTCGCATTGGCGTTACCATCGGCGATGTCATCGAACGCGATGGCGATCTGCTTGGCGATGGCGTCAACATTGCCGCCCGTCTGGAATCGGTCGCTCACCCCGGCGGCGTGTGCGTGTCGCGGATCGTCCACGACGCGGTGGCGGGCAAGGTGTCGGCGTCATTCCGCAGCATCGGTCCCCAGACGCTCAAGAATATCCCTGCGCCAGTTGAAGCGTTCCTGGTGACCCTCTCCGCTGACTCCGCTGAAACCGGCGAACGGCGGGAGCCCGCGCAAGACAGTGGACGCGGCCGACGTGGCGACAGGCCGGACCGCGCGGCGCGGCGACGGCGACGCTGGGTGCGGATTATCCTGATCACCCTGGCCATTATAATCGTGGCGCCAACCGTGCGGCACGCCAAGCGTTTGCTGGAAGCCCAGCTTGGCCTGAAACTCCCTGCGCCGCCGCCAGAGCAGGCCGTGAAGACGCCAGCGCAACGGGCCATTGGCGCCCTTCCCGATTCCACGGCGCCGGATGCGGCGGCGGGAGCGCGGGATCTGTACCAGAAGGGGCGCGCCCTCGAAGCCAGCGGAGATCTGGCTGGCGCCCGCACCGCTTATGTGGAAGCCGCGCGCGCCGGCGCGGGCTTCATCGATCCGCTCCTGCGCCTGGCCGCGCTGGTGCGATTGCAGGATGGCTCTTCCGCCGCCCGCGATCTGTTCGCAGACCTGAATACGGTAGCGCCAGGCCCGGCGATCCGGATGGTTTACGCCCAGCAACTCGGCCAGGCGGAGCAGACCACGCGGCTTCGGCGGCTGCTCGATGAGACCCCCGCCTTTGCGCCCGCATGGTATGCGCTGGCGCAAGCGCTCGGCGATACCCGCGCGGGCCGCGAGACGCTGACGCGGCTGCGGGCCGAGCACGCCGCCCTGGACCAGTTCCTCACGGCGAACAAGACCGGCGCGCTGAAACGGTTTTTCATCGATTCCGCCGTGCTTCAGGAGTGGGTGGAGCGCGCCGGGCGGCGCGTCCCGGAAATCGACGCCGCCTTCACCAGCCGTCAGACCCGGCCGTTGCTGACCTATCAGGCCGGTTCAAGCCACTGGACAGTGAACATCGCCCTGCCCGAGGACGCCACGGCGGCGCAATACCGCCTGGGCGACCGGGGCGGTTTCTCGCGCGCTGAACTCAACCTGTCCGGAGACGGCAAAACGGCCCGCGCCGCCGCCTTCACCATCCCGTCGCGGGCCGGCAAGACCAACATCTATGTCAGCTACGTGGATTCGGCTGGTCTCACCGCCGGCCCGTTCGCCTACCGGTTCGATTCCGCGGAGCTTAACAGCGAGCGGCAACGCAGCATCCTGATGACCACATCGGGTTCGTGGCTGACGTGGGCGACGGACCGGGATGAGATTTATTTTCCGTATCTGCTCACCTACCGCTGCGCCATCCGCAGCGCCCATGTCGGGTTCGACGGCGCCGATCCGGACATCGCCCTGCCCCTGCCGGCGGAGGGCTGCGACGACAATGCGCCGCCACCCACCGGAGCCCAGAACAGCTTGCCGGCCCCCCACGATGCCCGCAGCGTTTCGGTGAAGCTGGTGCTGCAGAATGGCGAGACGCCGCCGCCGGTGACGATTTCCCGCGAACCCTGAGACGCCCGCGCCAAACGCCTGCCGTCGGCGCCGGGACGATGCGACGTCGCCCGCCGACGACAACGCGGCGCGGGAGCGGGTGACCGCCGCAACGGCAGGCGCCGTCCCGCCCCCAGGTTTTCAAAGCGCCAGACTGGCCATACAAGGGGAGTCGCGATCACAGACGTGTCCTGCGACGGCGTCGCGAACCGTTGCAAACAGCGCCGGACAGAATGGCCAAGCCGACACCACACAGATACAGCCTGCAAATCGTTGTGGCGGTGACGTTCGTGGCCATCATCGCGCTGATTCTGGGCGGCCTGACCTGGTTCAATCACCGGAGCATGGCCCAGCTCGCCCATCGCGAGGCCCAGGAGCGCTTTACCGATCTGGCCCGCCAGATTCGCGATGAGGCGCGCGACCAGCTGGCAAGCGCCCATATTTTCCTGAAAACCATCGGCGAAACCGCGACGCCATCGCGCCCCGACGACGACATGGGACGCCTGCTCGTCACCCTGCTGCGCACGCTGCAGGAAACCACGCCTTCGGTGCTGGGCGTTCTGGCGGGCTGGCCTGACGGGTCCCTGGTTCTCAGCCAGCGCCTGGTGAATGACGCCGCAGCGCCTGGCGCCGCCTATGAGATCGTTGTCAGCACGCCAGACGGCGGATCGGGGCGGTTTCTTCGCCGGTCGATTTTTCTGAACGCCCAGGGAGAAGTGATCCGGCGCAACGCGCCCGTATTGTCGGACTATGACGCGCGCAAGCGCACCTGGTACCAGATGGCCGTCGAAAGCCGGCAACCGGTAACGCCGGCGCCCTACCGTTTCGCCACTTTTCCGGAAATCGGCGTGACTGTCGCGCAGCGCTCCGCCGTCAATCCTGGCGTCGTTTTCGGCATTGATGTCCTGCTCTCCGATCTCGATGACGTCTTGAGCCGGATGCGCACGCATCCTCGTCAGGAGCTGGTGCTGTTCACCGCCGAGGGCGAACTTGCCGCCCATCCCGATGGACGGCGCTACCGACAGGGGGATGGGCCGGTCGGTCCCCATGGGCTGCCCCTGATGTCGGGCCTGCCCTCGCCCCTGCTGCGGGCGATCGCCGAGGCCTATCAGCAGGACGGCAAGGCCGGCAGCCGCATCGTTCACACCGGCAGCGAAGACTATCTGGTCCGGTATGAGCCCGGCCTTGCTGACACCGGCATGATAACGGCAATCGCCATTCCGCAATCAGCGATCATGGGCGCGGCCAACGACATGGCGCGCCGGTTGCTGACCATGGGCCTCCTGGCGCTGCTCATCGCCCTGCCAATCGTGGCGCTGGCGGCGCGCAGGATCACCCGGCCGCTCCACACCCTCACCGGCGCGGTCAGCAGGATTGTTTCGTTCCAGGGCGACGGCGCCCGGCCGCCGCCCTCGCACATCACCGAGATCGACGCGCTCTCCGGCGCGGTTGGCGGGCTGCAGCTGGCGATGAACAATTTCATGCGCTACGTGCCACAGCAGATTGTGCGCGGCATCGTCAGGGACGGCGTCCAGCCCAGCCTGGGCGGGGTCCGCCAGCAGACCACGGTGGTTTTCTCCGATATCGCCAATTTCACCGGCATCGCCGAGCAGTTGCCGCCCGAGGCGCTCACCGGTCTGGTGTCGCGCTACTTCGCGGTCATCAGCAGCGCCCTGGTGGATTCAGGCGCCACCATCGACAAATTTATCGGCGACAGCGTCATGGCGTTCTGGAACGCGCCCGATCCACAGCCGGACCATGTGGCCCGGGCTTGCAACGGCGTGCTTGACGCGGCGCGGAGCCTCGAAGAACTGAACGCGACCTTCCGCAGCGAGGGCCTGCCGGAACTGCACACCCGTTTCGGCGTGCACACCGGCGAGGCGGTAATCGGCCATGTCGGCTCCTTCGACCGCCTGAGCTATACCGTGCTGGGTCATACGGTGAACATCGCCTCCCGTCTTGAAGCGCTGAACAAGGAATTCGGCACCACGATCCTGGCCTCCAGCGCCGTCCGGGACGGCGCCGGCGATGGGTTCATTTTCCATGATGTGGGCCTCGCGGGCGTGCGCGGAGCCAGCGAACGCATCGCGGCCTGTGAACTGGTTGGCCGTGCGGAGCGGACGGACGCGCCTGATCGTGGTTCTGGCGCGCTTGCCCCGGATATGCCAGGGCATGTAAATCCTGCGGTGGCAGGCCGGCCCGACGCCAGCCAACCGGCTGACGCCATGGCGTGACGCATACCTGGAGACAGCCTGGCCCCGCCCCATCGGGCGAACCCGCAAGGTAATGCTGGCGCTCCCCTCCAGACAGGCGGAACGCCCTGGCGTTTTTGGTGACGCGCGTTCTTCAGGCGGGACCACGGCGCCTGGCCTGAGGCCCATGGAGGAGTTGACGTGGCGCAGATGCAGAAAGGCCAGCCCAGGCGCGCGCGAACGTCCGATATCGAACGCGCCTGCAAGGAGCGCGGCCTGCGCATGACCGGGCAGCGACGCACCATCGCGCAGGTTCTGGGCAATCTGGACGATCATCCGGACGTGGAGGAACTGCACCGGCGGGCGGCGCTGATCGATCCGCGCATTTCGCTTTCCACCGTCTACCGCACCGTGCGCCTGCTCGAGGACGAGGGCATTCTGGCCCGGCACGAATTCGGAGACGGCCGCGCCCGCTACGAGCGGGCCGAGCGCCAGCACCATGACCACCTGATCGACGTGCGCACCGGCGCGGTGATCGAGTTCCAGTCCGAGGAAATCGAACGCCTGCAAGCCGAAATTGCCCGCAAGCTCGGTTATCGTCTGGTGCGCCACCGGCTGGAACTGTATGGGGCGCCGCTTGGCGACGACGGTCCGGTGGACGGCGAGACGCCCGACGACAGCGCGACCAGCTGATCATGGAAAGTCTGCGGGGCAATCTGCGCGCCTGGAGCCGCATCGGCGCCCTGACCATCATCACGCTGGTCGGCGTGCCCGTGCAATGGGCGGCGCTGCGCGTCGGCGCGCGGCCAGTCTATCAACGCCTCCCTGTGCTGTTCCACCGGCTGGTCTGCCGGATCATCGGCGTGCGCGTGCGGGTCGAGGGCGAGCCGCCGCGCGGCCAGCCGACGCTACTGGTCTCCAACCACGTTTCCTGGGCGGACATCACCGCCATCGCCAGCGTCACGCCCCTGTCATTCATCGCCAAATCCGAGGTGGGAGGCTGGCCGGTATTCGGCGCGTTCGCCCGTCTGCAACGCTCGGTGTTCGTTGACCGCGCCCGGCGCACCGCCACGGCGGAGGTCAACGGCGCCATCGCCAGGCGGCTCGCCGACAATGAGGCGATGGTGCTGTTCGCCGAAGGCACCACCGGCGAAGGCCTGCGGGTGCTGCCGTTCCGCTCGGCGCTGGTGGGCGCGGTGAAGGACGCGGCGGGCGCACAGACGGTGCGCCTGCAACCGATGTGCATCTGCTACGTGGCGCGCAACGGACTGCCATTGGGACGCAATGGCCTGCCGCAGATCGCCTGGTATGGCGATATGGACCTGGCGCCGCATTTGATGGAGCTGCTGCGCAGCGGCGACCGCTATGAAGCGGTGATTTCGTTCGGTGAGCCAATGCTGGGGAACGACGTCAATCGCAAGATCGCCACGCGCATGGCCGAGAATTTTGCCCGCGCCGCCGTCCGGCGGTTGCGGCGATCATGACCCTGACTCTGACCGGGCTCGCGCCGTCGTATTTCTTTCACGCGAAGCGGTATGCTTGCACGCGAAGCGGTATGCATGACGGGAAGATGCGGCGCGAAGCCCTGTGCCTTCCGTCCCGAAATGCGCTAGAATGGTTTGTTGGCGCGCCTTTCCCCACGGAAGGGCGCCGTCTGTGTATCAATTGATGGCGTGACCACGATTTCCCATGGGACTTCAGGGTGCGCCGGCCCAGGTGAAAGTGTCGGACCAACGTGAAAAAGGTTCACGTCAAATCATACGGCTGCCAGATGAACGTCTACGACGCCGAACGCATGGCGGACGTGCTGGCGGACCAGGGGTACGTGGAGACCCCCAGTATCGATGACGCCGATCTGGTGATTCTCAACACCTGCCACATCCGCGAGAAAGCCGTCGAGAAGGTCTATTCCGAACTCGGCCGGGTGCGCGAGAACAAGGCGGAGCGCGCCCGCGACGGCAAGGAGACGCGGGTCGTGGTGGCCGGATGCGTCGCCCAGGCGGAAGGCGCCGAGATCATGCGCCGCGCCCCGGTGGTCGACGTGGTGGTTGGTCCGCAGAGCTATCACCGCCTGCCGGAGCTGCTCGCCGCGAAAAGCCGCGACCAGGCGGTCGATACGGAATTTCCCGTCGAGGACAAGTTCCGGCAGCTGCCGGCGCGGCGCATCGCGCCGCAACGCAATATTTCTGCCTTCCTGACCATCCAGGAAGGCTGCGACAAGTTCTGCACATTTTGCGTCGTGCCCTATACCCGGGGCGCGGAAAGCTCCCGCTCCGTCGAGGCGCTGATGAAGGAAGCGCGCCGGCTCGCAGGCCTCGGAGTGCGCGAGTTCACGCTGCTCGGCCAGAACGTCAACGCCTGGCACGGCGAAGGCCCTGATGGCAAAACCTGGACGCTGGGCCGCCTGTTGCGCCATCTGGCCGAAATGGATGGGGTGGAGCGCCTGCGCTATACCACCAGCCACCCGCGCGACATGGATGACGAGCTGATCGCCGCCCATCGCGACCTGCCGCAGGTGATGCCTTATCTGCACCTGCCGGTGCAGGCTGGCTCCGACCGCATCCTCGCCGCCATGAACCGGCGCCATACCGCTGACGAATACCGGCGGATCATCGACCGCATGCGCGACGCCCGCCCGGATATCGCCCTGTCGTCCGATTTCATTGTCGGCTTCCCTGGCGAGACCGACGCCGACTTCGCCGCGACCATGCGCCTTGTCGACGATATTGGTTTCGCCAGCGCGTTCTCCTTCAAATACAGCCCGCGGCCCGGCACCCCCGCCGCCGAACAGGCCGACCAGATCCCCGAGCAGGTGAAAGCCGACCGGCTGGCCCAGTTGCAGGCGGCGCTGGAGCGGGACCGCGCCGCGTTCAACAAGGCCATGGCGGGCCGCGTCATCGACGTGCTGGTCGAGCGCCAGGGGCGCCAGCCAGGGCAGATGGCCGGCAAGTCGCCTTATTTGCAGGGCGTACATTTCGACGCGCCGGCCGACATCCTGGGCCAGATGGCGACCGTGGAAGTGATTGAGGCCACCGCAGGCAGTCTGCTTGGCCGTTATCTGGGCCTGGCCCAATCTGCCTCTGGCCACGCCGCGGGGGCTCTCCCGACGCCGGCGGAACAGCCTCTCTCCCCGCAACAAAGGAACGCGAATGCCGCGTGACGAAGGCGAGCTCTCCCCCGAACAGTTTCGCGGCTCCGGCCCGGCAAAACCGGGCGGCCGCGGCGCACAGCCAGCACGCCATGCGCCGTCGCAAACCGAACTGGTGCTGACGCTGGATGACAACCGGCTGGCCGGCCTGGTTTTCGGCCAGTTCGACCAGCACCTCGCCCATATCGAGCGCAGGCTCGACGTGCTGGCGACGGCGCGGGGCAACCGGGTGATCATCCATGGCGAACAGCCGGCTGCGGCCAAGGCCCGTCAGGTGATTCTGGCCCTGTATGAGCGCGCCCGGGCCGGCGAGGCCATCACGCCCGGCGACATTGATGGCGTCATTCAGGAAATCGCCCTGCAGGGCAATCTTTTCCCGGGCGACGACAGCTCGGTCGCGCCTGGCAACTTCCGCCAGATTGTCACCCGCAAGCGCGGCGGCGTGCGCGCCCGCAACAAGGCGCAGGATGATTACCTGCGCACGTTGCAGACCAATGAACTGGTGATCGCCGAAGGCCCGGCGGGCACGGGCAAAACCTGGCTGGCCGTCGGTCACGCGGTTTCGCTGCTCGAGCAGGGCGTGGTGGAGCGGCTGGTGCTGTCGCGACCAGCTGTTGAAGCGGGCGAGCGCCTCGGCTTCCTGCCTGGCGACATGCGCGAGAAGATCGATCCCTACCTGCGCCCGGTCTACGACGCGCTTTACGATTTCATGGAGGCGCGCACGGTCGAACGCGGCCTCGCCACCGGCATGATCGAGATCGCCCCCCTCGCCTTCATGCGCGGCCGCACCCTCACCCGCGCCGCCGTGCTGCTGGACGAAGCGCAGAACACCACCACCATGCAGATGAAGATGTTCCTGACCCGCCTCGGCGAGGGATCGCGGATGATCGTTACCGGCGACCCGTCGCAGATTGATCTGCCGCCAGGCCAGCAGTCCGGCCTCATTCAGGCCTCGCGCATCCTGCGCGGCGTCGAGAGCGTCGGCCATGTGCGCTTCGCCGAGGGCGACGTGGTGCGTCACGATCTGGTGCGCCGGATCGTCGCCGCCTATGACGCCGAAACCCGCGCTTTGGCCGAGCGCGACGCCAGCGGCGGCGCCAGGCCAGCCGGCAGGCCCGTCACTCTCACCGGAACCCGGGAATGAGCGCTTCTCCATTCGTTGACGTGGTGATCGAAAGCCCCTTGTGGGAGGCGCTGCCGGAGGCGGAGACCCTGGCTGGACGGGCGGCGCTGGCCGCCGTCGCCGCTGGCGGCGTCGCCGTGATGGATGGCGCCGAGCTGTCGCTGATGCTGGCCGACGATGCGGCCGTGCGGGAGCTGAACCGCACGTGGCGCGACAAGGACAAGCCGACCAACGTACTGTCGTGGCCAGCGGCGGATCCGGACGATCTCGCCCGCTCGCCGCACTGCGGCGACATCGCCGTCGCCTACGAAACCCTTGCGCGCGAGGCCGCAGACGAGGGAAAAACGGTCGCGGATCATTTTACCCATCTCGTGGTTCATGGCGTGCTGCATCTGCTTGGCTACGATCATGAGACCGACGACGAGGCGGAGGAAATGGAGGCGCTGGAGACGGAAATTCTGGCCGGCCTCGGCGTCGCCGACCCTTATGGAGCGGATGGCGCCAGCGTGAACAATGTGGCGGGGGAAGCGCTGGAGAGATGAGCGAGGATCGAAGTACGCGCCCTGGGCGTCAGCCCCAGTCATCGACAGGCAGGCAGGATGCCCCGGGATGGTTTGACCGCCTGCTGGCGCTGACCCGGCCGCGCAATGGCGCCTCCGTGCGCCATGACCTGGAAGACGTTCTGGAACACAGCGCGCCGACAGAAGAATTTTCCGCAACAGAGCGGTCGCTTGTCCGCAACGTCCTGGCGCTGCATGAACGCCGCGTTGAAGATGCGATGGTGCCGCGCGCCGATATTGTCGCGATTCGCGAGGACGCCCAGCTTGCCGACGTCCTCGACCTGTTCCGGTCGGCGGGACACTCGCGCCTGCCGGTCTACGGCGAATCACTCGATGATCCGCGCGGCATGGTCCATATCCGGGACTTTCTGGACTATCTGGCGGGCTGCACGCCCCGCGTCGTGATCGATGAAACGAATTCCATGCCCAGCTTTTCCGGCGTCGACCTGTCGCTGCCGCTGAATGAAGCGGACATCCTGCGCCCGGTGCTGTTCGTGCCGCCGTCCATGCCGGCCATCGACCTGCTGGCGCGCATGCAGGCCAGCCGCACCCATATGGCGCTGGTCATTGATGAATATGGCGGCACGGACGGCATCGTCTCCATGGAAGACGTGGTGGAGCTGATCGTCGGAGATATTGAGGACGAGCATGACCACGACGCCGGGCCAATGATCGCCCCGGCCGGTCACAACGCTTTCGACGCCAACGCCCGGGCTGATCTGGAAGATGTGGCGCAAGCCCTGGGAGGCCCGCTGGTCGACGACACCCTGGCGGACGAGATCGACACCATCGGCGGGTTGGTGGCGCACCTCGCGGGGCGCGTTCCCGCAACGGGCGAACGGATCGACGGCCCGCAGGGACTGGTCTTCGAGGTGCTGGAAGCCGACCCCCGCCGCCTGAAGCGCATCCGCATCTTCCGGCCTTCGTCCACTGACGACGTTGCGTCGGCGCCGGGCGACCCGCGATCGCTTTCTCCACGCGAACCTGACGCCAGATGACGCGACAGGTGGGTGGGCCTTTGGAGCAGGGGCGCGGATTTCGCGCCGCCGCCCATATTTTCATGGGCGGGCGCTGGCGCCGGCGCATGACCGCGCTTGTCGCTGGCGCCATTGGGGCGTTGTCACTGGCGCCAGTCGATTTCCTGCCCGCCATGTTCATCGCCCTGACCACGGCTGTGTGGCTTGTGGATGCTGCTGTCCAGGGCAGCGCATCGGGGGAAGGCAGCCCCGGGCGCCGCGCCGGCCAGCGCGCCCGCGCCGCCGCCGCCCTGGGCTGGTGGTTCGGTTTTGGCTATTTCGTCGCGGGCCTGTGGTGGCTTGGCGCAGCTTTTCTGGTCGAAGCAGACGAATTCGCCTGGGCCCTGCCGCTGGGCGTGCTTGGGCTGCCCGCTGGCCTGGCGTTTTTCACCGCAGCCGGCTTTGGCCTGGCCGGGGCGCTGTGGAGCCGGGGCCCGGTCCGCATCCTGACCCTGGCCGGCGCTCTCGGCGTCTCTGAATATCTGCGCGGCGTCCTGTTTTCCGGCTTTCCCTGGAACACGTTTGGCATGGCCCTTGGCGGACATTCGCTGACGGCGCAGATCGCCTCGATCGTTGGCATGTATGGGCTGACCGTCCTCACGGTGGCCATCTGCGCCGCCCCGGCCACCCTGGCGCCGGCTGCAGGCGAAACGACGGGAGCCCCACGCGACAGCTGGCTGCGTCGCCTCGCTCCGACGGGCATGGCGGCCATTGCCCTCGCCGCGCTCGTTGTTTACGGCCATGGCAGAATTCCTGGCGCCCCCGCGATGGTGGAGCCAGGCATAAGACTTCGCCTCGTGCAGCCTGGGGTTTCCCAGGACACGACCGTATTCAACTGGGAAAATCGCGAAAAAATACTCAGCCAGTACATCAGGCTGAGTGAGGGCGAAGGCGCGGGCCCGACGGCGAGCCAGGGGGCCGGTCAAGGTGCGGAGACGGGCCTGGCGCAACAGAACATCACCCACGTTATCTGGCCCGAATCAGCCTTGCCATTCCTGCTGGCGGATCATCCGCAAGCGCTGGCCGCCATCGGCGACATGTTGCCCCCGGGCGCGGTGCTGATAACCGGCGCCGCCCGTGGGGAGGCGCTTGCCCCAGGCGGGCGTCCCAACCGCTTCTACAATTCGATGCAGGTTGTTGATCACCAGGGGCGGATTACCGCCGTCTACGACAAATCCCATCTGGTGCCGTTTGGCGAATACCTGCCGTTTTCCGGCGCTCTGGATGCTCTCGGTCTGAGGCAATTCGTCCATATCCCCGGCGGTTTCGCCCCAGGGGCGCCCGGCGGCGGCCTTGATGTTCCTGGCCTGCCCCCGGTGACGCCGCTGATTTGCTATGAAGCAATTTTTCCTGGCTTCGGGCCGGCCAGAAGCGCGCGCGGCGTGATCCTGAATGTCACCAACGATGGCTGGTTTGGGCAGACGCCAGGCCCCTGGCAGCATCTGGCCCAGGCGCGATTGCGCGCCATCGAGCAGGGTTTGCCGCTGGTGCGCGTGGCCAATACCGGCATATCGGTTGTAGTTGACTCATGGGGCCGGACGAATACTTTCCTTCCATTGGGAAAAGTTGGTTACGCCGATTCAGCCTTGCCATCAGCGCTTCAGCCAACGGTATACGCCAAAAGCGGCGACTTGTTTTTTGTCCTGCTTCTGATTTTCTGCTTTGGCTGCAGCGCGCGCGCCGGTTGGCGCCGCGATGCCGCCACAGACAGCAGACAGCAGACAGTTGGTTGACCATGCCAACGGAGATTCACAGTGAGCAAGGCCCGCAACCCCATAGACCTGTACGTCGGCGGCAGGGTTCGCATGCGACGCATGCTTGTCGGCCTGAGCCAGGAAAAACTGGGCGACGCGCTGGGCGTCACATTCCAGCAGATCCAGAAATACGAGAAAGGCGCCAATCGCATCGGCGCCAGCCGCCTGCACCAGATCGCCCAGGTGCTCGGGGTGCCGGTTTCGTTCTTCTACGATGGCGCGGCGCCAGCTGAAGGCGTCACTACCGGCTTTGCGGAAGCGCCGGTGCTGGATCATGTCGCCGATTTTCTGGCCACCTCCGAGGGGCTGCATCTCAACAAGGCGTTCGTCCGCATCCAGGACGCCGGCGTGCGCCGGAAGCTGGTGGCGCTTGTCGAGGCCATGGCGAACGCCCAGCCCACGGTCAAAGGCGGCGGAGACTGAATTTCCCTGAATGATCCTGAATCCGCCAGCCCCGTTCCGGCGCTTGACGCCGGCAGGCCGGTAACCTACGCAAGCGCAAGCTGTTATTCATCTATTCGTCCGGAGGCTCGGGTGTCGCGTCAGAATTACCTGTTCACCAGTGAATCTGTGTCAGAAGGTCATCCGGACAAGGTATGTGACCGCATCTCCGACACCATTGTCGACGCTTTCCTCGCCGCTGACCCCGAAGCGCGCGTCGCTTGCGAGACGCTCGCCACGACGAACCAGGTGGTGATTGCGGGCGAGACCCGTGGTCCTGCGACGCTGACGCCTGAGTATCTGGCTCATCTCGCCCGTCTCGCCATCCGCGATATCGGCTACGAGCAGGACGGCTTCCACTGGGAAAAAAGCCAGATCGACGTACTGTTGCACGCCCAGTCCGCCGACATCGCCGTTGGCGTTGACGCTGCGGGCAACAAGGATGAAGGCGCTGGCGACCAGGGCATCATGTTCGGTTACGCCTGCCGGGAAACGCCTGAGCTGATGCCGGCGCCGATCTATTACGCGCACAAAATCCTCAAGCGTCTGACCGAAGCGCGCAAATCAGGCGAATCAGGCGTTCTGGGACCAGACGCCAAAAGCCAGGTCACAGTCCGTTATGAGAACGGCAAGCCGGTCGCCGCAACGCAGATCGTCGTGTCGACCCAGCATCTGGACGACACGCTGACCTCGCATGACGTGCAGGCCATCGTTGAACCATATGTGCGCGAAACCCTGCCGGAAGGCTGGATCTCTGATTCGACTATCTGGCACGTCAATCCGACCGGAAAGTTCGTCATCGGCGGTCCGGACGGCGACTGCGGCCTGACCGGCCGCAAGATCATCGTTGACACCTATGGCGGCGCGGCGCCGCACGGCGGCGGCGCGTTCTCGGGCAAGGACCCGACCAAGGTTGACCGCTCGGCTGCCTATGCCGCGCGCTATCTGGCCAAGAACGTAGTGGCCGCCGGGCTCTCAGACCGTTGCACCATTCAGCTTTCCTACGCCATTGGCGTGTCGCGTCCGCTGTCGCTCTATGTCGATCTGCACGGCGCGGGACAGGCGGATGAAGCGAAGCTGGAAAGCGTGCTGATGGACGTGATGGACCTGTCGCCGCGCGGCATCCGTCAGCACCTTGGCCTGAACCGCCCAATTTATGCGCGCACAGCGGCTTATGGTCACTTCGGCCGCGCTCCGGAAGACGATGGCGGCTTCTCCTGGGAGCGGACCGATCTGGCCGACGCCATCCGCAAGGCTGTCGCTGGCTGAACCGGACCAACAGGCTATTTTACGCCGCCCTGGACAGGGCGGCGTTTGTTTTTGAAAGACCAGACAGGCGATGACGACCGAACAGCCCCGCGCCGGCTCCTTCTATGGCCGCAGGAAAGGACACCGCCTGCGCGAACAGCAGTCCCGCCTGATGGAGGAGACGCTGCCGCGCCTGCGCATCGGTCCTGACAGCGTGAGCGACGTCAACGCCCTGTTCGCCCGGTCCGTTTCACAGGTCTGGCTCGAGATCGGCTTTGGCGGCGGCGAGCACCTCCTGCACCAGATGCAGCTCAATCCGGACGTCGGCTTCATCGGCTGCGAGCCATTCATCAACGGCATGGCCAAGCTGCTGGCCGGTGAACCGGATGCACGGTGCCTTGCCCTGCACGACGCAGACGCTACTGAATTGCTGCCCCGGCTTCCCGCAGCCTCCATCGACCGCGCTTTCGTCCTCTATCCCGATCCATGGCCGAAGCGCCGCCAGCGCAAACGCCGCATTATCTCCCCCGAAACCGTCAGCAATCTGGCGCGCGTGCTGAAGCCTGGCGCGATTTTCCGGTTCGCCACCGACATCGACGATTACGCGGCGTGGACACTGGCGCGGGTGATGGCCTCGGGTCAGTTCGACTGGACGGCTGAACGGGCTGACGACTGGCGGCTGCCGTGGACTGACTGGCCGGGCACCCGCTACGAACAGAAAGCGTTTCGCGAAGGGCGAACGCCGGCCTATCTGACCTTCGTCCGGCGCGACGCCAGCAGCCAGACCTGAAGAAAATCCGCCGGCGCCTTGTCAATGACGCCGGCGAAGGCTATCTTCCGGTTATTCCGACATTCCAGAACGGTTTGTTACAAACCGGACCGGAGAGTGGGCTCCAGCCGGGGTCCGCTCTTTTTTGTCTTATCAGTGCGGCATGGTCCGCACATGATCACAGAGCGAAGTCCGCAATGGCGGATTCCGCCCTATCGTTTGCAATGAGGCGCTTTCCTGATGCGATGCAGCTTTTGCCTCGCGGGAAGGCGCGCCAGCCCGGCCGGCAGGCTTTGCCTGACAGGGGGCTTCATGGGGTCGCAGTTTCCATGGCGGATACAGCCGACAGGCGGGTTGTCACCGAATCTGGCGTCGCGGCGCGGGTCGCAGCGATCGTCGAGCCGGTTATTGAGGACCTGGGATACGTGCTGGTGCGCGTGAAGGTCACGGGTCTGAATGGCTGCACGGTGCAGATCATGGCGGAGCGGCCGGACGGCACAATGACCGTCGACGATTGCGAAACGATCAGCCGGGCAGTGTCGCTGGCGCTGGACGTGGATGATCCTGTCGACCGGGCCTATCACCTGGAAATTTCCTCACCGGGCATCGACCGTCCGCTGGTGCGCGCCTCCGATTTCACGCGCTGGGCCGACTATGAAGCCAAGGTGGAGCTCAATGCCCTTGTCTCGGGCCGGCGCAAATATCGCGGCGTGCTGCGCGGCGTGGACGACGGCCATGTGCTGATCGAACGGCTGGATGCTGCGGCCGACGAGGACCGGATGGCGCGCCTGCCCCTGTCCGATATCCTGGAAGCGCGCCTCCTGCTGACCGACGCGGTCATTGCCGAGGCGTTGCGGCGCGACAAGGCCGCCCGCCATGCGCGCGGGGAACCTGCCGATGAAGAAGAAGACGCGGATGTTGATGCGGGGTTTGATGGCGACGACCTGACGGACACGTCCGGTCAGGGCCGTCCGCACTGATTTTTGCGGCGGGAAGCCGGCCATCATGGCCTTGATTCTTTCCCGCCAGATTTGGGCGATGCATTTTCCTGACGCGAAGCAGCGGCTTCCCATGAAGGTGTTTCGTTTTTTGGGATGACGCATTTCTGCAAGCCAGGCGGATCGCGCCTCGCCAGAAATGCTCCAGGTGGTTGAAAGAGGGAGAGACCCATGGCCATCAGCGCCAACAGGCTCGAATTGCTGCAGATCGCCGATGCTGTGGCCCGCGAGAAGGTTATTGATCGTCAGATCGTGCTCGCCGCCATGGAGGACGCGATCCAGAAAGCCGCCCGCTCGCGCTATGGCAGCGAGACCGAGGTGCGGGCCGAGATCAACCCCAAGAGCGGCGAAATCCGCCTGTCGCGCCTGTTGCTGGTGACCGACGAGGTCGAGAACGACGCCATCCACATTTCGGTCGCCGACGCCCGCAAGCGCAATCCCGCCGCGCAGCCCGGCGACTATATCGCCGAGACGCTGCCGCCCTTCGATTTTGGCCGCATCGCCGCCCAGTCGGCCAAGCAGGTGATCGTGCAGAAGGTGCGCGAGGCCGAGCGTGACCGGCAATACGAGGAATTCAAGGACCGCATTGGCGAGATCATCAATGGCCTCGTCAAGCGCGCCGAATATGGCAACGTCGTTGTCGACCTGGGTCGCACCGAAGGCATCATCCGCCGCGACGAACTGATCCCGCGCGAGGCGTTCCGTCCCGGCGATCGCGTGCGGGCCTACGTTTATGACGTGCGCCGCGAAACCCGCGGCCCGCAGATTTTCCTGTCGCGCACCCATCCGCAGTTCATGGCGAAACTGTTCGCCCAGGAAGTTCCCGAGATCTATGACGGCGTCGTCGAGATCAAGGCGGTGGCGCGCGACCCCGGCTCTCGCGCCAAGATCGCCGTCGTCTCGCGCGACAGCTCGATCGATCCGGTCGGCGCCTGCGTCGGCATGCGCGGCTCGCGCGTTCAGGCTGTGGTCGGCGAGTTGCAGGGCGAGAAGATCGACATCATCCCGTGGTCGCCCGACAACGCCACGTTCATCGTCAACGCCCTGCAGCCGGCCGAGGTGGTGAAGGTCGTTCTGGACGAAGAGAGCGAGCGCATCGAGGTTGTGGTCCCCGATGACCAGCTGTCGCTGGCGATCGGCCGGCGCGGCCAGAACGTGCGCCTCGCCTCCCAGCTGACCGGCTGGGACATCGACATCATGACCGAGGCCGAGGAATCCGAGCGCCGGCAGAAGGAGTTCGCCGAGCGCACGACCCTGTTCATGGAAGCCCTGGATGTCGATGAGGTCGTCGGCCAGCTGCTGGCGTCGGAAGGCTTCAGCTCGGTGGAGGAACTCGCCGTCGTCGACCTGCCGGAACTGGCGTCGATCGAAGGCTTTGACGAAGGCACCGCCCAGGAAATCCAGACTCGCGCCCAGGAATACCTGGACCAGCTGGAAGCCGAACAGGACGCCAGGCGCGCCGAGCTGGGCGTTTCCGAAGACCTGCGCCAGATCGACGGCGTGACCACCGCCATGCTGGTCGCGTTCGGTGAGAACGACATCCGTTCGCTGGAGGACCTGGCCGGCGCCGTGCCGGACGATCTTTGCGGCTGGGCCGAGCGCAAGGACGGCGAAGTTGTCCGTCACAAGGGCGCGCTGGATGGCTTCGAGGTTTCGCGCGTTGAAGCGGAAGCCATGATCATGGATGCCCGCGTGCTCGCCGGCTGGATTGAGGCGCCTGAACCGGAGATTGAGGCTGAAGCCGCCGATGCTCTGGAAGAGGCGGACGATCAGACTGGTGATGACGCCGGGGCTTCAACCGAAGCAGGGCAGAGCAGAGACGCACGCGCCTGAACCGACGTCCGGGCGTCCGGCCCGGCGGGCAAGTCCCACAGTTGCTGCGCCGCTGACGGCGTGGCAAGCGGGCGACAGGCTGCCGGGCAGGCAGATCGACCGTGGCCCTGGCCGGTTCGCCGGGGATCCCGATTTTTTGACTGGATGAGGACACCGTGGCGCACCGGCGCGAAGAAGATGATCGGGGACCGGAGCGGCTCTGCATCGTGACGCGCTGCTCGCGGCCGCCTGAAGAGATGCTGCGCTTTGTCGCTGCTCCCGACGGGCGTCTGACGCCTGATCTGAAGCGCAAGCTGCCGGGGCGCGGCGTCTGGGTTTCGCTGTCCGGCGACCTGGTGGCGCAGGCGGTGAAGCGGAAGGCCTTCGCCAGAAGCCTGAAGCAGACCGTTGAGGTTTCGCCGGACCTCGTTCAGGAAATCGACGCGTTGCTCGTGAAGGACGCCATTCAGGCGTTGTCGTTCACGAGCAAGGCTGGCGAAGCTGTCACCGGCTTCACAAAGGTTGAAAGCGCAATAAACAAGGCCAATATTGTGGCTTTGTTGCATGCGAGCGACGCCGCGCCAGACGGCGTGCGCAAGGTTGGACAGGTATTGCGCCGGCGCCAGCTGACGGACCAGCGGCCAGTCCATGTGATCGATGCATTTGACTCAAACGATTTGAGTTTGGCATTAGGTGGGGTACATGTGATACATGCTGCCCTGGAGGCCGGTCCCGCCAGCACAGGATTCCTGGCGTGCTGGGGCAGGTTGAACGCGTATCGGGGAGCAACAGCCAGCGCGGCGACGCTTCCGACAGACCAGCCGGGCGACAGCGCGCCCGATTGATTGCAGCGTTTTCCCCCTGATGCGCCCCTGGGCCCAATGCCCTGGAGCAACCGTGCAGGCCCGAACGGCGCGCAGCATGAGCGCCGTCAGCCGCCGGATTTGAGAAGCCTGCCGGCGGTCCCCACGCGGACCACGCGTCCGGCAGATTGACAGGCCCATGGTTCAACGCCATGGACCTGCACGAGGTATATGCGGATCAGCTGATCCGGCATGCGAGCGGCAGGAACGGAATGAGCGATAGCAAGAACCCGGGCGACAAGACGATCAGCGGAGGACAGAACAAGACGCTGACGCTCAAGCGCCCGGTCGAGCATGGGACGGTGAGGCAGAGTTTCTCCCACGGCCGCAGCAAGGCGGTTGTGGTTGAGAAAGTGAAGCGTCGCGCCGTCGGGCCGGGCGAGGCGAAAGAGGCCGCGCCTGCAGCCCCCGCCGCGCCGCGCCCCGCCGCGTCTGCGACCTCCGCCCCCAAGCGCCCGGCCGCGGGCCAGCGCCCCACCACTGGCGTCGTCTTGCGCACGCTGACCGACGATGAGCGGGAGGCGCGCATCCGCGCCCTGGCTCTGGCCAAGGGCCGCGAAGTCGAGGAACGCAAGCAGGCCGAGCAGGAAGAGCTTCGTCGCGCCGAGCGCGAAGCCGCCGAGAAGGCCGAGCGTGAAGCCGCTGAAGCGCGTCAGCGCGAGGAAGCCGCCCGTCAGCGCGCCGAGGAAGAGGCGGCCAGCAAGGCCGCAGCGGCCGTCTCAAAGGTAGCGCCGGCGCCCCAGAAGGCGGAACCGGCTGCGAAAGCGCCGCCGGCTCCAGAGCCTACCCCCCGTTATGAAACCGGCCCGGCGACGCCGACCGCCCTCGTGGCGCGTCCCCGCCCCGCCGGCTCCCGGCCGCCTGTCCTGTTGTCGCCGCGGCCGCCGGCGCCTCCCAAGCCGGCTGAGCCAGCCAAGCCCGCAGCAACGACGGCGACCGCACAGCCCGCCAGTCCGCGTCCCGCGTCCGCTGCTCCGGCCGGACGGCCCGCCGCTGCGACCGAGGACGATGCGCCCCGCGCCCGTCGTCCTGGCGCGCTGCGCCCGGCCGCTGCGCCAAAGCCCGGCAAGTCCGGCGCTGGCGACGAGCGTCGTCGTGGCCGCCTGACCATCAGCACCGCGCACAACGCCGGTGAGGAGCGGACCCACTCGGTGGCCGCCTTCCGCCGCCGCATGCAGCGTATGAACCGCGGCGCGGCGAACGAGCAGAAGGAGCGCCTGGCGCGCGAAGTGACCATTCCTGAGACGATCACGATTCAGGAACTGGCCAACCGCATGTCCGAGCGCGGCGTGGACGTCATCCGTCTGCTCATGCGCCAGGGCCAGATGCACAAGATCACCGACGTGATCGACGCTGACACCGCGCAGCTGATCGCTGAGGAACTTGGTCATACGGTTCGCCGCGTTGCCGAATCCGACGTTGAGGAAGGCCTGTTCAGCGCCGACGACGCGGATGAAGTGAAGCTGCCCCGTCCGCCGGTTGTGACCATCATGGGTCACGTCGACCACGGCAAGACCTCGCTGCTCGACGCCCTGCGCAAGACCACCGTTGTGTCTGGCGAAGCCGGCGGCATCACCCAGCACATCGGCGCCTATCAGGTGACCTCGCCGCTCGGCGGCAAGATCACCTTCATCGACACGCCCGGCCACGCCGCCTTCACCTCCATGCGCGCCCGCGGCGCCAAGGTGACGGACATTGTCGTGCTGGTTGTCGCCGCCGATGACGGCGTCATGCCGCAGACCATTGAGGCTATCGACCATGCCCGCGCCGCTGGCGTGCCGCTGATCGTCGCCATCAACAAGATCGACAAGCCGTCGGCAGATCCGCAGCGCGTGCGCACCGAACTGCTGCGCCACGAGGTTGTGGTCGAGTCCATGGGCGGCGAGACGCTGGAGTTTGAGGTTTCCGCAAAGGCCGGAACCAATCTCGACAAGCTGCTCGAAGGTCTGCAGCTGCAGTCGGAAATCCTCGACCTGCGCGCCAACCCGGAGCGCTCGGCCGAAGGCAACGTGATCGAGGCCAAGCTTGATCGTGGTCGTGGCCCGGTGGCAACCGTGCTGGTCGACCGCGGCACCCTGCGGGTTGGCGACATTGTCGTCGCCGGTTGCGAATGGGGCCGCGTGCGCGCGCTGGTGGCCGACAACGGTTCGCAGATCAAGGAGGCGGGCCCGTCAGTGCCGGCCGAGGTGCTTGGCTTCAACGGCACGCCGGAAGCTGGCGATCGCGTCGCCGTGGTCGAGAACGAAGCCCGCGCCCGTGAAATCACCGACTTCCGGACGCGTCAGCGTCGCGAGAAGCTGGCGGCGCGCGGCGCCGGCGCTGGACGCTCGCTGGCCGACATGATGCGCGATCTGCGCGAAGGCGGCGGCAAGAAGGAACTGGCGCTCGTCGTCAAGGGCGACGTGCACGGTTCGGTCGAAGCCATTCGCGGCGCGGTCGAAAAGCTTGGCAATGACGAAGTCACCGCGCGCATCCTGCACGCTGGCGTCGGCGGCATCACCGAGTCCGACGTGACCCTTGCCGGCGCCTCGAAGGCGACCGTCATGGGCTTCAACGTCCGCGCCAACAAGGAAGCACGGGAAGCGGCCGATCGGGCCGGCATCGAGATCCGTTACTACAACATCATCTATGACCTCATTGATGATGTGCGTGACGCGATGTCGGGCCTGCTGGCGCCGACCCTGCGCGAGCACCGCCTTGGCGAAGCTGTGGTCCAGGAAGTCTTCGACGTGTCGAAGGTTGGCAAGGTCGCCGGTTGCCGCGTCACGGACGGCGTGGTCGAGCGCGGCGCCCATGTGCGCATCATCCGCGACAGCATCGTCATCCACGAAGGCAAGCTCAGCCAGCTCAAGCGCTTCAAGGACGACGCGAAGGAAGTCGGCTCCGGCCAGGAGTGCGGTATGTCCTTCGAGCGCTTCGAGGACATGCGCAAGGGCGACGTCATCGAATGCTACCGCGTCGAGGAAATCCGTCGCACGCTGTGATGGCCATGGCGCGCGTGAACCACATGCGCGCCAGCCTCTCCAGATCCGCCAGCGCGACCACGCCCGTTCGCGTGGTCTTCGCGCTTCTGGACAGCCGCCCGGATAGCCGGGCAAAGGCTGACCGGCGGCGCCGGCCCGGGCGTGTCGCCAGGAGGAGCTGACGTCTGCTTCGGCGGACATGTTGTGGAGCATTTTCCAGCCGGGCGGCCGCCGCTCTGAGTCAGGAAACTGCGTAAATTCAGAACGACAGGGTAAGATCCGGCCCAATCTGACCGGGCTCCGCCCTGCGAAGACAGTGACCCCAATGGCAAAACGCGCCGCCTCCCCCACTTCCGGTCCCTCGCAACGTCAGTTGCGCGTGGGTGAACTCGTCCGTCATGCCCTGGCGGAGATTCTTGCCCGCGGCGAGATCCAGGACGATGCCCTCAGCGGCAATGTCGTGACGGTTCCGGAAGTCCGCATGTCGCCCGATCTCAAGCTGGCCACCTGCTATGTCATGCCGCTCGGCGGCAAGGACGAGAAGCCAGTGATCGCCGCGCTGGACCGGCACAAGAAGCATATCCGCACGGAGCTGGCGCGGCGCATCAACCTGCGTTATGCGCCCGACCTGCGCTTTCGTCGCGACGAAACCTTTGATGAAGCTGGCCGCATTGAGCGGTTGCTACAGTCTGAAAAGGTTCAGGCCGATCTCGCCAGGCCGCAGGACTCTGACGACGACGAGACGTGACCAGCCGGGTGATGTTTCAGCGCGGCGACCTGCCCTTTCGCCCGCAATTGCCTCCGGACGGTTCCGCACCATTCCGGACGCGAAGCGCTCCATCGCCCTGATCTGATGCAATTCCCGCGCCGGGCCTCCATGCCCCCCGGGATTGCCATGACCGTTCCGGTCCAGGGCCCTGTCGCCCGGACGGGATAGCCGCCACCCCGACGCCGGACCGGCCGCACTGCCGGATGCTCCGGAATGGAAGACCAATGACAGAGGAAGCTGAAGCCCGGATCGTGGCCTCTGCCGCACCGCGCCCGAAGAAACGCGATGTGAACGGCTGGGTGGTGCTGGACAAGCCCGTCGGCATGACGTCGACCCATGCCGTCGCCGTCATCAAGCGGTTGTTCCGGGCGCGCAAGGCCGGCCATGCCGGCACGCTCGATCCGCTGGCCTCGGGCATCCTGCCCATCGCTCTTGGCGAAGCCACCAAGACGGTTCCCTACGTCATGGATGGCCGCAAGGCTTATGCGTTCACCGTCGCCTGGGGCGAGGAAACCAATACCGACGACGCCGAAGGCCATGTGGTCGCCAGCTCCGACGAACGGCCGGAACCGGACGCCATCGCTGAACTGCTGCCGCGCTTCACCGGCACCATCCTGCAGGTTCCCCCCAAGTTCTCGGCCATCAAGATCGATGGCGAACGCGCTTATGACCGGGCGCGCGAGGGCGAGGCTGTCGAACTGCAACCGCGCGCCGTGACCATTGAACAACTCCGGCTGGTCGGCCGCACCGACGAGCGGGCCCTGTTCGAGGCAGAATGCGGCAAGGGCACCTATGTGCGCGCCATTGCCCGCGATCTGGGACGCAATCTCGGCTGCTTCGGCCATGTGGCGGCGCTGCGGCGCACCCGGGTCGGACCATTCAATCTCGGCAATTCAGTAACCCTTGAGGCGATAGAAGCCCTCGCCTCCGAAGCGCCGGACGGACTGCCTGACGCAGCCTTGCTGCCGGTCGCTACCGCCCTGTGCGATTTGCCTGCGGTCGCCGTCGATCGCACCGGCGCCGGTCGTCTGACGCGCGGGCAGAGCGTGTTGCTGCGCGGTCGCGACGCGCCAGTGTTCGAAGGCACGGTCGCCGTGATGCTGGCTGGCCGGCTGGTGGCGCTGGCGGATTTCGACCGGGGCGAACTGCATCCGAAGCGGATTTTTAATCTGGGCGAGCGCGGCTAGGGCCGGCCGGCGCGGCCACGCCCCCTGCGCACCATCCGCGCGGGTGGGTGAACGCACAACGTAATAACGCCCTATCCGTTTGATTTGACGATATTTCTTCCCGGCAGGCGATCATTGCTGGCGTGAAAATGTTATGGCCAAATCAGCCCGATTGGTGCATAAGCGCGCCGTGCGCTCCTGTCCGTGGGCAGGCGCGCACCTCCCGACCCTGCTGGACGACATCCCGGCCGGGCCATATTCCAGCTGAAAGGAAATACCGATGTCGATTACGCCTGAGCGCAAGCAGGAACTGATCAAGGAATACGCGACGTCGAACGGCGACAGCGGTTCCCCGGAAGTCCAGGTGGCGATCCTCACCGAGCGCATCGTCAACCTCACCGAGCACTTCAAGGCCCACAACAAGGACAACCACTCCCGTCGTGGCCTGCTCAAGATGGTTTCCCAGCGTCGCAAGCTGCTTGACTACGTCAAGGGCAAGGACGAAGCCCGCTACCGTTCGCTGATCGAGCGTCTCGGCATTCGCCGCTGATTGCTTTGCAGGCATCGGGCGGCGATCCGGATGGGCGCCAGGAGCGCCATCCGCCAGCCAGCCCTTGCAAACAGGCGCGCGCCGGCTATCTGGCGCCGCCATTCTGACCGAAGGCGCATATCGCCGTCCGCGCGATCTGAGTGCGAGCGCCAGGTTGCGCGGCGACAACAGATTTACGCGCTGGCGCAGGGCGCCAGCGCCGGGCGGTTTCAGGAGTTGAAGCCACGCCCCCGCTGAACTGCCGCCGCCAGAGAGGCGGCCAGGCCCCTTCAGCAACGTCAGCCAGGGAATGGCTGGCGACGCCGGGACCCAGGTCCCACAGATGATGTTCCGGCCAGGCCGGAGCAGGATAGCCGGCGGCTCGCAGCCCTGAAGCGCGAGCCCCCCGCCATCTTGCTCATGGCGTACCCGGTGGCCGGACCGCATACCCATGGAAAGAGAATACATGTTCGATATTCAACGCGAAGAGTTGATCTGGGCAGGTTCGAAGCTGACGCTTGAAACCGGCCGCATCGCCCGCCAGGCCGACGGCGCAGTGCTCGCCACCTATGGCGAAACCACCGTGCTGGCCACGGTCGTCGCCGCGAAAGAGCCGAAGCCTGGCATCGACTTCATGCCGCTGACGGTCAACTACCAGGAAAAGACCTTCGCCGCCGGCCGCATCCCTGGCGGTTATTTCAAGCGCGAAGGCCGTCCGAGCGAGAAGGAAACCCTGGTTTCCCGTCTGATCGACCGTCCGATCCGTCCGCTGTTCGCTGACGGCTGGCGCTGCGACACCCAGGTTATCATCACCGTGCTGTCGCACGATCTGGAGAACGATCCGGATATCGTCTCCATGGTCGCGGCTTCCGCCGCGCTTACCCTGTCCGGCGCGCCCTTCATGGGCCCGATCGGCGCCGCGCGCGTCGGTTACGCCAACGGTCAGTACAAGCTGAACCCGACCTTCGCCGAGCGTGAAGGCTCCGAACTCGATCTCGTCGTCGCCGGCACCACCGACGCCGTGCTGATGGTGGAATCGGAAGCGAAGGAACTGTCCGAGGACGTCATGCTTGGCGCCGTGATGTTCGGCCACAAGCACTTCCAGCCGGTGATCGAGGCCATCATCCGTCTGGCTGAGCGCGCCGCCAAGGAGCCGCGCGACCTGGTCGTCGCTGACACGTCCGATATCGAAAAGGTTGTGCTTGGGATCGCCGAGGCTGATCTGCGCAAGGCCTACATGATCACCGACAAGCAGGCCCGCTACGCCGCTGTCGACGCCGTCAAGGGCCGCGTGTTCGCCGCCCTGTTCCCTGAAGGCGAGGAGCCGCGCTTCCCGGCAGAGACCGTGAAGGGCGTGTTCAAGGAGCTGCAGGCCAAGATCGTTCGCTGGAACATCCTGGACACCGGCGTCCGTATTGATGGTCGCGATGTGCGCACCGTCCGCCCGATCGTCTCGGAAGTCGGCTTCCTGCCGCGCACCCACGGTTCGGCGCTGTTCACCCGCGGCGAGACCCAGGCCATGGTCGTGGCCACGCTGGGCACCGCCGATGACGAGCAGTTCATCGACTCGCTGGAAGGCACCTACAAGGAGCACTTCCTGCTCCACTACAACTTCCCGCCCTACTCCGTCGGCGAGACCGGCCGCATGGGTTCGCCGGGCCGTCGCGAGATCGGTCACGGCAAGCTCGCCTGGCGCGCCGTGCGTCCGATGCTGCCGGCCAAGCACGAGTTCCCCTACACCATCCGTCTGGTGTCGGAGATCACCGAGTCCAATGGCTCGTCGTCGATGGCCACCGTGTGCGGTTCATCGCTGGCGCTGATGGACGCGGGCGTGCCGCTGCGCGCGCCGGTGGCCGGCATCGCCATGGGTCTGATCCTGGAAGGCGACCGTTTCGCCGTTCTCTCGGACATCCTGGGCGACGAGGACCACCTCGGCGACATGGACTTCAAGGTGGCCGGCTCGGCGTCGGGCATCACCTCGCTGCAGATGGACATCAAGATCGCCGGCATCACCGAAGAAATCATGCGCGTGGCGCTTGATCAGGCGAAGGGCGGCCGTGACCACATCCTCGGCGAAATGGCCAACGCCCTGACCTCGGCGCGCAGCGAGCTCGGCCAGTACGCGCCGCGCATCGAGACCATGAAGATTCCGCAGGACAAGATCCGCGAAGTCATCGGTTCGGGCGGCAAGGTCATCCGCGAGATCGTCGAAAAGACCGGCGCCAAGGTGGACATCAGCGACGATGGCACCATCAAGATCGCCTCGGCCGACCTGAAGTCGATCGAAGCGGCCATGAACTGGATCAAGTCGATCGCCTCCGAGCCGGAAGTCGGCGTGATCTATGACGGCACCGTCGTGAAGACCACCGACTTCGGCGCCTTCGTCAATTTCTTTGGCGCCAAGGACGGTCTGGTCCACATCTCGCAGCTGGCGCAGCAGCGCGTCGCCAAGGTGACGGACGTGGTCAAGGAAGGCCAGAAGGTCAAGGTGAAGCTGCTGGGCTTCGACGACCGCGGCAAGGTGCGCCTGTCGATGCGCGTGGTCGACCAGACCACCGGCGAAGACCTCGAGGCGAAGCAGAAGGCCGAGAAGGCTGAATCCAACGACTGATATTTCGGAGCGATGCGCACGCGTCGCTCCTTCATGTCGCCTGTCGAGAAAACGAGCCGCCCGGTGATCCCTGGGCGGCTTGCCTGTTTCCAGCGCCAGAATTTTCCGGCTCAGGCTCCATGTCGCGGCAAAGCGGCGTCCGCCGTTCTGGCGCCCACCCGGTGATGCTGGTGATGCGAAGAACCCGCCTGACGTGGTCCGCTGATACCGCGCAACCACCGGCAAAACTCTGGGGTTGCATTGCCGCTCCATGACGCTCCAGGTTCCGCAACGGGCGCGACGCTCAAGCTTTTCTGCCCTTCGTGACTGATCCCAAACCTGTGTTAACCGGACTTCGCCGCCGCGACGAACCAGCCTGGCAAAGCGAAGGCTGGCGCAATTCTCGGGAAAACATTATGCTATGAAAGCATTCGCTGCGGCCCGCCGCCATTATTCGGCCGTGTTGGGAAGCAGACTTCACCCGAGTTCAACCCGCATGCGGCCAGTGATGGTCGCCATCGCGCTATCCGGGAAAACCACGCCACAATGCCAACGATCGCTCTCGTTGATGACGACCGGAACATTTTGACTTCCGTTTCCATCGCCCTGGAATCGGAAGGCTATCGGATCCTCACCTATACGGACGGCGCCTCAGCGTTGGACGGATTCAAGACGAATCCGCCGGACCTGGCCATCCTCGACATCAAGATGCCCCGCATGGATGGCATGGAGCTGTTGCGGCGGCTGCGTCAGAAGAGCGATCTTCCGGTTATCTTCCTCACCTCGAAGGATGAGGAGATCGACGAGCTTTTCGGCCTGAAGATGGGCGCCGATGATTTCATCCGCAAACCGTTTTCCCAGCGACTGCTGGTGGAGCGCGTGAAGGCCGTGTTGCGGCGCGCCAGCCCTCGCGATCAGACGGCGGTGCGGGAGAGCGATGCGCGCGCCCTGGAGCGCGGCGCGCTCAAGATGGACCCGGAGCGCCATACCTGCACGTGGCGGAACGAACCCGTGACGCTGACCGTGACGGAGTTTCTCATCCTGCAGGCGCTGGCCCAGCGCCCGGGCGTCGTGAAGAGCCGCAACGCCCTGATGGACGCGGCCTATGACGATCAGGTCTATGTGGACGACCGCACCATCGACAGCCACATCAAGCGCCTGCGCAAGAAGTTCAAGGCTGTCGACGACAATTTCGACATGATCGAAACCCTGTATGGCGTTGGTTATCGCTTCAAGGAAGCCTGATCACACCCATGCCGGGTGGGAATGGAGCCTGACGCCGCGCCTGTGAAGGCGCGCCGTTTTTTCGATGCAGGCGGTAAAGCCGCCTCTCAAGACGCCCGGGCGGGCGATGCGCGCGAATGACTGACACTGTATCTGACGACCAGGCTGATCCGGCCGCCGAAGAGGCCACCCGGGGTCTGGGAATGCGCATCAGGCGATTCGCACGCGTCATGCTGACGCGCATGTCATCCAGCCTGACGCGCCGCATCGTCATGTTGAATCTCGCCGGTCTCGTCGTCCTGTTGATCGGCTTTCTGTACCTCAACCAGTTTCGCGAGGGGCTGATCGAGGCGCGGGTTCAGAGCCTGCTGACCCAGGGCGAGATTATCGCGGGCGCCATCGCCACTTCGGCGACGGTCGAAACCGACGCGATTCTCATCGACCCCGACAAGCTGCTGCAGCTTCAGGCCGGGGAAAGCTCCGGCTTCGGCGAGGAGGCCCTGTCGCCGCTTGAGTTTTCGATCAACCCGGAGCGCGTCGCCCCGTTGCTGCGCCACCTGGTGACGCCGACGGGCACCCGTGCGCGGGTGTTTGACCGGGAAGGCCAGCTGTTGCTGGACTCCCAGTCGCACCTTGCGCGTGGCGACGTGCTGCGGCTTGACCTGCCGCCAATTCCGCGCGAGCCGCCTGGCCTGCTGGAACGCCTGTGGGAAACCGTGCGCCGCTGGACGCAGTCCAAGGGGCTTCCAGCGGAGGTGCTCACCACAAGCAGCGGCCGCGCCTTGCCCGAGGTTTCCAGCGCCATTGCCGGCAAGCCTGCCTCTGTCGTTCGCGTCAACAGCAATGGCGAAACGATTGTCTCGGTGGCCGTGCCAATCCAGCGGCTCAAGTCCGTGCGCGGCGTTCTGCTGCTGTCGACCCAGGGCGGCGACATCGACCAGATCATCGCCAAGGAGCGCCTCGGGCTTTTGCAGGTGTTCCTGATCGCCGCCCTCGTCATGGTATTGCTGTCATTCCTGCTGGCCGGCGCCATCGCCGGCCCGATGCGACGTCTGGCCGAGGCGGCCGACCGGGTGCGCAAGGGGGCCAGGTCGCGCCACAGCATTCCTGATTTCACCAACAGGGCGGATGAAATTGGCCACCTGTCAGGCGCCCTGCGCGACATGACCACGGCCATGTACAACCGCATCGACGCGATCGAGAGCTTCGCCGCCGATGTCGCCCATGAGCTGAAGAACCCCCTGACGTCGTTGCGCAGCGCCGTG
Organism: Camelimonas sp. ID_303_24; assembly: GCF_053543495.1. Taxonomy (NCBI): domain Bacteria; kingdom Pseudomonadati; phylum Pseudomonadota; class Alphaproteobacteria; order Hyphomicrobiales; family Chelatococcaceae; genus Camelimonas; species Camelimonas sp. ID_303_24. The sequence goes on from NZ_JBLLJM010000003.1 coordinate 424,104, forward strand.
GAAACCCTGCCGCTGGCGAAGAATGACGAATCGCGCGGCCGGCTAATGGAAGTCATCCAGCATGACGTAAAGCGGCTCGACCGGCTTATCAGCGACATTTCCGACGCCTCGCGCCTTGATGCGGAGCTGTCGCGCGAAGACGCCGAGCCGGTCGACGTCGCCCGCCTGGTGCAGGGCGTTTCGTCCATCGCCAACGAAGTGCGCCGCGAGGGCCAGGCGCCGGTCGAGGTGACGGTTGATGCGCATCCCCTCGGCAAGGACGCCTTCGTTGTCATGGGACATGACGGACGCCTCAGCCAGGTGATCAACAATCTCGTGGACAATGCGCGTTCGTTCTCCCCAGACGGGGCGAGCGTGCGCATCCATTTGCGACGCCTCAGGCAGGATGTGGAAATTCGGGTCGAGGATGACGGCCCTGGCATTCCCGAACACGCGCTGGAGCGCATCTTCGAGCGCTTCTATACGGACCGTCCCGAGCAGGGGTTTGGGCAGAATTCCGGTCTTGGCCTGTCGATTTCCCGTCAGATCATTTCGGCGCACAAGGGCACGATCACCGCGCGCAACCGGCTTGATCCCACGGATGCGGACGACGACGATCCCATTTTCCTGGGGGCAACTTTCGTTGTCCGCCTGCCTGCGCTGGTCGCGGCCTGATGTCGCCCCTTCCCACGCCGGCGACGCGGGGCGCGGCTGATAAAATGGCGTCGGTTCACGCCTCTTGCGTGCTCCTGGACGACAGGGGCCTGCTTATCCTTGGCGACAGCGGCGCCGGCAAGACAACGCTGGCGCTCGGGCTGGTCGACCGGTGGCGGCGCGCTGGCCGCTTCGCCCGTTTGGTCGCCGATGATCGCACCATGGTGTGGACATCCGGGCGCCGGGTGCTCGGACGTTCGCACCCGCGCATCGCCGGCGACTACGAGCTGTATGGCTACGGGATCCGGAAAACCGTCTGTGAACGCGCCGCCGTCATCCGCGCCGCCGTGTGGTGCCAGAGGGATGATGGGCCCCGCCACCCCGAAAATCCGCTCCTGCAATGGCGTCACGGCGCCATGTCGTTGCCAATGATCCGTCTTGGTCAAAACCATCAGCGCGAATTGCTGGTCATGGCTTTTCTGGACCATTCCGGCGCGGACGACGCCGGTGGGCAAGACCGGGGAACATCGGTATTTTGAGCGAAAAGGTCGCACCCATCTTGCGCTTGTGCGCATGATGCTCAAAATGACTGCTCTTGTGGACGCTCCGGAGGCTGCAGAGACCTCCAGGGACCGGCGTCGTCAATGGGAAGCTAAATGATCGGTCTTGTGCTTGTGACGCACGGGTGTCTGGCCACGGAATTTCGCTCCGCACTGGAGCATGTCGTCGGCCCACAGCAACAGGTAGAAACAATCACCATCGGACCGGAAGACGACATGGACAGTCGCCGCCAGGATATCCTGACGGCGGTGCGCCATGTGGACAGCGGCTCGGGCGTGGTTGTCCTCACGGACATGTTCGGCGGCACGCCCTCCAATCTCGCCATCTCATGCATGGCGGGTTTGCAGGTCGAGGTGATCGCCGGCATCAATCTGCCCATGCTGATCAAGCTCGCGAGCGTTCGTGAAGATCTGCCGCTGGCCGACGCCGTGCTTCAGGCGCAGGAGGCCGGACGCAAATATATCAATGTCGCCAGCCGCGTTCTGGCTGGAAAGTAGGAGGCGCGCCGCTTGGACTGCGAGCCAGATTTCCCGCCTCCCGATCTGCCGCCGGGCGCGCTGTCGCGCGAGTTGCCGATTATTAACCGCAAGGGGCTTCATGCCCGCGCGTCCGCCAAATTTGTCCAGACCGTCGACCGCTACGAAGCCGATGTCATGGTGACGCGTTGCGGAGAAACAGTGGGCGGTCGCTCGATCATGGGCCTCCTGACGCTCGCCGCCGCCAAGGGCACATCCGTTATCGTTTCGGCCAGCGGCCATGATGCGGAAGAAGCCCTGAACGCCATCGAAGCGTTGCTGGCTGACCGGTTCGGCGAGGAAGAGTAGCCAGCCTGACCTGATCTGGCCGGCATGCGCGCGAGCCCATGCGTCCAAGCGACGCGGAAGGCGCCCGCCCGCCGGGCGACGCGTCCGATGTCCCGGAAAGGGCCAGTCTCCCGGGATAACGCGCGATCCGCGCGTTTCTCACCGTTGCATTGTACTTACATTGCCACGTAGAAACCCTGACAGATTTCTGTCATAGGAACCGCACATCTGATTGACCGCTGGCGGCCGTTGCAGGCTTCTCAAGCCCCCCGGACGGCCCCAAGGAGGACGTTTCGTGGAGAACGTGGGCGTATTCAATGCAGCGCATGGCGCTGAGAGCTTCGGTTTTCGCAAGCTCAAACGGGTAAACTGGAACCTCGAAGCCCCCCGCCTGTATGAAGAAGCCCTGAAAAGGGATGAGGCGCAGCTGGTTCGGGGCGGCGCCCTGCTCGCCGAAACAGGCGTGCACACCGGCCGTTCCCCCAAGGACAAGTTTGTCGTCCGCGACGCCAACACCGAAAACGCGGTGTGGTGGGACAATAACGGCGCCATCACGCCGGCCCAGTTCGAGACGCTCCTCGCCGATTTTCTCGCCCACGCCGAAGGCAAGGAACTGTTCGCGCAGGACCTTTACGGCGGCGCCGACCCGGCCCACCGCGTGCGCGCCCGCGTCTTCACCGAGTTTGCCTGGCACTCCCTGTTCATCCGCAACCTGCTGATCCGCCCGGATCGCGGTGAGGTGAGCAGCTATGTTCCCGACATGACGATTGTCGACCTGCCATCGTTCAAGGCCGATCCGGCCCGTCATGGCGTGCGCACCGAGACCGTCATCGCCATCGACTTCACGCGCAGGATCGTGCTCATTGGCGGCACCAGCTACGCCGGTGAGATGAAGAAGTCGGTGTTCACCTACCTCAACTACGTGCTGCCGACCGTCGGCGTCATGCCGATGCACTGCTCGGCCAACGCTGGCCCTGACGGCGATGTGGCGGTGTTCTTCGGCCTTTCCGGCACCGGCAAGACCACCCTGTCGGCTGATCCGAAGCGCACCCTGATCGGCGACGACGAGCACGGCTGGTCGCCCGAAGGCGTGTTCAACTTCGAAGGCGGCTGCTACGCCAAGACCGTGCGGCTGTCGCGCGAGGCCGAGCCTGAGATCTACGCCACCACCGAGCGCTTCGGCACGGTGCTGGAGAACGTGGTCGTTGACCCGCTTACCCGCGAGCCTGACTTCGACGACACGTCGAAGACGGAAAACACCCGCTGCGCCTATCCGCTGGATTTCATTCCGAACGCCTCGGCCACCGGCCGCGCCGGCATTCCGAAGAACATCATCATGCTGACGGCCGACGCCTTCGGCGTGATGCCGCCGATCGCCCGCATGACGCCGGCCCAGGCCATGTATCACTTCCTGTCCGGCTACACCGCCAAGGTCGCCGGCACCGAGAAGGGCGTGACCGAGCCGCAGGCAACCTTCTCCACCTGCTTCGGCGCCCCATTCATGCCGCGCCATCCTTCCGAATATGGCAATCTGCTGCGTGAGCTGATCGCGAAGTACGGCGTGACCTGCTGGCTGGTGAACACCGGCTGGACGGGCGGCAAGCCTGGCGTCGGCAGCCGCATGCCGATCCGCGTCACCCGCGCCCTGCTCGGCGCCGCCCTTGACGGCTCGCTGAACAAGGTTGCGTTCCGCACCGATCAGAACTTCGGCTTCGAGGTTCCCGTCGCTGTGCCCGGCATCGACGGCGACATTCTCAACCCGGTGAAGACATGGGCCGACAAGGCGGATTTCGCCGCCACGGCGCAGCGCCTCGTCGGCATGTTCCATGACAACTTCAAGACTTTTGAGCCGCATGTGGACGCAGAAATCCGCGCGGCGGCCCCTGGCCAGAAGTAAGTCACAATGATCCCGGCAGGCGCCTTGCCCTGCCGAAGCGCCAAAATGCAGCGGCCCGCGCCAGATCTGGCGCGGGCCGTGCCTGTTTCTGCATGCCGTGTTTTTGCCCACTTGGGGGGATGACCTCGGCCCGGCGGACTGCTGCTCAGATGAACGTGACAATCCGCATATTTTTTGATCTGTCGCCCCCTCCTGACGCAAGGCTGCGCCTTGCCCTGCCGGGAGTGTCTTACAGATCCCGGCTCATCAGCGCCGCCGTGGCGCGCGAGCCGTCCGCCCTGGCGTAGTACCCCTTGCGTTCGCCCGTCCTGATGAAGCCAAAACGGTCGTACAGGCGCAGAGCCGGGACGTTGCCCTCCTCGACTTCAAGGTGCACCGTTTTGACGCCCCTTGCAGCCAGACACTGCAAGTGATGCTGCAACAGCCGGAGCGAAGCCCGGCGGCCGCGCCAGCGGTCAGCAACAGCGATGGTGAGAATCTCGGCCTCATCGAGCACGCAGCGGCTGAGCACGAACGCCACGGGAGCGCCGCCAGGCTGGCCGGCGGCAAACAGACCGTCACTCTGGATCATGTCGTCGAGAATCATCGCCGCCATGGCTTCTTCATCCCAGCCATGGGCGAAGCTGGCGGCGTGGATATGCGCCAGGGCCGCTGCGTGGGCCGGCTGCAGCCGCTGCGCCGTCAGATCCTCGCCACCACTCCAAGGCCATCGCAACACGCTCATACGGCCTCCGGAAGCCATTGACGGGATATCAGGCCCGCGGCAGCGCGCCGCCTTCCTGCGGCTTCGCGTCTGGCGCGCGCAAATAGTAAGGCTTGGGCAGCGCCGTCTCAGGGTCGGCCAATGCGCCCAATCGCGCCACCCATAGCGGATCGGGAAACAGGCCATCCGGCGCAACCGTGGCGTTGACGCCCACAGACCACGCCTCTGTCGCCAGCAAACCAGCTCCCGAGCCTGCGATCATGATATTGCCGGAACCAAGCAGACGCGCCGCCTCGCGGGCGGGCGCCAGCCGCGCCGGCACCACGACGCGGCCACCGGGCGCCACGGCCTGAATGAAAACCTGACCATGGCGAGCGTCGATGGCGGCGACGGCAACCCGATCTCCGGCGGTCGCGACAATGGGGCTCAACAGGGCCGAGAGGCTGGTGACGCCCACAACCGGAACCTTGAGGGCAAGGCCGATGGCCCTTGCGGCCGAGATGCCAATGCGAAGCCCGGTGAAGCTGCCAGGCCCGACGGTCACCACCACGCGATCAATGGCGCCAAACCCGCCCGGCGCATGGGCCATCACGCGCTCCAGCAACGGCAGCAACGCCTCGGCATGGCCACGCTCCATGACCATGGTTTCGGTCGAAATCGCCGTCGAAGCCCCACGCTCAGCCACGCATGCCGAGCAGGCGCCGAGGGCCGTATCAATCGCCAGAACGCGCAATCACATCTCCCTTCGCCGCCCGATATCCCACGGGAGGCTTATACAGCTTCCACGGCCTGAACGTCCGGCAGGAAGTGCCGGAACAGGTTCTGGATGCCGTGCTGCAGGGTGGCGGTTGACGACGGACAACCGGCGCAGGCGCCCTTCATGGACAGATAAACGGTGCCGTCGCGATAGCCGACAAAGGTGATGTCGCCGCCATCATTGGCCACAGCAGGCCGCACGCGGGTTTCCAGCAGGTCCTTGATGGTATCGACGATGCCGGCGTCCTTTTCATCAAAGAATTCTTCGCCATCATCCGCTGGCAGGGCCGCCCGGTCCGCCACCACCGGCGCGCCGGACATGAAATGTTCCATGATCGCGCCCAGCACCGCCGGCTTCAGGTGCGCCCACTCGCCGCCCGCCTTGGTGACGGTGATGAAGTCATTGCCGAAAAACACCGCCGCGACGCCGTCCACATTGAACAGCCGTTCAGCCAGCGGCGAGGCCGAGGCATCATCACGGCTACGGAAATCGAGCGTGCCATCGGCCAGCACCGTGCGACCGGGCAAAAACTTGAGCGTTGCCGGATTGGGCGTCGCTTCTGTCTGGATAAACATTGTCAACTCCTCACGCGCCGGTTCAAGGCCGGCGGGTCGGCTGGAGCGAAATCCGTCCGGACTGCCCGGAGTTTCCGCTCTGTGTTTTCGCTCCGGCGCATGCGCTGTTCGCGAAAATGCTTTCCAGGCCAGTCATGCCGGCCCTGTGACCAAATATGGCGGCGGCGCCTGGCAATGGCAACAAACAGCAGCGGCGCCGCCCTGACATGAGGGCGGAGCGTCGCTGATGTGGCGCGGGATCAGCGGGCGCGGATAAAACCCAGGATATCCTTGACGTCGCGCATGGTCTGGTCGGCCAGAACGCGGGCCCGGTCGGCGCCATCGACCAGCACGGAATCAATGTAGTCCGCATCCGCCACCAGGCGCTGCATCTCGGAACCGATTGGTCCCAGATGCGATACGGAGAGATCGACCAGAGCGCTCTTGAAGATCGAGAACTGCGAACCGCCGAATTCGGACAGGACGTCAGCTTTGGCGCGGCCGGACAGCGCCGCGTAGATGCCGACCAGATTGTCCGCCTCGGGGCGATTGGCAAGGCCCGCCTCCTCGGAGGGCAACGGCTCGGCGTCGGTCTTGGCCTTGCGCACCTTCTGGGCGATGGCGTCCGGACCGTCGGTGAGGTTGATGCGCGAATAATCGGACGGGTCCGACTTGGACATTTTCTTCGCGCCGTCGCGCAGGCTCATAACGCGGCGGGCAGGCCCCTGGATCAGCGGTTCGGCCAGCGGGAAATAGGTCTCGCCGAAGCCATTGCGCGCGATCGATTCGGCGAAGTCATTGTTGAACTTCTGGGCGATGTCGCGGGTCAGCTCCAGATGCTGCTTCTGGTCCTCGCCCACCGGCACATGGGTGGCGCGATAGACGAGAATGTCGGCGGCCATCAGGTCCGGATAGGTGAACAGGCCAACGGAGGCGTTCTCCCGGTCCTTGCCCGCCTTCTCCTTGAACTGGGTCATGCGGTTGAGCCACCCCATGCGGGCGACGCAATTGAACACCCACGCCAGTTCAGCATGGCCGCTAACCTGGCTCTGGTTGAAAACGATGTGCCGCTTCGGGTCGATGCCGCAGGCCAGAAAGGCGGCGGTGACCTCGCGAATCTGGCGCGTCAGTTCCTGCGGCTTCTGCGGGACGGTGATCGCATGCATGTCCACCACGCAATAGATGCACTCGTACTGGTCCTGGAGCCCGACAAAGCGCTGGATGGCGCCGAGATAATTGCCGAGGTGCAGATTGCCCGTGGGTTGCACGCCTGAGAACACGCGCTGGCCGATTGTCGCCATACTGCTTCACCATCACCCGGTGGTTGACGTCAGGTGCGATCCGCGTCGCCCGGGCGGCGGCGCCGGAACGGACGTAAATCACATGTCGGAAGATCGGGCATGCTCCTGGCAGATGCACAGCGCCAACCGGATCGGGAAGCGCCCCGCGTGAACATGCGTCGCAAGGGCGCGTTATGACGCCGGGCACGCCTTCACGCAAGCGCAACGGGATTCAGGCGCCGATCAAGGGCCGTTGCGTCTCCCGGTCTGGCCCAAATCCGGGCGAGCAGGATGTCTCGCGTTCTGGTATCAGGTGCTGACCGTTATTCCGGGGCTGTCCCAAAGCCGTTGCCCTGTTTCATTGAAGCAGGACAGCGCTCCAGCAGCATTCCGGCCAACCGCCCGCCAGAACGCCTGCATCCTGGCGCATCCATCAGGAGATCTCCATGTCCGCAAAACGGCACGATGTGCTTGGCATCGGCAATGCGCTCGTCGACATTCTGGCGCGCGCCGATGAGGCCTTCCTTGGCCGGCATCACATCGCCAAGGGCGCCATGCAACTCGTGGACGAAGCCCGCGCCGACGCCCTGTATGCGGCCATGGGTCCCACCACCACGGTGTCAGGCGGCTCGGCTTCCAACACCATCGCCGGCATCGCCGCCCTTGGCGGCCGCGGCGCCCTGATCGCCCGGGTGCGTCAGGACGATCTCGGGGCAGCCTTTGCCCATGATCTGCGCGCCATGGGCGTCGCCTTTCCAACGGCGCCAGCTGGTGATGGACCAGGCACCGGGCGCTGCTTCGTGCTGGTGACGCCGGATGGCGAACGCAGCATGAGCACCTATCTGGGCGCCGGCCAGAACCTCAGCCCGGCCGATCTGGACGAGGCGATGATCGCCGCATCAGACATCATCTATCTCGAAGGTTATCTCTGGGACCCGCCGCAGGCCAAGGCGGCGTTCCTGCGCGCTGCTGAAGTGGCGCACGCCAACGGCGGACGCGTCGCTTTGACCCTGTCGGACGCATTCTGCGTCGATCGCTATCGTGACGAATTCAACGACCTCATCGACCGCAAGGTGGTCGATATCGTTTTCGCCAATGCCCATGAGCTGATCAGCCTGTATCAGACGGCGGATTTCGACACGGCGCTGGCCGAGCTGGCGCAACGCGACGTGCTGGGCGTGGTCACCCGCTCGGAAAAGGGCTGCATTATTCTGAACGGCGGCGAGCGCATCGCCGTGCCTGCCGCGCCAATCGAGACGCTTGTCGACACCACCGGCGCCGGCGATCTGTTCGCCGCGGGCTTCCTGTTCGGTCTCGCCCGCAATTTGCCGCTTGAGACCTGCGGACAGCTCGGCGCCATCGCCGCCGCCGAGGTCATCCAGCACATGGGCGCGCGACCTGTGGCTGATCTCAGGCAGCTGGTCGCGCAATCGGGTCTGAAGCTCTGAAAAAATCGGGGCGGTTCAGGCCGCCCCGTTTGCTGCAGCGAAAAGCTGTGGCGGACAACTTACAGCCGGCGCAGCGACACTTCCTCGATCAGATGGCTGCCGCCCTTGCGCAGCACCAGATCGGCGCGCCGGCGGGTTGGCAGGACGTTCTCGCGCAAATTGGTCAGATTGATGCGGCTCCACAGCCGCTCGGCCATCTGCAACGCCTCACCCTCAGTCACGCTGGCGTATTTGCGGAAATAGGACTGGGGATCGCGGAACGCCGTTTCACGCAGCCGCATGAAGCGCGTCACATACCATTCGTGCAGCAGGTCCTCGTCCGCATCCAGATAAATGGAAAAGTCGAAGAAATCCGACACGAACGGAATATCGCTGCCATCCTTCGGCAGACGCGCCGGCTGCAGAACATTCAGCCCCTCGACGATGAGGATGTCCGGCTGGTCGACATAGACATGCTCGCCAGGCACCACGTCATAAACGAGGTGGGAGTAGACTGGCCCCGCGACATTGCGCTTGCCGGACTTGATGTCGGAGAGGAAATGCAGGAGCTGCTGCGTGTCATAGCTCTCCGGAAAGCCCTTGCGCTCCATCAATCCCTGACGCTCCAGTTCGGCGTTGGGATACAGGAAGCCGTCAGTCGTCACGAGCGCCACCTTGGGCGTATTGGGCCAGCGCGCCAGCAAGGCCTGCAGGATGCGGGCCGTCGTCGATTTGCCCACGGCGACCGAACCGGCGATGCCAATGATATAGGGCGCCTTTGTTTCCTGCTCGGCCAGCAGGAACCGTTGCGTCGCCTTGAACAGACCCTGCGTCGCCGCGACATACAAGGACAGCAAACGCGATAAAGGCAGATAGATCGCGATGACCTCTTCGAGCGAAATCGGGTCATTGAGCGACTGCAGCTTCATGACTTCATCGCCGGTCAGCGTTAACGGCGTATCGGCGCGCAACCTCGCCCATTCCGCCCGGGTGAATTCGCGGAACGGAGAGACGGAGCGCTCGATCAGCTCAAGCGGCATGGCGAAATCTGCTGGCGTCATTATCGTTCCTGTCTCCCGCCGCGTTGTTCAGGTCTGGCGGGACGCCTTCTCCTGCAATCCGGACTGACCCGTCCGGCGTTGCAGTTCCTCCATCACAGCGCTGAGCGGAATATCGGCGCCACGCAACACCACCAGCAGGTGGTAGAGAACATCGGCCGCTTCGCCCGTCAGATTTTCCCTGTCGCGCGCCACGGCGGCGAGAGCGGCTTCCACCCCCTCTTCCCCCAGCTTCTTTGCAGCTTTCATGGGGCCATCGGCAAGCAGTTTCGCTGTGTACGACGTCTCTGGACTGGCGGCGGCGCGCGTCGCCACGATGGCTTCAAGATCCTCAAGCGTGAATTTGCCCATCAATTCACCCATGTGTTTGCCCATGTCAGACCATCCGCACCGGTATGCCGGCGGCGGCCATATGTGCTTTGGCCTGGCTGACCGTGTAGGTCCCAAAATGAAAAATCGACGCGGCCAGCACAGCGCTGACCCCGCCTTCCGTCACGCCATTGACCAGATCGTCCAGCGAGCCAACGCCGCCAGAAGCAATCACTGGCGCGCTGACAGCACTGGAAATCGCTTTCATCAGCGGCAGATCGTAACCGGCGCGGGTGCCGTCGCGATCCATCGAGGTGACCAGCAGTTCGCCAGCGCCCAGCGAAACAACTTCACGGGCAAAATCAATGGCGTCGATGCCGGTTTCACGTCGGCCGCCGTGGGTAAAGATCTCCCAGCGCGGCGGCGCGCCATCGGGCGACACCCGTTTGGCGTCGATGGCCACGACGATGCACTGGTCGCCAAATTTCTCCGCCGCTTCACGAACAAACTGGCGGTTGTTCACCGCCGCGGTGTTGATCGACACCTTGTCGGCGCCAGCCAGCAACAGCCTGCGGATATCCTCGACAGTGCGCACACCGCCGCCGACGGTCAGGGGCGTAAAACAGGCCTCCGCCGTGCGCTGCACCACGTCCAGCAAGGTGCTGCGGGCTTCGTGACTGGCGGTGATGTCCAGGAAGCAGAGTTCGTCAGCGCCCGCCGCGTCATAGGCGCGCGCCGCTTCAACCGGATCGCCGGCGTCGACCAGATCGACGAACTTGACGCCCTTGACGACCCGCCCGTCCTTCACGTCGAGGCAAGGGATGATGCGAACCTTCAACATCGGCTCAACGTCCCGCGTTCTTCAGCAACGCCAGCGCTTCCGCCGGGTCGAGACGGCCGTCATACAGGGCGCGGCCGGAAATCGCGCCCTCCAGAATCGCGCAATCGGGTTGCGTCAGGCGCTGGACGTCGGCGATGGACGCCAGCCCCCCGGAGGCAATCACCGGAATCGATACGGCGCGGGCCAAAGCAAGCGTCGACTCGATATTGAGACCTCCCATGGCCCCGTCGCGGCTGATGTCGGTGAAGATGATGGCAGCGACGCCCGCGTCCTCAAACTTCTTGCCAAGCTCTTCCGCGCCGATCTCCGACAGGCTGGCCCAGCCCTCGACGGCCACGCGGCCATCGCGCGCGTCGATACCGACGGCGATGCGGCCCGGATGCAGCCGCGCCGCCTCACGCACGAACGCCGGGTCGCGCACCGCGGCAGTGCCGATGATGACGCGCGACACGCCGCGCGACAGCCAGCCATCAACGGTGCGCATGTCGCGGATGCCGCCGCCGAGTTGCACGGACATGCCAGGGGTGCGGGCGAGGATCGATTCAACCGCATCCGCATTAACCGGCCGACCGGCGAAGGCGCCGTCCAGATCGACGATATGGAGCCATTCGAAGCCCTGACTGCGGAACGCGTCTGCCTGGGCTCCCGGATCATCGTTGAACACGGTGGCCTGATTCATGTCGCCATGAACCAGACGGACGCACTGGCCTTCCTTGAGGTCGATTGCGGGGAACAGGATCACGGACGCCACCTGATGAAATTGGAAAGCAGCGCAAGGCCGAAGCCCTGGCTTTTCTCGGGGTGAAACTGACTGCCGGCCACATTGTCCCGGGCGACGAAAGCGGTGATCGGTCCACCGTAGTCGGTCGTGGCGACAACGTCTTCGGACCGGGCCGCAGTCAGTGCATAGGAATGGACAAAATACGCATCGCGGCTGCGATCGGAACCCAGCAGATTATCCAGCAGCGGATGGGGGCGGACCAGGGTGAGATCATTCCAGCCCATGTGGGGAATTTTCAGCGCCGGATCCGCCGGACGGATCGGCGCCACATCGCCGCCTATCCAGTCGAGACCAGCCGTGGTCTCATATTCCAGGCCGCGCGAGGCCAGCAGTTGCATGCCGACGCAGATGCCAAAGAAGGGTCGGCCCTTCTCCCGCACCAGTTCGGTCAGCGCCCCGGTCAAACCAGGAACCGCATCGAGACCGCGACGGCAATCGGCGAAGGCGCCGACGCCCGGCAACACCACGCGATCGGCCTTCAGCACTTCCCCAGGGTCGGACGACAGCCGGACGGTGACTTCGCCAGCGACGTCATTGCCAGCGCGCTCCAGGGCCTTGCAGGCGGAGTGCAGATTGCCCGAGCCATAATCAACGACAACAACGGTATTCAACGACCGCCCTCCGGCTCGGGGAACAAACCTACAATACCCGCCATGGCGCGACGCTCCGGCTGCATGGCAGGCGCGGCGACAATGGTCGGGGAAACGTCCGCCGACTGTGACAACCACCGCCTGAACATCAGATTCTCCGCTTCCGCTCCATTGCGGGCGACAACGGCGTCCGCCAGGCGATAGCCCCTGCCCCGCAAGGATCGCGCGCGCAGGGCCCCGGCCTCAAGCCCAATGAACAGGCGTACCGCCAGCAGGACCATCAGAACGACGCCTGATCCAACAGGGGTATAGTGGGCCAGCGCCAGCACCACCGGCGTGATGAGCAGGGCGAGGAGCGCCGCCAGCCACAGCCGGAAATAGAGAAACCACAGCGTCGGCGCGAGAAACGCCAGCCAGCTGAATGCATCCCTGACCACCACCGCATTCTCGAGCGCCCCGGCATCTCCGGGCATCGCGCCTTGCGGCGCAAACAACAGAAACGACTTCATGTCAGGTCACCCATGGCGCACAGGCGCAAATCCCTGGCTTCGGCAGATCCCGGGAGCGCTCCCTTCCAGACCTGAAGCGGCAACGGTCCATGGACGCATATCGCCTGCCCAGCCTGAAAAATACCCCAGGCGTCTCACGAAATGGAATTTCCGCCCGCGCGGCGGCGCGTCAGAGGGCGCCCTTGGTGGACGGAATCCGGTCGCCTTCGCGGGCGTCGATCGCCACGGCCTTGCGCAGGGCGCGGCCGAGCCCCTTGAAGCAGCTCTCGGCGATATGGTGGCTGTTGAGACCGTAGAATGTCTCGACATGCAGCGTGAGTCCGGCATTCATGGCGAAAGCCTGAAAAAACTCCCTCACCAGTTCGGTATCGAAGGTTCCGATCTTCCCGGCAGGGAATTCCGTGCGGAACACCAGGAACGGGCGACCGGAAATGTCGACGCAGACGCGGGACAGGGTTTCGTCCATGGGAACGTGGGCGTCGGCGTAACGCACGACGCCGCGCTTGTCGCCCAACGCCTTGCGGAAGGCTTCGCCAAGCGCAATGCCGCAATCTTCCACGGTGTGATGGTCATCGACGTGCAGGTCGCCGTCCGCGTGAACCCTGACGTCAAACAGGCCATGACGGGCAAACAGGTCCAGCATGTGATCGAAGAACCCAACGCCAGTGGCGACGTCGGCCTTGCCATCCCCGTCCAGATTGATGGAAACGGAGATTTTGGTCTCGTTGGTCGATCGCGCAACTTCGCCCGCACGCATGGAGCGTTCTCCTGTCCCGTAGCCTGCGCATTATTCAGCGGCTACCCAATGACTGATACCCAGGCCCGACGAGTCCGACCCAGCGGGTTTGGGTGAAGCCCAAGCGACGCTTGTGCTTTTCTGGTTACGGATGCGTCAGCATCTTCGTGACCTGGTATGGCCGGCGAAATGACAGGGCCATTGCAGCCGGTTCAGGTTCGTTTGACGCATAAACCGCCGCCGATCAACTGCCAGACGCCTGCGCCGGCTGGAATCGGTCACCGGCTCCTCCGGTCCGGGTGGTTGAAAAGCGGGCGCGAGCATCCGTGATCTGGGTGCGCCACCAGTCAAACGCCAGGTTGATGGCGGCGAGATCGTCGGCGGACAGTTCGCAATTGGCGGCGCGCTCGAACACCGACGCCAGCAGGTGCTCGACCCGGGCCTCCGCCTGATCCAGTTGCGGCAGGGACGTGGCGGTCGCCAGGCTTGAGCCGATATCCCTGAGCTCGCCCAGCACCTGCATCAGACGGCGACGGCGGCCCAGTGCAAACCGCGCGGCGATAGCGGTGGCGACGGAGGCGACGCCGCCAATCACAAACAGGCCGAGATAGAGCACGTCGCTGTAGCGCTCGAGCAGGCCGGTGCTTTCACCATCCCGAAAAGCCCGGGCGCCCTGATGCACCAGCACCGGCGAATCTTCCGGGTCCGGAACTTCATAGTGGTCATAGCCCGGCGCGGCGCGGCGAATGGCGGAGCGAACGGACAAAAACTGCTGCAACAGCAGTGAAACCTTGCCTTCATCCAGGTCCGCCCGGGCCATCATCCGCACCGGAGCGGCCACGGTGTCCTTCTTTTTCGCGGGCAGCGGCGGGCTACCGCGAAAAATGCCGGCGGGGATGGACACCGTTTCCAGATCACCGACGCGTTGCGCCAGAGCCTCGGCCTCCGCCATATCGATAATGGCAATGCCGCCGGGATTGCCTTCAGCTATGCGGCGCACGCTGGCGGCAACGGCCGGCGCGGTTACCGAACCAAGCAATGCAAACGCGTCAAACCGGCGGGACGACAGGGCCTCGGCCAGATCCGCCGGCTGAATGACAGCGCTCTTCTGCGAGGCGCCCACCAGGCCGTAGTAATCGAAGAGCGCATTCAGGCGGTTGCCGGGCTCAGGGCCGCCGAACGCCAGAATGCCGATGCGTTTGCCAGCCAGAGCGCTGACATCGGTGACGTCGTCCACACCGCGGGCGACAATGACCAGGGCTTCGCGGCGGAGCACAAGCACGGCCTCGGCGGCGGTGACGGCAATATTGTCCGAGCGCGCCACGCCCAGATCAATGGAGCCGGCGTTCAGCGCCGTCGCCACCTCGGCCGCGTTGCGCAACACCACCGTTTTCAGGCGGATTTCTTTCTTGCGTTCGCGGAACGCCTGATCAGCGATCTGCATGACATGCCGGCTGATGGCGTCGTCCGCCGTCACGCCAACCCGCAACTGCGTCGGCTGGATAGCGATGTAGATGACGCCGCTGATGGCGGCGACGCAAAACAACAGAGCCGCCAGAAGCATACGGACGTCAGTCATGGCGCGCTACCAGCCCGGACAATTGCTGCAGGGAAACGATCAGGAGGTTGCCGCCAGAAGGCGGGGAATTCATGGCGGCGCGACGGGTCATGCAGATGACGCCGCATTCGCGGCCCGCAATTCCGGAAAGCGGCTGGGCGGCGCCAGGGCGCATGAAGAAACCAGGCTCACCGGATTTCGGACGCCAGAATGGAAAACCCGGCCTGCCGGAGCGACAGGCCGGGTTTCAGAATGTCGACGTTACCGCCGGTTTCAGGCGGCCGGAAGCAGACCGCCGAGGTCTGACAGGATGCCGAGATGATGGTCGGCGTCGCCGAACATGGCGTCGATCATGGTGAGGCGCTTGAAGTAATGGCCGATGGCGAACTCGATGGTGACGCCCACGCCGCCATGAAGCTGCACGCCATTCTTGCCGACGACGCGGCCTGAGCGGCCAACCTGGACGCGGGTGGCGGCCATGGCGCGGGCGCGTTCGTTCGCATCCTCCTCCTGGGCCATCATCGTGGCGTACATGGCCATGCTGCGCGCCTGCTCAAGCGCGGTGAACATGTCAACGGCCTGATGCTGCAGCGACTGGAAGTTGCCAATCGCCTGACCAAACTGGTTGCGCGTCTTGATGTACTCAACCGTCAGTTCGAGCGCCCGCTGCATGGCGCCAACCGCTTCCGCCGACGTCGCGGCGACAGCCTCGTCATAGACGCGGCGGATAACGGCAAGGCCGTTGTCCTCACCGCCAAGCAGGGCGTCTGCGCCAACGCGGACATTGGCCAGATCGATATCAGCGGCGCGCAGGCCATCCTGAGTGGCGTAACCACGGCGGGTCAGCCCGCTGGCGTCCGCAGGCACGAGGAACAGCGCGACGCCCTTCTCCGCGGTCTGCTCGCCGGAGACGCGGGCGCTGACCACCAGCAGGTCTGCGCTGTCGCCATGCAGGATGCCGGACTTGGTTCCGTTGAGCACCCAGCCGTCGCCATCACGCTTCGCCGTCGCCGCGACATTGGCGAGGTTATAGCGGGCCTGAGGTTCGGCGTGTGCAAGAGCAAGCCTGAGGCTGCCCTCGGCAATCTGCGGGATGAATTTCTGCTTCTGCGCCGCGCTGCCGGCGCGCCGCAAGGCGCCGCCACCCAGCACGACCGTCGCCAGATAGGGCTCAAGCACAAGGGCGCGGCCAAGCGCTTCCATGACGATCATGGTATCGACGGCGCCACCACCAAAACCGCCGTCTTCTTCCGCGAATGGCAGGCCGAGAATGCCAAGTTCAGCGTATTGCGCCCAGAGCGCGTCGCTGTGGCCCTTCGGCTCGGCGCCATAACGCTTGCGCGATTCGAAATCGTACTTGTCGGCGACCAGACGGTCGACGCTGTCCTTCAGCAGGCGCTGCTCTTCGCTGAGGTCAAAATCCATGACTGACTATTCCTTCGCCGGCTCAACAGCGCCTTCGCGCCGGAGCCTGAATAACGGAAGCCCCCCGGCCACGAAGGGCCGGGAAGCGGAGCCTGCCTCTCAGAGGCCCAGCACCTGCTTGCTGATGATGTTCTTCTGGATCTCGTTCGAGCCGCCGTAGATGGAGACCTTGCGATAATTGAAGAAGTTGGGCGCCGAGGTCAGGGCCCATTCCGGCGCCGCCGCCGGTTCGTTGCGGCCATCCGCGCCATGAGGCTGGTAGGCAAGGGCTTCCGGGCCAGCCAGCTCGACCATCATCTCGGTCAGCGTCTGCTGGATTTCCGAGCCTTTGATCTTGAGAATCGACGAGGCCGGGTCGGGCTTGCCATCGAGGTTCGCCATATTGGCGACCACGCGCATCTGGGTCATTTCCAGCGCCTTCAGCTCCACCTCAACGGCGGCGAGCTTTTCGCGGAAACGGGCGTTTTCGATCATCGGCGGGTTGCCGTGGCGGGATTCAGACGCAAGCAGCTTGATGCGGCGCACGCGCTCCTTGGAGGCGCCGACGCGGGCGATGCCGACGCGTTCGTTGCCAAGCAGGAACTTGGCGTAGTCCCAACCGCGATTTTCTTCGCCAACGAGATTTTCGGCTGGCACGCGCACATCGTCAAAGAAGACTTCGTTGACCTCGTGGCCACCCTCGATGGTGATGATGGGGCGCACGGTGATGCCCGGCGTCTTCATGTCGATCAGCAGAAAGCTGATGCCGCGCTGGGGCTTGGCCGACGGATCGGTGCGGACAAGGCAGAAGATCCAGTCAGCGTGCTGGGCGAGGGTCGTCCAGGTTTTCTGGCCATTGACCACATAGACATCGCCGTCGCGGCGCGCCGAGGTCTTCAGCGAGGCGAGGTCGGAGCCGGAACCAGGCTCGGAGAAACCCTGACACCACCAGTCGTCAAGATTGGCCATGCGCGGCAGGAAGTGCTTCTTCTGCTTCTCCGAGCCAAACTGGATGATGACCGGGCCACACATGCTCGCGTTGAAGGCCAGCGGCTCAGGCGCGGGGGCCGCCATCAGCTCTTCGCGGAAGATGTACTGGCGCACCGGGTCCCAACCCGTGCCGCCCCACTCAACCGGCCAGTGCGGAACAGCCCAACCCTTTTTGTTCAGGGTGCGCTGCCACGCCACCTGCTCGTCCTTGCTGACGTGATGGCCAGCGCGAAGCTTGGCGCGCAGCTGTTCCGGCAGAGCCGTCCGGAAAAACGCCCGCACTTCCTCGCGGAAGGCCTGTTCTTCGGGGGTAAAGCTCAGATCCATCCTCTTGTCCTTCCCGTGCGCCATGTCGCCGCATGCCTCAAGTGCAACGGCAATCTGTTTCTGCATCCCTTGTGGCTCACGCCAGAAGAGCATTCCGTTGCGGGAGTTTGTCCGCGGCGAACCGCAGGTTCAGCCCGTCAAACACCTTTTCCGCCCATATTTCATCACGCCCGACTAACACCGCTGCGCTTCTCTCCCTGTGTGACGCGAGAGAGCCCAGGTTGCCCTGCCGTCCCGGAGAACATCCCCGGACGGCCGGGACGCCTTTTCGACAGGCGGCGGCGGGCGGAATTGCCGTCGCGCACCGTGAATGAGGCGCGCGGGCCAGTGTTAAGCGGCGGTTTGCATCATGCCAAGTAGCAATTCCGCCTGGTTGCCTTTCGGGGCTAGCGCGCGCAATTTTCCAGATCGGCGGCTTCGTCGCGCCTGATGGCGGCGGCCTTCAATTATTGTAACAGCTTATAAAATTCTTCATTGCTTGCAGCTTCCCGCTGACCAGGGCTTGTGCTGGCGGCGGTGGCGGTGCATGTAGCGCCCACACCCGCTTCGCATCGCATATATGAAATGACATCCCGCCCACCGGGCGGGAGAAAAGCCATGATGTCCGCACTCCAAAAGCAGTCCGATGAACCCTTGGCCCGGGAAAGCCTGAGCAACCAGGCGTATTTCCGTCTGCGCCGCGACATCATGAGCGGCCGGTTCTCACCAGGCGAAAAACTGAAGCTCCGCGATATCGCGGCGGAACTCGGCGTCAGCCCGACGCCGGTGCGCGAGGCGCTGGCGCGGCTCGTCGCCGATATGGCGGTGGCCCAGCTTGACCACCGCTCGGTGCGCATCCCGCATATTGATCCGGAGCGGTTCAGCGAGATCTGCGTGTTGCGCACGGATATAGAGGGCCGCTGCGCTGCGCGCGCCGCAGAAATCGCCTCCGAGGACCAGGTGGCGGAGCTGGAAGCGATCCATGACCGCATGATCGCGCTGAAAAAAGCGCGCGACTTCAAAGAATCTTTTGCGGAGAACCAACGCTTTCACGCCGCGTTCTGCGCCATCGCCGACATGCCGCTGCACTATCGCATTGCAGAAACCCTGTGGTTGCAGATCGGCCCTCTGATGAACGCGCTGCTGGTTCACCGCCCGACGACCCTGCCCCGCCGCCATCCGCACCACACGCTGCTTGACGGACTGCGGCAGAAAAACCCCGAACTGGCGCGGCAGGGCGCGGAAGAGGACATCCGCATCAATGCCGAGCCAATGCTGGCTTATCTGCGCAACCCGGACGGCGCGGCGTCAGGGACGGTGGTTTCAACCGGCTGACGCAACCTCAGGGCGGGATCAGACCGTCGCGACCGGCGTCGTCGGCGAACCGACGGCTCCGGTCAGTCGCAAGGGCGGCGCGGTCAGCATGCAACGGTTACGGCCATGTTCGCGCAGCCAGCTGGCCAGCGGCGTCAGATGCCATAGCTCGCCCAGATGCACGCCGAGCTTGAACAGACAATGCTCGTGCAAGGGCAACTGCGCGCAGCAATCGCCCCCTGGACGCGCCGGATAGGCCTCCACGGAATAATTATCGGCGATCAGCGCAGCCAGACCGCTGTCCGTAATCCATTGCAGCAGACGTTGGTCGCGGCCATCGAGCAGGGCGCAGGCATTTTCGACGGCGAAATGGGTTGGCGCCCCGCCAAGCTCCAGCAGAAACTCGGCGAAACCTGTATGCAGGCAGACCATATCGCCGGTTTCAATCTCGACCCCATCCTTCTCAAGGATCGCCATCAGCTGGTCATAACCGATAATCTCGCGCGCCCGGCCGACATGGGCGTGCAGATCGATCATCACGGCGCGGCCCTGCATGCCCTTCACCGCCATGTTCTCGACCCCAAGGCGTCGGGCTCCGGACGTGCTGGGCCCGTATCCTTCTGGCGCGCCAGCGTCCGCCAGATCCCTGGGGCCGACCACGTCTTCCCCGGCGCGAAAGCCGTTATAATACAAAGGCTTCGGCACGCCGTCGCCATCGGCGTCGAACATGGAGCCGACGTGAGCGAAACTGTCCCATTGGGTCGAATATTGCAGGTGCAAAAGCACCAGATCGTCGCACAACACGTCGGTGGCTCCAGCGTGATCGCGACCCAGCTGGTAGTTCATGTTGACGGCGTCGCCGCGCCGCGTCGGCCGCAGCACGGGTGGGAAGCGGCGCGGATTCAGCACATTGCCACCCGGATATTCCAGCGGCAGACTCAAGCAGAATGACAGGCCTTCGCGAATTTCCGCCGCACCCTGCCTCACCTTTTCCGGCGTGATCAGGTTCAGCCGTCCCAGCTGATCGTCCGGCCCGAAGTCACCCCAGGTGGAGCCTTCAGGCCGCTGCTTCCAGCGGCTGGATTGCGTCATGACGTTTCTCTCCCGGATTTTTTATGTTTCACGCGAAACACCGTCCAGGAGAAACCGTTCGTAACGGCGGTCCCGCGACGAGCGACGCGTTGATGCGGAAGCATGGAATGCTCGCACATCAACGGTCAATCGCTGCCGGTCTGCGGGCCTATGGCTTCTTCACCAGCGGGCAGCGCGATTCGGACAGGGGCTGGAACGCCTCGTCGCCTGGAATGGTCTGCAGGATCTTGTAATAATCCCACGGTCCCTTGCTCCCGGATGGCGATTTCACCTCGGCCAGGTACATGTCATGCACCATGCGGCCATCCTCGCGAATTTTGCCATTGGTCGCGAAGAAATCATTGACCGGCGTCTCGCGCATTTTTTTCATCACGGCGTCGGTCGCGTCCGTGCCGGCCGCCTGCACCGCCTTCAGATAGTGCATGGTGGCCGAGTAGGTTCCCGCCTGGGACATGCTGGGCATACGTCCGGTCTTCTCGAAGTAGCGCTTTGACCAGGCGCGGGAAGCCTCGTCGCGATCCCAGTAGAATGCGGTGGTGAGCACCAGTCCCTGGGCCTTGTCGATGCCAAGGCTGTGGATGTCGGACAGGAAAATCAGCATGCCGGCGAGCTTCTGGCCGCCCTGAACCACGCCAAACTCCTGCGCCTGCTTGATGGAGTTTACGGTGTCGTTGCCGCCATTCGCCAGCGCGATGATCTTCGCTTTTGAGGCCTGCGCCTGCAGCAGGAACGACGAGAAATCGAGGGTGTTGAGCGGCGCCCGCACCGAGCCGAGCACCTTGCCGCCGCCCTCTCGGACGACCCGGGTGACGTCCTTCTCCAGATCCGTGCCGAAAGCGTAGTCAGCCGTCACGAAAAACCAGCTGTCGAAGCCCTGTTTGACGGCCGCCTTGCCGGTGCCGTGAGCCAGGGCATAGGTGTCGTAGGTCCAGTGGATCGACGTGGGTGTGCAGGCTTCGTTGGTCAGACGCGCCGAGGCCGGGCTGGTCAGCACTACGATCTTGTTGCGCGGCCGGGCAACCTCCAGCACTGCCAGCGACGGCGCGGTCGCGGCAACGTCCATGATGGCGTCGACGTTTTTGGAATCGAACCACTCCCGCGCCAGCGCGGCGGTGATGTCGGGCTTGTTGAGGGTGTCCGCGCTCAAAAGCTCGATGTTCTTGCCGAGAACCTTGCCGCCGAAATCATCAATGGCCATCTGCGCCGCGGTGACGCTGCTGGGACCGGTAATATCGGCATAGGGGCCGGACATATCGAGCAGCAGCCCGATTTTGACGGCGTCGCCGGAGATCGCCGGTTTTTCCTCGGCCTTCGCGCCCTGCACGACAAGCGGAGCGAGCAGCGCAGCCGCCAGCGCGGCGACGCTGGTTCGCCGCATCCCGGCAGATATTGTCCGAACAGGTGTTTTCTTGCGCCAATGCGCCATCTTTTGTTCCCTCCCGGATTTATTCAATATTGGTTTGGGAAAAGCTCTCGCGTCGGCGGCGGAATGTCAAACGGTTGTGACATCAGTCCAACAGGGCTCCGCATGGCGCATTCTGACAAGTCTGTGGCGCAATCCCGCATTGTCGCCAGCGCGTTATGCGGGCTTGCTGTCGGCATATCGGCGCCAGGGGAGCGCACGCTTCGACGCCTGTTCCCCGGGCAAGAGACAGACTGGCCGCCACCGGCCGGTTCAGGAGGAATAAATGAGTTTGCCCAAGGTCCTGTCGGAACGCCTGTCATTGCCGGCGATCGCCTCGCCCCTGTTCATCGTCTCGGGACCCGAACTGGTCATCGCCCAGTGCAAGGCCGGCATCGTCGGCAGCTTTCCGGCGCTCAACGCCCGTCCCAAGGAGCTGCTCGACGAATGGCTTCACCAGATTCGCGAAGAACTGGCCGCCCATGACCGCGATCATCCGGACCAGCCGTCGGCGCCATTCGCAGTCAACCAGATCGTCCACCGCTCCAACAACCGGCTCGATCACGACGTCGAAATGTGCGTGAAGCACAAGGTCCCGGTCATCATCACCTCGCTGGGCGCCAGGGAAGACCTGAATCAGGCCATCCATGGCTATGGCGGCGTGACGCTGCATGACGTCATTGACAATCGCTTCGCCCGCAAGGCGGTGGAAAAGGGCGCCGACGGCCTGATCGCCGTGGCGGCTGGCGCTGGCGGTCACGCCGGAACCATTTCGCCAATGGCGCTGATTCAGGACATTCGCGAATGGTTTGACGGTCCTCTGGCCCTGTCGGGCGCCATTGCCAGCGGCCGGGCCATTCTGGCGGCGCAGGCCATGGGCGCGGACCTCGCCTATATCGGCTCCGCATTCATCGCCACGCGCGAGGCCAACGCCAACGAAGCCTACAAGCAGGGTATTGTCGACGCCGACTCGTCCGGCATCGTCTACAGTAACCTGTTCACCGGCGTGCATGGCAACTACCTGCGCAAATCAATCGAGCGCGCCGGCCTTGATCCGGACAATCTGCCGACCTCCGACCCGTCGAAGATGAATTTCGGCGACGACGGCAAGCAGGTGAAGCCATGGCGCGACATCTGGGGCTCAGGCCAGGGCGTTGGTTCGATCAAGGACGTGCTCGGCGCCGGCGAACTGATCGCCCGGTTCCGCAGCGAGTACGCGGCTGCGCTGGCCGATCTGAATGCCCGCGCCAGCCGCTACCAGCGCTTGCCGATGGCCGCGGAATAATCGCCGCAGGCGGCGCGGGCGTGGCTCGGCCGCCGCAGACCATGGGGCCCGCCGGGAAGCTGGCGAGCCCAATTCCCCCGCGACACTGGATTGCCGGCCCTGGAAGTCCTACATGCTGGAGCAATGTTCCAGCATGCAGACGGATGCTTCCATGCCCAGTGACGGCCCCGCCGTTTTTCACGCCACCACCATTCTCATGGTCCGCAAGGGCGACAGGGTCGTCATGGGCGGCGATGGTCAGGTCAGCCTTGGCCAAACCGTTATCAAGGGCAACGCCCGCAAGGTCCGGCGTCTGGCCGGCGGCGGCGTGCTCGGCGGCTTTGCCGGCGCGACGGCTGATGCGTTCACCCTGTTTGAGCGGCTTGAAGCGAAGCTGGAGCAATACCCGGCGCAGCTTACCCGCGCCTGTGTCGAACTGGCCAAGGACTGGCGCACCGACCGCTATCTGCGCCGGCTGGAGGCGATGATGCTGGTCGCCGACAAAAACGTCAGCCTGCTGCTGTCGGGCACCGGCGATGTGGTCGAGCCGGAAGCCCACCCGGAAGGTTCGGTTATGGCGATCGGCTCGGGAGGCAATTTCGCCCTGTCCGCGGCGCTCGCCCTGCTCGACACTGACCGGGACGCCGAGGCGATCGTGCGCAAATCGATGGCGATTGCCGGCGACATCTGCGTTTACACCAATCGCAACCTTGTCCTCGAAAGCCTCGAGACCGCGCGCTAAGCAGTTTATTCGCTTCGCCATTCACGCATTCCGCTGCGAACCAGACACTGCTTCGTCCGGGAATGCCTGGGGCAATATCCGTTCGCACTGAACTGATATTTTGCCCTTTCCAGTTGGTTTAACGCGTTTTCCTGACGCAAAGTGGCGTCCACTTTTCTGGAAAGCGCCCTAGCATGATGCCGCCATGACCAATTTTTCTCCCCGTGAAACCGTTTCGGAGCTGGACCGGCATATCGTTGGCCAGCGCGACGCCAAGCGCGCCGTGGCCATCGCCCTGCGCAACCGCTGGCGCCGACAGCAACTCGACCCGGCGTTACGTGACGAAGTGATGCCGAAGAATATCCTGATGATCGGCCCCACCGGCTGCGGCAAGACCGAGATTGCGCGCCGGCTGGCGCGGCTGGCCGGCGCGCCGTTCCTCAAGGTGGAAGCCACCAAGTTCACCGAAGTCGGCTATGTCGGCCGCGACGTGGAGCAGATCGTCCGCGACCTGGTGGAAGTGGCAATTTCCCTGGTGCGGGAAACCCGGCGCAAGGACGTGCAGGCCCGGGCGCAACTCGCCGCCGAAGAGCGGGTGCTCGACGCCCTGGTCGGCTCCACGTCAGGCGCCGCCACGCGCGATTCGTTCCGCCGCAAGCTGCGCGACGGCCTGCTCGATGACAAGGAAATCGATATCGAGTTGCAGGCCCCTTCTGGGGGAATGCCGATGTTCGAATTGCCAGGCATGCCGGGCGCCTCCGTCGGCGCCATCAATATCGGCGACATCTTTGGCAAGGCCATGGGCGGCCGCACCAGGTCTCGCCGCACCACCGTGCGCGAAGCCTTTGAGCCGCTGATGAGCGAGGAAAGCGACAAGCTGCTCGATCAGGAACAGCTGGTCCAGGAAGCCATCCGCCAGGTCGAGAACGACGGCATCGTCTTCCTCGACGAGATCGACAAGATCTGCGTGCGCGAACATCGCGGCGGCGGCGATGTTTCACGAGAGGGCGTGCAACGCGATCTGCTGCCGCTGATTGAGGGCACCACCGTCTCCACCAAGCACGGGCCAGTGAAGACGGATCATATCCTGTTCATCGCCTCCGGCGCCTTCCACGTCGCCAAACCGTCTGACCTGCTGCCGGAATTGCAGGGGCGTCTGCCGATCCGCGTTGAGCTGACCTCGCTGGATGAGAGCGATTTCCGGCGCATTCTCACCGAGACCGAGGCCAACCTCATCCGCCAGTCCATCGCCATGATGGCGACGGAGGGCGTGACCCTGGAGTTCACGGGCGACGCCATTGAGGCGCTGGCGCGCATTGCGGTGGAGGTGAATGCTTCGGTCGAGAACATCGGCGCCCGGCGTCTGCAAACGGTAGTTGAACGCGTGCTCGACGATATTTCCTTCACTGCAGCAGATCGCGCCGGCGAAACTGTCCGGATCGACGCCGCCTATGTGGAAGCCCGCCTCGGCGAGCTGGCGCGCAACACCGATCTCAGCCGCTTCATCCTGTAACGGCTTCGGTTGCGACTCACTCCGGGCGGTAGCGCAGCCGCCCGGCAAACCAAACCACCAACAGCGGCGTCAGAATGGCGGCAATGATCAGTCCCGGCTGACCGCCCCAGCGGTCGAACATCGGGCCGATAACAGCCACCCCCGCCGTCTGGCCAATGAATAGCGCCGAAGCGAACAGCGACACCGCCGATCCACGCGCCTCCGGCGCCATCTGCGTGGCGTTGGTCTGCAGGGTGTTGTGGAGCATGTAGAATGACAGCCCGCAGATGGCTGAGGCGATGATGGCGCTCCACAGCACCGGCGTGATGGCAATCAGCGTGAAGGCGATGGCCAGGCCGACGCCGCCCCAGATCACCAGGCCACGCTCACCGAAGCGTTTGACCATGGTCCGGGCGTTCAGGGCATAA
This sequence comes from Camelimonas sp. ID_303_24, assembly GCF_053543495.1. Lineage (NCBI taxonomy): Bacteria > Pseudomonadati > Pseudomonadota > Alphaproteobacteria > Hyphomicrobiales > Chelatococcaceae > Camelimonas > Camelimonas sp. ID_303_24. Next base: position 449,514 of record NZ_JBLLJM010000003.1, read on the forward strand.
GCCAGTCCGCCAAAACCAAAAACGGCGAGGATGGCGCCTGCGGTTCCAGGACCAATGGCGAAACGGCGTTGCAATTCCGAACCGACATAGGCCCAGCAGCCGAAGACGATCGCCCCTTCAAGAAACACCATGACGATGACGGTGCGCGGCCAGGGGCGCGTCAGCAGCCCCAGCATCTGCAATACGCCGCGCCCCACCCCGCCACTGCCCGAGCGCACCGGCGGCGGGTGGTCCTTGCGGAACATGTCAGCGGTCAGGCCGGCCGAGGCCAGCACATACAGCAGCGCCAGCACCACAAATACCTGCCGCCAGCCCATGATCTCGCTGAGCATGCCGCCAAACGCCTGGCCGAACACCAGCCCCAGAATCTGGCCGCTCATGAATTTCGCCAGCACCGACTGACGCTGCTCATAGGGCACGACGTCGCCAATCCACGCCATCGACAACGGGATGATGGCGGCGGCGGTGGCCCCGGACAGCAGCCTGGTCAACGCCAGCACCTGGAGCGAGCCAGCGAAGGCGCTGGCGATAACCCCGAGCGACGACATGAACGTGGCGATGGCCACCAGGCGATATTTGCCGAAGGCATCGCCCACGGGACCATAGACAGCCTGAAGCAACCCGTAGGATATGGAGAAGGCGGCGACAATCAGCCCGGCCTGGCCGGGCGTGGCGCCGAATTCCCGGCCGATTTCCGGCAACAGCGGATCGGCGACGCGGGCGGTTGCGGCGCTGACGAACGACGCCATGGCGAGAAACAGGATCGCCCGGCCCGGCGCGGACGGTGAGCCAGCGGGTTGTGCGGGATTGTGGACTGGCGCTTGCGGGTGATCTGAAGCCATATCGGTCATGAATGCAGGTTCTGATGGGGTGGTCGTTCGGTGAGCAGGTCTGCACAAAGGGCAGTGGCCTCAGGTCAATCGACCATATGCAAGCGCTGGCGTGAAGCCCAGTCATGCGTTGCAGGGCGCCGCAACTCTCGCGCCGGCAGGCAGTATGTCATGGCGGGGCTCGCATGAAACTGGCGTCACCAGCGGCGGCGGTGGGTTTTGCCGCCATCATTTCCCGCCTGCTCGGCTATGCCCGCGATATGCTGGTGGCGAACCTGCTGGGCGCCGGGCCTATGGCTGAAGCATTGCTGGCTGCCCTGCGCGCGCCCAATGCCCTGCGCCGCACGCTCGGCGAAGGCGGGCTCAACGCGGCCTTCACCCCGATTTATCTGCGCCTGCGCATGCAGGAGGGCCAGGCCCACGCCGCCGCCTTCGCCCGGACCACGCTAGCGCTGGCAACCCTGGCGCTGGGCGTCCTCGGCGCCGTGCTGGCGCTGGGGGCCGGCGCGGTCATCCATCTGTCCGCGCCTGGTCTCGAAAGCCGCCCCCAGGATTTCGAGCTGGCGCGCTGGTGGTTCGTGCTGATGACGCCGTTCATTGGCGCTGCATCGCTGGCGTCAATTGCCGCCGCGTTTCTCAACGCCGAGCGGCGCTATGTCATCGCGGCCCTGGCGCCCGCCATCGTCAACGCGGCGCTGGTGGGGGCCTATCTGGCGATCCCGCACATGACCGGCAATCCCCAGACCATGGGGACACTGATGGCGCTGTCCCTCAGCGTAGGTGGGTTGCTGCAGCTTGGGCTCGCCCTGTGGCCGCTGCTGCCCGTGCTGCGCCGCGCCTCAGGCAGCCGGCAGCCCGGCGTCATGGCCGGCATCGGCAAAGCGCTGCGGCTTGCCGCGCCAGCGCTGGTTGCAACGGCAAGTTTCCAGATCATCGCCATCGTTGCTTCAGCGATTGCCTCCCAGGAGCCGGCGGCTTTGGCCTGGTTCTACTATGCGGATCGGCTGTTCCAGCTACCACTCTCATTAGCCGGCGTCGTAATAGGCTCTGTTGTGCTAACCGAGCTTGGGGCCAATCGAATTGGCGCTTCGGGAGCACATGCGCCGCCGGGCGATCAAATGCTGAACCATGCGCTTGCCTCTGCGCTTGCCATTGGTTTGCCGGCGGCAGCGGCGCTATTTGTGCTGGCCGAGCCAATCATCCGGATCCTATTCGGACGCGGCGCCTTTTCCTCCAGCGACGTCACAGGGACGGCCCTGGCGCTGATGGCGATGGCGCCTGGTCTGCCCGCTGGCGTCGTGGCGCGGGTTCTGTTGCAGGAGCTTCTGGTTCGCGAGCAGGCCTGGGCGTCGGCAGCTTGTGGTCTCGCCGGCATTGCGGTCACCGCCGTAGTTGCCGTTCTGCTGACGCCGCGCTGGGGCGTTGGCGGCGCCAGCGCTGCGGTCGCGGCGGGCCTGTGGGCCCAATGCGCGGCCATTGCGCTGATCCTAGCATCCCGGAACTGGTGGCGGCCGTCACAGGCAATCGCCCGCCCCGTTCTTGTCCAGGGGCTGGCGACGGCAATCATGACGGCGGTGCTGGTTTTCGTTGGAAATGGGCCGTTGCTCGATCACGAAAGTGGCTTCCGCCGCCTCGCCGCCCTGCTGTTGGCGTGCGCCGCAGGCGCAGCGATTTATGGAGCGATTATCTGGATCGGCGGCGGCATTCCTGGATGGGGCCTCCGCGCGCGACCCCACAGATAAAGGATCGTCCGTCAGCGGCTGCGGCGGCGCAAACGCACATACAAGGCTCCGAGGCCGCCATGGCGCTGGTCCGCCGCCTCATAGCCCAGGACGATGTCCCTGAGTTCGGTGGATTCCAGAATGAAGGGGGCCAGCCGGCGCAATACGCCGCGCTCGCTGCGATCGCCATGCCAAAGCGGCGCATCGTCTCGGGCCGGCGCGCCCTTGCCGGTGACCACCAGCACAGTGCGGCAACCCGCGGCGGCGGAGCGCAGCAGAAAGGCTCGCAAAATATGCTGGGCTTCATCCTGTCGCACCCCATGCAGGTCAAGCTTGGCGTCAATCTGGGCCACACCCCGGACCACGGCCCGGCGCTCCTTGCGGGCCATGACGACCATGGGCGGCAGGGTCTGCGCCAGTTTTCCAGCGGGCGAATCGCGCCGTCCCCTGGTCTTTCTCGCGGGCCCCGAGGTCGTTTCCTGGGACTGTGACGACGACGAATCGATCTGATCCGCAGGCGGCGGATCAACCGGAGCCACCAGTTGTGTCCGGCCGGGGAGCGGCGTCACGGTTCGCGCAACAGTTTCCCACAGGAGGCGCTCCTGCCGGTCAAGCTCCCGTGAGCGTTTGCGCGTCATGCGGAACTCCAGCCAGGTCATGTGCGGCCGGCCCAAAGCTGGACCACCTGGTCCGCCAGCAGGCATTTCCCGCGCAACAGGAATGCTTCACGTGAATCATGGTCGCCGAACGGCGGCCTTCACCATTTCAACCGCCTGCATGGGGTTCCAGGCACAGGACCACGCCAATGAAATGGAGCGCTTCCATGACCTGGAAACGCTCCCGACTCAATCTGTCAATCGACTGGCGCGCCACACTGCCGCGCACGGCGACAGCCAAATAATCTCAGCCCCCGGCTTCGGTCGCCACCAGCCGCCAGTTGGGATCGCGGCTGCCCAGGGTGCGGGCGAACGTCCAGACGTCGGTGACATCGACCACGCCTTCCGGATCACCATCAACAACCTCGCCGGCCCGGTTACGGGTGGCGGCGATCAGTTTTGAGGTGAAGCGCAGCGTCAGCTGGGCGTTTTTGCCGCTGACTTCAGCGTCGGAGATCACCGGCTGCGAGATGGCGACAAATGTCGTTTCCGCCCGCTGGCCCTCTTTCTCGCGCTCGGCGATCACCCGCTCAAAACCCTCATAGACATCCTGCGACAGCAGAGATTTCAGCGTGATGCGATCTCCCCGCGAAAATGCCAGAACAATGGTCTCGTAAGCGGATTTGGCTCCTTCCAGAAATTGTCTGGCGTCGAACTGGGGTTCGGAAGCGACAATGCTGTCCAGAGCGGCGGCAACCGGCGTGCCCTTTTCGGCGATCCCCGCCCAGCGGTCCAACGACGGCTGGTTATTGCTCGATGCCGGACCACTGCCAGGCAGATGGATGATATTGCCGCCGCCATCCGGCTGCGAAACTTTTTCATCCGGTTTCGGCGCGTCCTTGCGGGTAAACGGATCATAGGGCTGGCGCTCGCTGCCGGTGCGCTGGCCGAGCACTGACCTGAGTTTCCAGATAATGAAAACCGCCAGGGCCAGAAAGATAATGGTAAGCGGGTCGAACGAATCCTGCATGGTCCCTGGAAGCCTGTAAAAATTAGCCGGTAAGAACCGCCGCTGGTCACATGATGGGCAACCTGCGGCGGACTGCTTCAAGACGCGGCTGGCGGTATCGGGAACCGCCAGAACCCCGTGTTAGCGAATGTTCCGGATAATATGGTGTGCTATCCTCGAACATCTAGCCTTTTCATCATTTCGGCAACGGACAGGCCGCGCTTGTATGGGAGCCAGTTCCATGTTAGCGCGCCGCTTCCGCCCGCATGGCGTCATGGCTTCTGACGTCCGTCACGAATCATTCGCCGACAGTTAACCGGCGCCCCGAGTATACGCGACGCATCCTGGAGAGGGTTCTTTCATGTCAGACACGTCTGTAAACGGCGGCCCGCAGCCGCAAGACGGCGCCCCGCTGCTCAATGGCCTGGCGCAGTACACCCGCGACCTGTCGTTCGAAAACCCGAACGCTCCCCGGTCCCTGACGCCCCAGGAGAAGGCTCCGCAGATCTCCATTCAGGTCAACGTCGGCGCCCAGCAGCTGTCTGAAACGGACTTTGAGGTCGAACTCAAGCTCGAAGGCAACGCCAAGATCGACAACGAGACCCTGTTCGCCTTCGACCTGACCTATTGCGGCATCTTCCGCGCCCAGAACATTCCGGCGGAAGACCTGCATCCGGTTATCATGATCGAATGCCCGCGCCTGCTGTTCCCGTTCGCCCGCCAGATCGTGGCTGACGCGGTGCGCGGCGGCGGCTTCCCGCCGCTGTACGTTGATCCGATCGACTTCGCCGCCCTGTATCGCGAGCGCGCCCAGCAGTTTGCCGAGGCTCCGGCGCAAGCCCAGTAAGACAAACGGTCTTTCAAATCAGAGTGAAGTGGGCGGTGACATGGTCACCGCCCTTTTTGTTTGCCGGAAAAATTCGCAGAACAGGCTGGGGAATTCCTGTCAGTTTTCAGAGGCTCCTTCATCTGGCTGGATATAGTCCAGCCAGATGGCCTTGTCCTTCATGCTGGCGACGAGGGCGCGGTGAGCCGTGACATCGTCCTCTGTGAGAAGGGACGGCAATGGAGCGCTGCGCACCAGAAGCTCCGTTTCAGAAGCGCTCGTCTGCATGACAGTTCTGGCGCGGGGCGAGACCTCAGCCACGCTGAGATCCAGACCGGTCTGCCGGCCGCCACGCAACTCCAGATATACTTCCGCCAGGATTTCGGCGTCCATCAAGGCGCCGTGTTTTGTGCGCCGGCTATTATCGATGCCATAACGCGAGCAGAGGCCATCAAGCGAGTTGTTGGCGCCTGGGTGCTTGCGGCGGGCGATGACCAGCGTGTCGACAATGCGCCCCGGGTCGAGCGCCGGAACGCCGAGTCTCGCAAACTCGGCGTTGATGAAATTCACGTCGAACTGGGCGTTGTGGGCGACCAGCGGCGCATCGCCAATGAAGGCGCGAAAATCGTCGGCCACCAGCGCGAAAACCGGCTTGTCCGACAGAAACTCCGCGCTCAATCCATGGACGGCGAACGCTTCGGCCGGCATGTCACGCTGCGGGTTGATATAGCAATGATAGGTCTTGCCGGTCGGGAGATGATCGAGAATTTCAACGCAGCCAATCTCGACGATGCGATCGCCCTTGTTGGGGTCAACGCCCGTGGTTTCCGTATCGAAAACGATCTCCCTGAGCTTCAAGGCTGATCTCCGGATTGCGAACTGGCATTAGAGCCGTTTCCGATGAGGATGGGTCGGAAAAGGCTCCTGCATCCTTATTGTGAGCAAATTCTGGTCGATCAGACGGTCCCGTCTGATCGGAAGGGCGCTGACGGCGGCTTCGCGAAAGCCTGCCCCGCGCCCGTGTCCATCTTCAAGGCCTTCGGCGGCGGCTAACCTCAGGCGGCGGCAAGCAACTGCTTTGCTGCGGCGCCTTCGCGTCCGGCGATGGCTTTGAGGATATCATTCACCTGGAGCCGGGCATGGTCGAACCCATGTCCTGTGTCGATGATGAAATGGGCCCTGCGTCGCTTCTCGGCGTCAGGCATCTGTTTCACGTGAATCATTTCAAATTTTTCGGCTGTCATGCCCGGACGCGCCAGAACCCGCTCGCGCTGGATTTCTGGATCGGCGCTGACCACGGCCACCGCATCGCAGCGGCGGTCTCCGCCAGTCTCGAACAGCAGCGGCACATCCATCACCAACACCGCGACACTGGCATCAACAGCCTGCTGAACCAGATCAAGCTGGTGTTGACGCAATAGCGGATGGACAATGCCCTCAAGACGCTTCAGCGCCACAGGATCACCCAGAACGGCGGCGCCAAGCCGCTCGCGATTCACCACGCCATTTGCATCGGCCACACCTGGAAACGCGGCTTCAACCAGCGGCGTCGCCGGGCCGGCGTAAATGGCGTGCACCGCCGCATCGGCATCGTACACCCATGCGCCCATTTCACGGAACATGGCGGAGGTCGCCGATTTGCCCATACCAATTGAGCCGGTGAGTCCGAGAATGAAGGTCATGCCGCGCTCCTGTTCACGTCGTTGATAATCAGCTGGCGAAGTTCATCGGTCACCTGCGGTTTCTGACCAAACCAGCGGGCGAAACCAGGCGCGGCCTGATGCAACAGCATGCCAAGGCCATCCACGACTGGATTGCCGCGCTGCCGCGCAGCGCGCAGCAGGTCCGTTTCCAGCGGCGCATAGACGATATCGTGCACGACCGCCCCGATGGGCAAGGCATCCAGGGAAATATCCAGCGGCGGCTGACCGGTCATGCCCAGCGACGTGGTGTTAACCAGAAAAGTCGCCCCTTCCAGTGCGCCGGATCGCGCCTCCCAATCAATCGGGACGAGTTGCCGTTCACCTGGCGACTGCAATTCGCCGGCTATTTCGCGGGCGCGCGAAAGCGAACGGTTGGCTATGCCGATCTCGCGAAAGCCGCGCGTCTGCAATCCGTAAATGATGGCGCGCGCCGCGCCCCCGGCGCCGAGCACAATCGCTTTTTCCGGCTTGCGGTCCCATCCAGGACTGCGCTCATCAAGATTGGCGAGAAAGCCGGTGACATCGGTGTTGTCACCCCAAACCTTGCCGTTGTCTTCCCAGACGGTATTGACGGCGCCAAGACGCCGGGCTGTTTCTGTGAGGGCGTCGACATGGCGCGCCGCCTCCTCCTTGTTGGGAACCGTCACGTTGCCACCGCGCAGCCTGCCGGCGCGGACCTCCTGCAAAAATGCCGCGACCTCGCCGACGGCCACGCGGCGCCGGTCATAAGCGCCTGAAATCCCCAGGCGCTCCAGCCAGTGGCCGTGAATCAGCGGCGAGCGCGAATGGGAAATCGGGTCGCCGATAACGCATGCCCGCGCAACATTGTCTGCCTGTTCCACGTCTTACTCCGCCAGGTAGCCCGCCGCCCGCAGATGCCCCATCAGGGGCAGCAGCGGCAGGCCAAGAATGGTGAAATGATCACCATCAATGTGATCAAACAGCTGGGAGCCAAGTCCCTCCAGCTGATAACCGCCAACACTCGTCATGACTTTCGGGCCAACAGCAGCCACGTAAGCGGCAATGAATTCGGCCCCCAGGCGCCGCATGGTCAATTCGGCAGATGACCGGGCTTCTGCAACAACCTTGCCATCCTTGACCAGAGCCGCAGCGGAATGGAGCTGATGGGCGCGTCCGGAGAATGCGGCCAGATGCGCCCTCCCCTCAGCCGCATCCGCCGGCTTGTCATACTGCCGCCCCGCACACGCCAGGGTCTGGTCGGCGCCGAGCACCAGCCGTCCCGGATAACGGGCCGAAACCTCCATGGCCTTGGCCCGGGCCAGCAATGACGCGACGGTCACCGCCGAAGCGCCAGCGCGCCGCGCCGCGCCATCCACCTCGCGCTCATCAATCAGGGCCGGGCTGGTTTCCACAGGGATGCCAGCCGCTTCCAGCATCTCGCGACGCGTTGCGCTGCCTGACGCCAGCACCAGCGGCGCGTCAGCAAGCCAGAGCCCGTTTGTCATCCATTCCCTCGTGTCATCATGGGGTCTGTCCTGTCGCAGCGCCCCTGCCCCGGGCTTCCCACGAACTTGTCTGGCGCATCCGGTGATCGCGATACAGGTCCATGATAGCCGCCGCCGTCTCTTCAATTGACCGGCGCGTGACGTCAATCACCGGCCAGCGGTTCCGCGCACAGATCCTGCGGGTTTCGGTGATCTCGGCGGCGACCGCGTCCTCATCCACATAGGACGAACTGTCAGAGGCGTTCAGGCTGAGCAACCGGTTCTGGCGGATCTGGACGATGCGCTCGGCGCTGGCCACCAGTCCGACGACCAGCGGCCCGCGGAATTCGGTCATGTCCTGGGGAACCGGAACGCCAGGCACATAAGGTACGTTGGCGGTTTTAACGCCGCGATTGGCCAGATAGATGCTTGTTGGGGTCTTTGAGGTTCTGCTGACGCCAAACAGGATGACGTCTGCGTCAGCAAGACCGCTGACCAACTGACCATCGTCATGCATCATCGTATAGTTCATGGCGTCGATGCGCTTGAAATAGTCGGCGTTGAGGGTGTGCTGCGCCCCTGGACGCCCGCGTGAGGCCGCGCCCAGATAGGCTTCAAACATGTTCACCACTGGTGATAGGACCGAGAGACACGGCGAACCGGTTTCGAGGCAGACCTTCTCCACTTCCAGCGCCAGATCAGGATCCACGAGGGTGTAAAGCACCATTCCCGGCGCGGCCTGAATGCCGTCCGTAACGCGCTCCAGTTGCGAGCGCGAACGCACCAGCGGGTAAACGTGCTCTATCGCCGATATGCCGTCGTATTGGGCCGAAACGGCCCGCGCCACCGCTATAAGGGTTTCGCCGGTCGAATCCGATATCAGATGAAGGTGGAAAAAGCTCCGGTTGCCCAATTGACTGCTCCCGATCTCGATGGCGGCGACATTGTGACCGCGCCGGCAACCCCACGCCACAGCAATCTTCAACGCCTGCGCCTGACCGGGAGCCCTCGCGCTGGCCCCCCACGCCTCCAGCCGGCGGGGATAGATGTGGACGCCTGTGCATGAACGGGCATTTTTTCAGGCGCGCTGACGACCGCGCGATTCCATACACGTTTTTCTCAACACCGCCCCGCCTGTGCGCTGAATCCATCTCGCGATCGCGGGAGGTGCATAACTTTGCCTGGAAAGCGCCATAATTATTAACGGACCGTTAACGCGTCTGGGTTTACGATGCATTAACCATTTGTCCGGTCCCGATGGCTTTGGAGCCAGGCCTGGGGATGGTATGTGGACGGGATTGGGCATCGGAAATCCCCTGCCCAAAAAGAAAAAACAGATTCAAAGATTCATATCTCTCTTTTTTAAAGGACCGCTGTGCGCATGGGCCAGGATGCATCGCTCTTCATGCAGGCATTGTCCGGAGCAAAAACGCAAAGACCCCCGCTCTGGCTCATGCGACAGGCAGGCCGCTATCTGCCGGAGTATCGCGAGATCCGGGCAACCGCCGGCAGTTTCCTTGATCTCTGCTACAATCCAGCGCTTGCAGCCGAAGTCACGATGCAGCCGATTCGCCGCTTCGGCTTCGATGCGGCAATCCTGTTCAGCGACATCCTGGTGATCCCCCATGCGCTTGGACAAAATGTCTGGTTCGCTGAGGGAGAAGGTCCGCGTCTTGAGCCAGTCGTTGGGCATGGCGGATTGTCGGCTCTCGGTTCTCCGGCAAATCTTGGCAAGCTGGATCCGGTTCTGGAGACGGTGGTGCGCGTCAGGAAACAGCTTCTGGATGAAACAGGCGCGGCAACCGCCCTGATTGGCTTTTGCGGCGCGCCCTGGACAGTTGCCAGCTATATGATTGCCGGAAAGGGCACCCCGGACCAGGCGCCGATCAGATTGATCGCCTATCAGGATCCGGACTTCCTGCAGGCAATGATCGATTTGCTGGTCGAGGCCTCGACCAACTATCTCATTGCGCAGATTGATGCCGGCGCCCAGGCCGTCCAGATTTTCGAAAGCTTTGGCGGCGCCCTGCCGCCAGCGTTGTTCCAGCGCTGGTGCCATGAACCGGTTACGCGGATCGTCCGCAGCGTGAAGTCGCAGCGGCCCCATGCGCGGGTGATCGTGTTTGCCCGTGGCGTCGGCCAGAACCTGACGGCGTTCACGGACATCGCCGGGGTTGATGCGCTAGGGCTCGACTGGGGCGTGGACGTGAACTGGGCTGCGAAGGCTCTACAGCCGAAGAAGACAGTGCAGGGCAACCTCGACCCTCTGGCGCTAATGGCGGGCGGTGAGGCGCTGGCTGAGGGCGTCAGGCGCATCCTTGGCGCCCTGGGGGATGGTCCACACATCTTCAATCTTGGCCACGGCATCCAGCCTGCAACGCCCGTGGCGCATGTCGAGGAACTCGTTCGCCTGGTCAGGAGCCCCTGATACGGAGGATCCCGTGTTGTATCTCTGGATCAAGACGCTCCATATTGCTGCGGTCATCTCGTGGATGGCCGGCATGCTTTATCTGCCGCGCCTGTTTGTTTATCACGCTGACGCTGAACGAAATGGGGAGGCTGCCGGTACGTTCAAAGTCATGGAGCGCAGGCTGCTGAGGGGCATCATGAACCCCGCCGCCACAGCGTCGGTTCTTGCCGGCGCATGGCTTGCCTGGGACGCGAAACTCTGGACTGACGGCTGGTTTCACGCGAAAGTTGCATTGGTGGTTGTGTTGCTCGGTTTCCACCTGTTCCTTTCCCGTCAGGTGAAGGCATTCCAGGAGGACCGAAACGACCATTCCAGCCGGTTCTATCGTCTCATCAATGAACTTCCCGCGGTGCTGATGCTTGGCATCGTCGCGCTGGTCGTCATCAAGCCGTGGCTTTGAATGAGCTGGATGGGCTTGTTATCGTTAAGGCATTGCGTTATGGATAGCCTCCTCTCCAAGCCGCGCAGCGTGTGAGTGAGTACCGGTTTCACGGGAAATCCAGCGCATCCGGGCCATCCGAATTGTTGCGTCATGGCTTGATGTTCGCGAGCCGCGACGCCTGCGCCACCTGGCGGCGGGCCAATTTTCCTTCCATAAAGAACTCCATCCGGAGTTGTAATTCGTGAGAGATTCCCCCATGCGGGAGATCAAGCTTCAGGATCTCAAATCCAAAACCCCTACTGAATTGCTTGCTTCTGCGGAAGAACTTCAGGTCGAAAACGCATCAATCATGCGCAAGCAGGAGCTGATGTTTGCGATCCTGAAGCAGCTGGCCGCACAGGAAACCGATATCATCGGTGAGGGCGTTGTGGAGGTTTTGCAGGACGGATTTGGCTTCCTGCGCTCGCCAGATTCGAACTATCTGCCGGGTCCTGACGATATCTACATCTCGCCATCGCAGATACGGCGTTTTGGCTTGAGAACCGGCGACACCGTTGAAGGGCCCATTCGTGGCCCGAAAGAGGGTGAGCGGTACTTCGCGCTTCTGAAGGTCAATACGATCAATTTTGAGGATCCCGAGAAGATCCGGCACAAGGTTCATTTCGATAACCTGACGCCGCTGTATCCGTCGGAACGCCTCCGCCTTGAGATCGAGGATCCGACGCGCAAGGACTATTCGGCGCGAATTATCGATATCGTCTCGCCGATCGGCAAGGGTCAGCGCGGTCTGATTGTGGCGCCGCCACGCACCGGTAAAACGGTTCTGCTGCAGAACGTGGCGCAGGCGATTACGACCAATCATCCCGAATGCTATCTGATTGTTCTGCTGATTGACGAGCGGCCGGAAGAAGTCACGGACATGCAGCGCTCAGTGAATGGCGAGGTTATTTCCTCGACATTCGATGAACCCGCAGCCCGCCACGTTCAGGTTGCGGAGATGGTGATTGAAAAGGCCAAGCGTCTGGTTGAGCATGGCCGTGATGTCGTCATCCTGCTTGACTCGATTACCAGGCTTGGTCGCGCTTACAACACGGTCGTGCCGTCATCTGGTAAGGTGCTGACAGGTGGCGTGGACGCCAATGCCCTGCAGCGGCCGAAGCGCTTTTTTGGCGCGGCCCGTAATATCGAGGAAGGCGGATCACTCACCATCATTGCGACAGCGCTGATTGACACCGGCAGCCGCATGGATGAGGTCATCTTTGAAGAATTCAAGGGAACGGGCAATTCCGAAATCATCCTTGACCGGAAGGTTTCCGACAAGCGCGTCTTCCCGGCGATCGACATCACCCGCTCTGGCACGCGTAAGGAGGAACTGCTGGTTCCCGCCGATGTGCTGAAGAAGATGTATGTGTTGCGGCGGATATTGAACCCGATGGGTACGGTGGACGCCATTGAGTTCCTGCTCGACAAGCTGCGTCAGACAAAATCGAATTCGGAATTCTTCGATTCGATGAATACCTGAAGCATGGCGGTGTGATTCACGTGAAACAGCGCCAGGCTTCGGCCTGGCGTTTTTGCGTTTGGGCTGATGCCAATGTGGGCTGGAAACTTCCGGTATAGTCGTCACTGGCAGGAGAGCGGGACCTGGCGCGCTCCGCCGGAGTTAAATGTGATTCACGTGAAACACGTAATCATGGGTTTCGAGGCATGAAATTCTCGTATGGTTCTAAGACGGACACGATTTATGCGCCAGCTACCCCGGCAGGAAAGAGCGCACTGGCCATTGTCCGAATGTCAGGTCCGCGTGTTCCCGACGTTTTCTCTGCGCTGTGCGGACGTACGCCAGAGCCACGCCAAGCTACCCTTGCGATTCTGAAGGACAGTGCAGGCGCTGCCATTGATCAGGTGCTGGCGCTATATTTTCCTGCCGCAAGCAGCCCAACGGGTCAGGAGGCCGGAGAGTTTCATCTGCATGGCAACATGCTCCTGGTGGAAGCATTGGCGCATGAGCTGGAGCATTTTGGCCTTCGTCTGGCGCAGCCAGGCGAGTTTACGAGACGCGCTGTACTGGCGGGAAAACTTGACCTGACACAGGCGGAGGCGTTGGCCGATCTCGTTGAGGCCGAAACGACCATCCAGCGTCGGCAGGCAATGTCCCAGCTCTACGGATCTCTCGGGGATCCGGTGCTGAAGTGGCGGGATCAGTTGCTGGACGCGCTTGCGCTCATTGAAGCGGATATCGACTTTTCAGACGAAGATGACGTCGGCGAGGGACAGTACGTTTCCGCGTTGGCAACAGCATCCGATGTCCGGAGTGAAATTCGGGGGATGCTACGGGATCAGCAGTTAGGTGAACGGGTGCGGGACGGCTTTCGGGTTGTTATCGCTGGTCCACCCAACGCGGGCAAGTCGACACTTTTGAACTGTCTTTCGGGTAGGGATGTGGCAATCGTCACTGACATTCCTGGCACCACCAGGGATGTGCTGGAAGTCCGTCTGGATCTCGACGGATTGCCTGTTCGGCTTTTCGATACGGCAGGATTGCATGAGTCGGATGACGTCGTGGAGCAGATGGGAATAGCGCGCGCCAACGACGAACTTGCGGCGGCAGACGTCGTTCTCTGGCTTCAATCGGCGGTTGCACAGAGGAATTTCGATGGTCCTGAGCCGGAAGTTATCTCAAGGTCGAAAGTTATTCGTGTTCTGACCCAGATCGATCGTGTTCCGACGCCGGAGCCCTTGACCTTGACTTCTGATGGCGCGGTTTCGATCTCGGCTGTTACTGGCAACGGCATAGATGCGCTTATATCTTTGATTCAACAGACGCTTCCCGATTCAGTTTCGACCGAGTCGATTTGCATTACCCGCCGCAGGCATAGGGACGCGCTTACGTTGGCAGTAGATGCTTTGGGTCGGCTGCCGGGCGCTGCAGGGGAGGGGACCGGTGATTGGTCCTCGCTCGTACTGTGGGCTGAGGATTTGCGCCAATCGATATTTCAGCTCGGATGCATTACAGGGCATGCACGCCCCGATGACGTGTTGGATCGAATTTTTACAGCGTTCTGCATCGGAAAGTGATAAGGTCCTTCAGGTTTTTCAGGTGGTTTTACGTGTTTCACGTGAAACAGGAGTTATCGTGCATACGGTTTCCTATGATGTTTTGGTAATTGGTGGAGGGCATGCGGGAGCGGAGGCTGCTGCAGCTTCTGCACGCGTAGGCGCAAGAACCGCCATTGTCACGCTGGCCGAAGATAATATCGGCGTCATGTCCTGCAATCCGGCTATCGGCGGTTTGGGCAAGGGACATCTGGTTCGCGAAATCGATGCCCTTGACGGTCTGATGGGTTTGGCTGCTGACCTTGGCGGCATTCAGTTCCGCGTCCTGAATCGACGGAAAGGTCCCGCCGTGCGTGGGCCCCGTGCTCAGGCGGACCGGAAGTTGTATTCACAAGCTGTGAGATCTCTGCTCGGCGCCTATGGATCCAATCTGGATGTTGTGATTGGCGAGGCGAGTCAACTCTTGCTTCGTGACGGGCGCGTCGCTGGCGTGCAGCTTGCTGATGGCCGGACTCTTCGCTGTGAAGCTTGCATCCTGACGACGGGGACGTTCCTGAACGGGCGGATCCATATTGGTGATGAGAAGCATGCCGCCGGCCGGATAGGTGAGAAGCCGTCTGTCGCACTGGCTGATAGCCTGCGCTCATTAGGATTGTCGATGGGGCGTCTCAAGACTGGCACGCCAGCCCGCATCGATACCAGTTCGATTGCATGGCATAACCTGGAGTTACAGGAAGGGGATGCGCCGCCAGAGCCATTCTCCGAACTGACCGAGGCCATTCGCAATCCTCAGGTGGCGTGCGGTGTTACCCGGACAAATAGCCGGACCCACGATTTCATTCGGGAGAACCTGCATCGGGCGCCGATGTATTCCGGCGATATTACCGGTAGGGGACCGCGGTACTGCCCATCAATCGAGGACAAGGTTGTCCGTTTTGGCGATCGGGAGAGCCATCAGGTTTTTCTTGAGCCGGAAGGACTTGATAGCCCCCTTGTGTATCCCAACGGCATTTCCACCTCGCTTCCTGCTGATGTTCAGGAAGCCTTTATTCGCACTATGGATGGTCTGGAACAGGCGCGTATCGTTCGGCCTGGCTATGCTGTCGAGTATGATTTTGTCGACCCACGATCACTGGATGCAACGCTCGCCGTTCGGTCTGTTCCGGGTCTCTATCTTGCGGGACAGATTAACGGCACGACTGGGTATGAGGAAGCAGCTGCGCAGGGGCTTGTTGCTGGTATCAATGCAGCGCGTACCGCTGGCGCTCTGGATCCTGTGTATTTTGACCGCAGTCGATCATACATTGGTGTGCTCATAGATGACCTTGTGACGAATGGGGTCACTGAGCCATATCGCATGTTTACGTCCCGGGCGGAGTATCGGTTGAGCCTGCGGGCAGACAACGCCGATGAACGGCTGACGTCGTTTGGGATGGAAATTGGGTGTGTGGGAGCAAGCAGAGCCCGGCATTTTGGCGAGAAGCAGCGACGCCTGGATGAGCTTCGCCAGATATTGCAAGCGACGACCCTGACGCCGAATGAGGCCGAACAGATCGGCATCAGGGTGAATCGTGACGGTGTTCGCCGAAGCGCCATGGAGCTTCTGTCACGGCCGGATTGTTCTTTTGAACAGATTGCTGCGATTGATTCCCGCCTTTTGACAGCGCCGGAAGCATCAAGGGAACGTCTCAAGACCGATGCGACTTATGCGGTCTATCTGGATCGGCAACAGGCGGATATTTCGGCATTCCGACGTTCGGAGGCGATTGTCATCCCTCGGGATATGAGCTTCTCCATTCCCGGTCTGTCAGCGGAAATTCAGGCGAAGCTGGATGCTGTTAAGCCGGGGACGATCGGTCAGGCCGCCCGTATTGAAGGCATTACGCCTGCCGCGCTGACGTTGCTGTCTGCTATGGTCCGGAAGTTTTCATCTCAGGGGCCAGTTGCATGACGCCAGTTCATCAGGCTAGCGAAGCTGATCTTGAAGCGTTGTCTGCTCTTGGAATTGTTTCACGTGAAACGATAACCAGGTTCGGCATTTATGTCGATGAACTGTTCCGGTGGCAAAAGGCCAAGAATCTGGTCAGCAACTCGACGCTCCAGGATGCCTGGCGTCGCCACGTTATCGATTCAGTACAGCTGTTCACGCTGGCTCCAGATGCTCGACGTTGGATTGATCTTGGTTCCGGAGGTGGAGCCCCGGGCGTGATGCTTGGGATTCTGCTTGCCGAGGCTGGCGGGCATATTCACCTGGTCGAGGCCAACGCCAGAAAATGCGCCTTTCTGCGCCATGTCATCAGGCTGACCGGAGCTTCAGCTACGGTTCATCAGAAGCGGGTTGAGGCCTGCATTGGGGAGTTTGTCGGCGTCACGGATGTGGTGACCGCCCGGGCGTTGGCGCCGCTCTCGCAACTCATCGAATGGTCGAAAGACGTGTTGAGAAGTGGCGCTATCGCACTGTTTCCAAAGGGACAAGATGTTGTGTCGGAGTTGACCCATGCATCCATATCCTGGAGTATGGAGCACGATTTGATTACGAGTCGGACAGACAGTGCGGCGCGGATTGTGCAGGTCAGGTCAATCAGGGAAACGACGCCATGACGACGGTTGTCTCGGATAAACCAGCTCTCACTCTGCCCGATGGGGCTACGACTGATTCCAGTGCGCGAGCAATGCCACGCGTGCTTGCTTTGGCTAACCAGAAGGGTGGGGTTGGCAAGACGACGACCGCGATCAATCTTGGCACGGCGCTTGCTGCTATCGGCGAGCGGGTTCTGATTGTTGATCTGGATCCCCAGGGTAATGCCTCTACCGGCCTCGGAATTGATGTTCGGGCGCGGCGGCTTTCGACCTATGACGTGCTGATGGACGGTGTATCCCTGTCCGATTGTGCTCAGGAGACCGCAGTTCCAGGGCTTTGGGTGGCTCCTTCTACGCTGGACCTGCTTGGCGTGGAGCTTGGCATTGCCGCAGAACGGGATCGCGCGCAGCGTTTGAAGAATGCCATTGCCGCCATGGTGGTTGCCGACGGCGCGGAAGCGTTTACCTATGTGTTGGTCGATTGTCCGCCGTCCTTCAATCTGCTGACCATCAATGCCCTGACGGCGTCCGATGCGGTTGTGGTTCCCCTCCAGTGCGAATTTTTTGCGCTTGAGGGATTGAGCCAGTTGCTGAAAACCGTTGAGCAGGTGAAGGCCGCGCTCAATCCGCGCCTGGCCATTCATGGCGTTGTGCTGACCATGTTCGATCCACGTAACAATCTGTCCAATCAGGTGGTCGACGACGTAAGGCGCTATATGGGGCCGAAGGTTTATGACACGGTGATCCCGCGCAATGTTCGCGTGTCCGAGGCACCGTCTCATGGCAAGCCTGCGTTGCTGTATGATTTCAAATGCGCAGGTTCGCAGGCGTATCTCAAGCTGGCTTCCGAAGTGATTGCGCGTGAGCGTCTGATTCGGGCTGCTTGACGGCCTGCTGTCAGTTGGTTTTTGAACATGTTACAGGACGGCGGAAATGGCGGATGAACCTCGCCCGCGGCTGGGCCGTGGTCTGGCGGCGCTGATCGGTGAAGCCAGCAATGACGTGGCCCTGGGCGATGTCAGCGGCGTGCGCGGGCAGCGGCGGGTCGCGATTGAATTTGTGCGCCCGAATCCCCGCAATCCGCGACGGAATTTTGCCGAAAGTGACCTGGAGGAACTGGCCGCCTCGATTGCCGAGCGCGGTGTCATCCAGCCGGTCGTCGTCCGGCAACTGCCGAACCTGCCCGATGTTTTTGAGCTGATTGCCGGTGAGCGTCGCTGGGGGGGGGGGGGGGGGGGGGCGCGCGGCGCAGCGCGCCGGACTGAGCGATATCCCCGTTGTCGTCATTGAGGCCGACGACAAGCTGTCGCTTGAGCTGGCCATTGTCGAGAACGTGCAGCGTTCCGATCTGAATCCCATCGAGGAAGCGATGGGTTACGATCAGCTCATGCAGGATTTCAGCTATACCCAGAACGATCTTGCCAAGATTATTGGCAAAAGCCGCAGCCACGTCGCGAACACGCTGCGGTTGCTGAAGCTGCCTGACTCCATCCAGAAGCTGGTCAATAATGGCGATCTGACAGCTGGGCACGCAAGGGCCCTGCTGGCGGTTGCCGATCCGGAAGCCGTAGCCCAGACAATCATCGAGAATGGTCTGAACGTGCGCGAGGCGGAACGCATCGCGCAAGAGGAGGCCGAACAGGCGGCAGAAACGACCCCTGCGAGGTCCCGGGCCCGCGCGCCCAAGGATGCCGATACGCGGGCGCTTGAGAAGGTTCTGGAGGATGTTCTCGGCGCGCGCGTCCGTATTTCCCACAATGGTGATAACGGCGAGTTGCGCTTGCGCTACAGTTCGTTGCAGCAGCTGGATATGATCTGCCAGCGCTTGCGGGGGTGAACGGCTCGGGAGCTACCTGTTCCCACGTTTTCGCATGCTGCCCCTGCATATCCGGGAATTGGTCGCGGGAGCCGCGCTGTCAGTTTCGGGAACGATGACGCGCTGCCCGCATGGCGACTGCCCACATGGATACACGCGCGATCTCATGGCGCATCTGGGCGTTCTGCCGGCATTTCGCAACAGCCTGCCCCAGATCTCCCGTAATCTGCAGCAGATCGCGGGCAGGCCAGGTGCGTAACTGGCGCTCAACGGCGTCCTTGCGCTTGAAGTGAAGGCGCATCCTGTCAAGTGTCTGGCTGGCTGGAGCGCCATTCTCGAGCTGGGTGCGGGCCGACAGCAGCATCAGGCCGTGCCTGAGCAGGAAACCCACCAGCACGCCGGGATCACTGCCATCTGCGAACAGGCGGGCGCTGTCCGCATCAAGACGCTGGATATCGCCGAGAAACGTGGCGTCGATAAGGGAATCGACAGCTAGTGAAGCCGCGTCGCCACAGATCGCATCAACATCCTCGATGCTTACGCTGCCGCCGCCGCGCGCGTAGAGCGCCAACTTCTCGACTTCATTACGCGTAGTTTGCCTGTCAGCCCCCAGCAGGGACAGAAGATGCGCCCGCGCTTCGCTTTGCATGCGCAGGCCATGGCCGGCCATAATCTCGTCTACAAGGGCAGCGAGTTCGCGCGGGCCATCTGGGTAGCAGGGAATGGCCAAAGCCGCTCTGGAGCGCTCACAGAGCGTTCTGAGCGGTGACGTGCGCGCCAGGTCTCCGGCCTGAACAATAATCAGCGCGTCGGACGGTGGCGCATCGAGAACCGGCTTCAGGGACGGAACCATATTCTTTGAGCCGGCGCGAACAACGATAGCGCGCTTGCCGCCGAAGAGGCTGATGGTATTGGCTTCATCAGCCAGCCGCATCGCATCAGCCGCAACAGTCTCCCCATCCAGACGCACCAGGCGAAAGGGGTCGTCGTCATTATTGATGACGAGAGCTACCAGCCTGCTGACGCGCTCGGCAACAAGGCCTGCGTCCGGACCATAGACAAGCACTGCCGCGGCATCTGGCGTGCGGCTCAGGACGGCGTTGATGTCTGCTGGCTTGACCGCAACCATTAGTACCTGCCTGCCGGGTCAGCGTCTTAAGCGTCTGAACGTTTTGGAAATCAGGATCGCGGGCATCTGGGTCCGGGCGGGCAGGGAGGAACTGCCAAAGCGGACCGGTTGTGCGCAGGAACTTTCCTGGAGCGCCAAAGCAGCGCAAGTCGATCCCGAACATCCCCCGCAACAGCTTTTAAGCACGGAGAAAGCGCACCAGCCAATCTGTTGGCGCGCTTCCATCCGAAACCTGTTCACACCCTGACCTGAAGCCCTTCAGGGGCGTGCAACGAACCATCCGGCCAGTTTGGTTTGCAACTGTTCGGCCAGAACTTTCGACGCCCGGATCTCCGCGTCGCGCGCCGCCCGCAGGTTGGAGTAGCGCTGCGGCGTGCGATCATAGCCGGCCGAAGCGCTGGCGCTGCCTTCGGCGAGCACCTTGGTGGAGCCGCCTTCGATCAGCTTGTAGTTGGCCTTGATGCGCAGAATCGCGGCGACCGCCTGGCCTGTTGTCTGGTTCACCGAGGAGGTCAGCACCTCCTGGCTCAGGTCCAGTTCAAACCGGTATGCCTTGGTGGCCGGGCGTCCACTGCCGTTCAGGTTGAAGCGCAATTCCTGCTCAACGTAATGGGCAAGGCGCTCCTGCGCGGTTTTTGGCACGACCACCACCTCTACGGAGGCCAGTTTGTCGGCGACATTCTGGCCTGTGGCTGAGGTCCCGTAGAGCGGACGGAAGCAGCCGCCCAGCGCCAGGGAAACGCCAACCGCCAGCAAGGGCAGCGCGCGCGCGGGCCAAAGGCGGCTGCGAACCGTGCGTCGGGTATCAGATGACGACATTCACAATCCTCTGCGGCACGATGATGATCTTCTTCACAGCGGCATCGCCTATGGCGCGCTTCACCCCGTCTTCCGCCAGCGCAGCCTGCTCGATGGTAGCGCGGTCTGCGTCCCTGGCAACGGTGATGTCGGCGCGTCGCTTGCCGTTTACCTGGACCGGCAAGGTTATCTCATCCTCCACCAACATGGCCGGATCGTGAACCGGCCATGAGGCGGTGGCCACCAGCCCTTCATGTCCCAGCGCCTCCCAGCAGCTTTCCGCCAGGTGAGGCATCATCGGCGCCAGCAACTGGATGAGAACCGTGTTGGCTTCGCGCAGGGCATTGATCGCATCAGCCGAGCCATCGCCTGCTTCCGAGGCATTATTGATGGCCGCCTGAATTGCGTTCGCAAGTTCATAGATCTGGGCCACGCAGCGGTTGAAGCGCAACTTCTCCACGTCATCGCTCACCGTGGCGATGGCATGGTGGGCGGCCTTGCGCAGGGCCCTGGCGACCGGGGAGGGGGCGGTGCCGGTTCCAGCGTCCAGCGAAGCCACCTCCTGGGTGACGCGCCAGACCCGCTGGATGAAGCGCCAGGCGCCCTGCACCCCATCATCGGTCCAGATCACATCGCGCTCGGGCGGTGAGTCCGAAAGCATGAACCAGCGCGCCGTATCGGCGCCATAGGCGGCGATAATGTCGTCCGGGTCCACCGTGTTCTTCTTGGACTTGGACATCTTCTCGATCGGGCCGATCGAGACGGGTTCGCCGGTTTTCACGTGAATCGCGTGGCGGTCAGCGCCGGAGCCTTCAATGCGGACGTCGCCAGGCTCGGTCCAGGCGCCGCTGGCGTCGCGATAGGTCTCATGCACCACCATGCCCTGGGTGAACAGGCCGGTGAACGGTTCGTCCAGGTTGACGTGCCCGGTTTCCTTCATCGCGCGGGTGAAGAAGCGCGAATACAGCAGGTGCAAAATGGCATGCTCGACGCCGCCAATGTACTGGTCGACGGGCATGAACCTGGCCACAGCGGTCCCGGTCGTTGGCGCGCCAGCATTCCAGGGATCGGTGAAGCGGGCAAAGTACCAGGACGAGTCAACGAAGGTGTCCATGGTGTCGGTTTCCCGACGGGCGGGAGCGCCGCAGTTCGGACAGTCAACCTTGCCCCAGGTCGGGTGCCGGTCGAGCGGATTGCCGGGCTTGTCGAAGCTCACGTCCTCCGGCAGCGTCACTGGCAGCTGATCCACCGGAACTGGCGTCACGCCGCAGGCGTCGCAGTGGATCATCGGGATCGGGCAGCCCCAGTAGCGCTGGCGGGAAATGCCCCAGTCGCGCAGGCGGAAGTTGACCTTGCGTTCGCCCACTGGCGCGCCGTCGAGCTGCGTGGCCTCCAGGCGTCGGGCTACCTCTTCATAGGCGTCGCGGGCCGACATGCCGTCAAGGAAACGCGAATTGATCAGCCGGCCTTCGCCATCATAGGCTTCGGCCCCAATTATAAACGTAGCCGGCTCAACGTTTGGTGGGCAAACCACTGGCGTTACCGGAAGGCCATAGGCGCGGGCGAAATCCAGGTCGCGCTGGTCATGGGCCGGGCAGCCGAAAATGGCGCCTGTGCCGTATTCCAGCAGGACGAAATTGGCCACGTAAACTGGCAGGGTCCAATCGGGGTCGAACGGATGGGCGACGCGCAGGCCGGTGTCGAAGCCGCGCTTCTCGGCCTTGTCGATCGCCTCCTGGGCGGTACCGGTCTTGCGGATATCTTCGATAAAGCTGGCCAGCGCCGGGTTCTGCGCCGCCAGCGACTTGGCCAGCGGATGGTCGGCGGCGATGCCGATGAATGAGGCGCCAAACAGCGTGTCAGGACGGGTTGTATAAACCTGCAGATCGCGCTGGTCTTCCGCGCCCGGCGTCGCTGCTGCATTGGCGACGGCAAAGCGCAGCAGCAGACCTTCCGAGCGGCCAATCCAGTTGCGCTGCATGGTGCGCACCTTTTCGGGCCAGCGGTCGAGGCTGTCCAGGGCGCTATCCAGTTGGTCGGCAAACTTTGTGATGCGCAGGAACCATTGCGTCAGTTCGCGCTGCTCGACCACGGCTCCGGAGCGCCAGCCACGGCCATCAATGACCTGTTCATTGGCCAGCACGGTGTGGTCGACCGGATCCCAGTTGACCTTGGCGGTCTTGCGATCGACCAGGCCGGCCTTGTAGAAGTCGATGAACAGGCGCTGCTGGTGCTTGTAGTAACTGGGGTCGCAGGTGGCGAACTCGCGCGCCCAGTCGAGCGACAGACCTATTGGCTTCAGCTGGTTGCGCATGCTGGCGATATTGGCCCAGGTCCACTCGCCGGGGTGGACCTTGTTCTGCATCGCGGCGTTTTCGGCCGGCATGCCAAAGGCGTCCCAACCCATCGGGTGCAGCACCGAAAAGCCTTTGGCGCGCTTGTAACGCGCCAGAACATCGCCAAGCGTGTAGTTCCGGACGTGGCCCATATGGATGCGCCCGGAAGGGTAGGGGAACATCTCGAGCACGTAATACGCCGGGCGGCCGTCGTCGTTCGACGTTGAGAAGAGCTGTCTTTCTTCCCAGGCTGCCTGCCAGCGTGGTTCGGTTTCCTTCGGGTTGTAGCGCTCGCGCGTCATCTTGCAGCCTGGTCCAGTTCATCATCTGCCAGAGACGGCGTCCCGCCCCGGCAAGCGCTCACGGGCGCTCGGGTCAAACTGGCGCGGACTAGGACATGATTGCACGCAGGGGTCAATGCGGCGCGGGCGCAAGGCCGCGACAGGCGCTGCAGGGATTGCAAGGGAAAGGCCAGCCGGGTCCCGTCCGGCGCCACACGTCCGTTTGCCTGGCCCGATATTTCCCTCGTGGGAGGGGCTGGTGTACGAAGATCACAGCGCTCCCGGCATGCCTTGGCGTATTGGCGGGAGTCCCCCGTTCCCGACATCTGTTGCAACCCCGCGCGCAGGTGCAGCCGCCGCAATCGCGGAGGTAGCGTCCCAGGGCGCTTCAGACCGGACCAGAGACCATTCATGAACACTGAACCCCCGGCCTCCATTTCACTCAAGTCTGCGGCGGAGCGTCTGGCGTTCGTCCGCCATGCCTGCGACCGCGCCGCGGCGGAAAGCGGCCGCAACAGG
Organism: Camelimonas sp. ID_303_24; assembly: GCF_053543495.1. NCBI lineage: Bacteria > Pseudomonadati > Pseudomonadota > Alphaproteobacteria > Hyphomicrobiales > Chelatococcaceae > Camelimonas > Camelimonas sp. ID_303_24. The sequence goes on from NZ_JBLLJM010000003.1 coordinate 473,012, forward strand.
CAGGACGTCACCCTGATCTGCGTTTCCAAGACCTTTGGTCAGGGGGAGATCATTCCGGTGCTGCAAGCCGGACATCGCGTGTTCGGCGAAAATCGCGTCCAGGAAGCCCAGGGCAAGTGGCCGGCGCTCAGGGAACAGTTTGATGGCGTTTCCCTTCACCTGATCGGGCCGCTGCAGAGCAACAAGGCGCGGGAAGCCGTGGCGTTGTTCGATGTCATTCACACCCTGGACCGGCCAAGTCTCGCTGAAGCGCTGGCGCGGGAAATCGACCGGGCGGGCCGCAAGCCGGAATTGTTCATCCAGGTAAACACTGGCGAGGAGCCGCAGAAAGCCGGCGTGACGCCTGCCGAAGCTGACAGCTTTATCGCCCGCTGCCGGGGGGAGTTTGGTCTGGAGGTTGCCGGGCTGATGTGCATACCGCCGGTGCAGGATCCGCCGAGCCCACACTTTGCCTTGCTCGGCAAGATTGCCGCGCGCAATGGTCTGTCCCGGCTCTCAATGGGCATGAGCGGTGATTACGAACAGGCTATCATGCTTGGCGCGACCCATGTGCGCGTTGGCAGCGCCATCTTCGGGTCCAGGGGCTGAGCGTTTTCGTTCGTGCAGCAGCTATCCCCAGCCGATTCGCGAAGATGTGAACATTCACCTGTCGATGAAGGACCAGGCGACCACCGCGGCCGTCGACAGGTGAACTAGCGGATTTCAATCACCGTTTCCGGGGATATCAGGCGTAACAGCAGGCGCAGATCGCGTGGACGCAGGGCGACGCACCCCTGGGTGGGCGATCGCTCCGGATGCATCAGGTGGATGAACACGGCGCTGCCTCTTCCCTGGACGCGCGGGCGCAGGTTGTGGTCGATTTCAACAACAAGATCATAGAGATGATCCTCCCGCCACATCTGTTCACAACCATATCTGCATGGCAGTCTGACATGGCGGTTGTAGGCCCCGGCTCCCGCCGCATCGCACCAGCCGTCACTCCGCCGCAACGGGGCAAGGGGGAGGGTGGTAATGGGTCTCTGGACCCGATCGGCCCGGTAGAAAATCTTGCGGGCGCGGAAGCGTCCCTGGGGCGTTACGCCATCACCTTCAGTTTTCAGCGCCTGAGGTCGCCGGCCGCGCCGGCCTATTACGCATGGAAAGCGCATGAAACCTGCAATCAGGGTTGCGTTTTTGTGATTACCTGGAGTTTGATAAACAACGACGCGCGTAATTTTTTTCATGCTGGACGTCTTGAGTAGCAACAGCCGCAGCCCGGCTGACCTGCGGGGACGATGTTGCCTGAAGGTCGCCACCTGGTCTACCTGTGGGCTGACGCCGTCTGGGAGAGAATCGTTTGAGCCATCGTAGCCACATTCTCATCGTCGATGACGAGAAGGATCTGCGGGACACCCTGTCGGAGCAGTTGCTGCTCAATGACGAGTTTACCGTGGAGGGCGCCGAAACGGCCAGCGCCGCGATCGAACGGGTCAGGGACCGTCGGGTCGACCTCGTCGTCATGGATCTGGGGCTTCCCGACATGGACGGCCGCGATGCTGTCAAGGTGATGCGCCAGAACGGGTTCAAGAGCCCGATTATCGTACTCACCGGTTACGATACGGATACCGACACGGTTTTGAGCCTTGACGCGGGCGCGAATGACTTCGTCGTCAAGCCATTCAAGTTCGCGGTGCTGCTGGCGCGGATCCGGGCCCAGCTGCGACAGCATGAGGCCAGTGAGGACGCGGTTTTTACCATCGGCCCTTACACCTTCCGGCCCAGCGCCAAGCTCCTGGTCAACAATCGCGGCTCCAAGCTGAAGCTGACGGAGAAAGAGACGGCGATTTTGCGGTTCCTGTATCGCGCCGACCGCAAGGTGGTCAGCCGCGAGACCCTGCTTCAGGAAGTGTGGGGTTACAATGCGACCGTCACCACGCACACTCTGGAAACCCACATTTACCGGTTGCGTCAGAAAATTGAGGAAGATCCGGCGCGGGCGCGGATCCTTGTCACCGAAGCTGGGGGATACAGGCTGGCGCCATAGTGGCGATGTGAGAGAATGCCGGCTGCGCAGTGAGCGCGGTATCCGGCAGGGTTGACGCAACTTTGCATTCAAAAAAATATCCGGTCAGAGAGATAGGGCAAAATCCCATCCGGCTTGAACGGATTTTGCCCGGGCTGTGGCAGTTTCAGGAAGCGGGCGGCTGGTAGCTGATGTCACTGGACCAGGACGTCGCCATATTGGCGCGAATGCCTGCACTGCATGGTTTTGAGCCGGACGCCCTGCGTCTGCTGGCGTTCGCGGCGACGCACGCCACGCTTCAGCCAGGAGATCTGCTGTTCGACGTGGGCGAAGTGGCGGAGGGCGCCGTCGCTATCCTCTCCGGCCGCGTGATTCTTGCTGATCTGGCTCTGGATGTTCGCGCGGAAGCGAGGCCTGGCGATCTGCTCGATGAAATGGCCATGTATGTGGACACGGAGCGCGCCGTGCGGGCCGAGGCTGCAGAAGCAACCACGGTGATGGTTCTGTCCCGCGACATGGTTCGGCGCGTGCTGGTCGAGTTTCCGGCGTCGGCGGCTGCGGTCAGGGACAGCCTGTCTGGCCGTCTTGACCGGTTGTCGGGCGAGATCGGCGAGATCGGCCAGCGTCTGGGGAAACTGGACGGGGACTAGGACTGATCGACATTC